>JAQBTQ010000007.1 GCA_027624855.1 Bacteroidota bacterium
GTCTGACATTTTCATCGGCGGCGAAGCGTTGGATGTAACAGGTGGTAGTCCAGTCTTGTATCAACACCTTTTCTGGTTCCTTGGTCACCCAGAGGTATACATCGTACTATTGCCAGCATTGGGAATTAGTTCGGAAGTCATCGCAACCAATGCTCGGAAGCCCATCTTTGGGTACAAGGCGATGGTAGGGTCAATCTTGGGAATTGGTTTTCTGAGCTTCATCGTTTGGGGACACCACATGTTTGTCACAGGAATGAACCCATTCTTGGGCTCGGTATTTGTTTTCACCACGTTGTTGATTGCCATTCCTTCAGCGGTGAAGGCATTTAACTACATCACCACCTTGTGGCAAGGCAATATCCGGTTCACACCAGCAATGTTATTTAGCATTGGTCTGGTGAGCACATTTGTGACGGGAGGATTGACGGGAATCATTCTTGCAGATTCAGCTTTGGACGTCAACGTTCACGACACCTATTTCGTAGTGGCCCACTTCCACATCGTCATGGGGATGTCTGCCATTTTTGGCATGCTGGCAGGAATTTATCATTGGTTCCCTAAAATGTTCGGGCGAATGATGAATACGAAACTTGGCTACGCCCACTTTTGGGTTACGTTGATCGCTGGTTATGGCGTATTCTTCCCGATGCACTTTGTGGGAATTGCAGGAGCTCCTCGGAGGTACTACGAATACAGCAATTTCGATTTCTTGGATTCGGTCATGGACCTTCAACCTGTGATCTCAACCTTTGCCATCATCGGCGCGATTGGTCAATTGTTCTTCTTGTTCAATTTCTTCTATAGCATTTTCTACGGACAAAAAGCGGTGCAGAACCCTTGGAAGTCGAATACATTGGAATGGACAACTCCAGTTAAACACGTACACGGCAATTGGGAAGGAGCGTTGCCTGTAGTGCATCGTTGGGCTTATGATTATTCAAATCCAGCTCACGAGGACGACTTTGTCCCACAGACAACGCCAGCTATAGCCGGCGAGGAAATCCATTAGAGCTACAAGACATTTGATAAAGAGCCTCATCGATTGAATTGATGGGGCTTTTTTATGCCTATCCGAATTAAATTGCATCCATGATTGAGGATTTTGACCTGCGAAATGAAGCGGAACAACCAACCGATGGAGAGCTCGATCGGGTGCTCAGGCCTGCCCGCTTTGAAGATTTCACAGGGCAACGGGCAGCATTGGAAAACTTAGGGGTATTTGTTCAGGCCGCTTCTAAGCGCGGCGAATCATTGGATCACACCTTGTTGCATGGTCCCCCTGGTTTAGGAAAAACGACGCTTGCGAACATCATTGCCAATGAGCTTGATGTTTCGGTTCGTACGACGTCGGGACCTGTCTTGGATAAGCCGGGTGATCTGGCAGGTCTCTTGACCAATCTGGAAACAAACGATGTGCTTTTCATTGATGAGATCCATCGTCTCTCGCCCGTGGTGGAAGAGTACTTGTACAGTGCCATGGAAGATTTTCGGATTGATTTGGTCATCGATACCGGACCCAATGCGCGGACGGTCCAGATTGAATTAAATCCTTTTACGCTGGTTGGGGCAACAACGCGTTCAGGCTTGTTGACTGCACCGTTGCGTGCCCGGTTTGGCATCAACTTGCGATTGCAGTATTACGATGCCAAAACGCTGACCGATATTGTCGAAAGAAGTGCCGGGATATTGAATATTCCCATTGAACAAGCGGCCGCTTATGAAATTGCGTCGCGTTCAAGAGGAACCCCGAGAATTGCGAATGCATTGCTGAGGCGAGTGCGGGATTTTGCAGAAATCAAAGGTGACGGCGTGATCAACCTGAGCATTACGGAGTTTGCATTGGATGCGTTGAATGTGGACCGGAAGGGATTGGATGAAATGGACAATCGCATCCTGACTGCGCTCATTGATAAATTCAATGGAGGTCCAGTAGGAGCCTCAACCATCGCTACTGCCATTGGCGAGAATCCAGGAACCTTGGAAGAGGTTTATGAGCCTTATCTCATTCAGGAAGGGTTGTTGGTGAGGACCCCTCGCGGAAGACAAGCCACTCCCGCGGCGTATCACCACTTGGGCAGATCGCAATCTGGCAAATCTGGGTCTTTGTTTGCCGATGAATCATGATGCAGTCTGATCTTGACGCAAGGAGCAGGAAGGAAGCATTGATTCGCAAGGCCAAAGAATTTGGATTTGCTCAAGTTGGAGTGTCTCAGGCCGGATTTCTAGAAGGGGAAGCGTCGCGATTGGAGGAGTGGTTGAAGCGTGGATACGCGGGTGAAATGGGTTATCTGGAGCGGAATGTGGACATGCGGTTGGACCCGCGAAAACTCGTCCCAGAAGCAAAGACTGTGGTTTCGTTGCTATTCAACTATCATACAGAAAAAGGGCCGACTGATGCAGAATCACCACGCATAGCCACATATGCTTATGGAAAAGACTACCATCATGTCTTGAAGTGGAAGCTAAAGGAACTCATGAAATGGGCGCAGTCAGAATGGGGTGAAATAGCGGGCCGCGTTTTCGTTGACTCAGCGCCCGTCCACGAACGCGCCTGGGCAGCCAAGAGCGGCCTAGGATGGGTAGGGAAAAACAGTTTACTGCTCAATCAGAAAATGGGCAGCTTCTTTTTCATTGCGGAGATGATATTGGACATTGAACTCGAACCAGATGGGCCCACATCGGATCACTGTGGATCTTGTACGCGATGCATTGACGCTTGTCCAACGGGTGCGATCATTCAACCTGAGGTAGTCGATGGTTCAAAGTGCATCAGCTATTTCACCATTGAGCTGCGGGGCGCCATTCCGGAACCGGTTCATCGCCACCTGGCTCCATGGGTGTTTGGCTGTGACATTTGTCAAGACGTTTGTCCGTGGAATCGCCATGCTCAGCAACATGAGGAAGCAGAATGGAACCCGCACGAAAAGCTGCTTTCCATGAATCGTAAGGATTGGGAAGAAATGACTGAAGAAACCTTCAATGAGGTCTTTCGAGGAACTGCTGTGAAGCGGGCCGGTTATGAAGGGATCATGCGAAATGTCCAATCTGCATTCAAGTGAATGCGTAATTCCGAAAGGTCCTTTCTATTGTCTTGCCGTGGGAATGCTTGAATTGTTCCAAGCACCAAACTTTGAATTTTTGTAAGTCGTCTCCTTTCAAATGTCGAATGGATTTTTTCAATTCCCGCACGAACAATTTGCGGTTGGTGCTCACGCGGAGCAACACTTTTTTACATAATTCAAGCATCATTGGGCTTTTATGGAAAGTCAGGAGTCACGCTCAGAATCCTTTGACTTAACGTTCAAGTTAAGGATATCGTATCTTTATCCAAGTTTAATTATTGACCCTCCGCGCTGGAGAGGCACTGTGACTTGTAATCGCATGAAGCAACTGCGCAATTTGGTCGATCGTAAGGTGCTGTTGGAACGCATGCACGAGAACGGCGAGGATCGGACAACCGTCTCGTTTTATCGTTATGCACACATCCACAACCCCACCTTCTTTCGAGATTATTTATTCCTGCACTGGGAAGATTTTGGAGTTCTTGGCCGCATTTATGTTGCCAAGGAAGGAATCAATGCTCAGCTCTCGGTTCCAACGAAACGATTCGAAGAATTCAAAGATCATCTTTACAGCATTTCCTTCTTGGAAGGAATTCGTCTGAATGTTACTGTCGACGAGGGAAAGTCATTTTTCAAGTTGACTGTAAAAGTCAAAGAGAAAATCGTTGCGGATGGATTGAACGACGAAGCATTTGATGTATGCAAGACAGGCGTGCACCTTGACGCAGTTTCTTTTAATGAGCTAACATCCAACGAGGATACGATCTTGGTTGATATGCGAAATCATTATGAAAGTGAGGTTGGGCATTTTAGAGGAGCCATCACTCCCGATGCGGATACGTTTCGTGACGAGATTGAAATGGTGGAGAAAATGCTTCAGGGAAAAGAAGATCAGAACATCGTGATGTATTGCACCGGAGGAATAAGGTGTGAAAAAGCTTCAGCATGGTTGAAACACCGGGGATTTCCCAATGTCCATCAATTGGAAGGAGGCATCATTGAATACACCCGTCAAGTCAGAAACCAGGGATTAGAGAATCGGTTTGTTGGAAAAAATTTCGTTTTCGATGAACGCTTATCAGAGCGCATTACGCCAGATGTCATTTCAGAATGTCATCAATGCGGAACGCCCTGTGATGATCATACCAATTGTAGGAATGTTGGTTGCAATTTGCTTTTCATTCAGTGCGCTTCCTGTTCGGAGAAACACGAGGGAACATGTGGAACGAGCTGTCAGGAAATCATTCACATGTCCGAAGAAGAACAACGTGCGTTGCGAAGAGGAAAAAAAGACAGCGCTAGAATTTTTAATAAGGGACGGTTGCGGGATCAATACAAGCCTTGATTACGGCTTAAACTCCTTTGCTCCATCTAAGATGTAATTCATCTGGTAGATATCGTCGGCGTTGAGCCGGAACTTACCAGCGAATGTGAGCCGCTCATCTGTTTGGTACACCCTGGGGGATTTACCATCAAAGCGCAAATCAATCACAGATTCAGGCCCAGCTCCGCCACAAAAAAAACAATTGGCAAAAGGATACCGGCTCAATACATAGAAGTCTTCGTCCAAGTCCACGGGAATGACGTATCCCGTGATGTACACGGATTCACTTTCCAAATTGTTCACGGTACTTCCAAAGGTGGGCTTCCAGTAATAAGCGTCCAATTCTTCGATGTAAACATCTTTGAATTCTACATCTTCTAACGTTTTCCAAGTCAGTTCGGAATACCCATCAATGACTTCACCTGGAGCGGAGGTGGCCTCATCAATAGGAGCGGCGGTGGCCTCATCTACGGAAGATGATTCCTCGATGGTGGAGATCAATTCTGCTGATTCCTCCGTTATTTCCTCTGTTGATTCGAAGTCCGCCTCTGAAAGGCGATTCGTCGGCATCATCGAAGCCGCTTTGACCGCCGTCGATGTTCGCTCAGCTTCAACCGATGGATGACAATAAGAACTTAGGTCCAACATGGATATGGTCAGTAACCCCAAGGCGCCTATCCACCAAACGTTCTTAAATCGAACTTTATGAAGGGGTGACTTAGTTTGATTCATGTTGCGTCTGTCAATGTTCTCGAAGGATCAATTTTCATGGCGGAAATTCCAGGAATGGAAGCCGCCAAAAGCCCAACAAATATAGCCAATCCCAAAAGCTGCCACTCTGTTGTCATCATGCCGAGTCCATCCCAGTCATAATGGAATTTATTTTCAACCAATTGTGCCAGGCCAAATAAACCAATTCGACTGATAAAGAGGCCCAAAATAGCACCACCACTGCTCAAAATTCCGCCCTCCAATAATAAAAGGAAGAGCAACCCTTTGCGCGAACCACCCATTGTTCGCAGCAATGCCAATTCGTATCGCCGTGCGAGCAGGTTGTCATAAACAGAAATGAAAATGCTGGCAAAACTGATGAACATGATCAGCACGGCAATGGCTCGAAGGGTGTTCATTCCGATGCCAAAATTTTGTGTCAATCGATTGATTTCAATCGCCGGTAATGCCACCTGCATGTTGGTTTCTCGAATGGTGTTTGGTATGGTAAGCACCGCCAGGGGGTTACGTTTCTTCAACAAAACAGCAGTAATCTCCCGATCGGCAAGTGCAATCGAGTCGCCGTGTGTTTCGTGAACCCCCCAAATGGTTTCAATGTCACATAGCAACAGCTGGTCTAATACGCTTCCGCTTTTTTCCAAAATGCCGACGACACGAAAAGTTTTGTCCATGTGGACATCAGTCTCGTCTTGCAATCCGTGGGCACTAAAAAATTCATCACCCAAACGCAAACCGGTTGTTTCAGCAACCTGTGATCCCACCACCACTTCAAAAGGTGCTTCAAATGGCACTCCTTCGGACCATTGGGCTTGATAGTGTTCGGTGTAATCCCTTGTGCTGCCTACGATGCGAAATCCACGGTAATTGTCCCCGTATGCCAATGGTATTCCTTGGGCGATATACGGATGGCGCATGACTTTTTCAGCGTCTGCGAGTCGGATGTTTCCAGTTGGAGCATCAACATGATACACGTTGGCTAAAATCAATTGCAAGGGGCTGCCCTTGGCACCCAATACCAAATCGATGTCTTCTATGTTTCGATCGAATGTATCTGACAGTTGTCGTTCCGTGAGCATCAGCAAGCTGACCAAGCCCACACCAAAAGCCAAAAGCACCAAGCTCAGGCCTGTTTGAAGTTTCTTCAACCCCAGATTCCGCCATGCGATGTAAAACCAATTCATGACGCAGCTGTAAGGGGGTTCAATGAGACGCGATTGGGGTATCGGTCTTTGAGCCGTTGGTCGTGTGTTACGATTACCAGTGTGGCGCCGACTTCTTGTGTTTGTTCTTCCAACAATGAAATCACGGCTTCGGTGCTTTCGTCATCGAGTGCACTTGTCGGTTCATCAGCGAGCACAATGGCCGGTTGATGAATCAACGCACGCGCTATTCCGGCGCGCTGTTGCTCTCCAACGCTGAGATTTCTTGGGCGCTCATGCGCTTTATGGCCAATCCCTAGCTTATCGAGGAGTGTCTTTGCTTGGCTTTCATTGAATCTTTCTCCCAATAAAAAGGAGGGAATGGCAAGGTTTTCAATGACGCTGAGGCTTTGCAAAAAGTGGGATTTTTGAAAAACCAATCCAAAATGCTGTCCTCGAAATAGGTCGCGCTCTCGCTCGGAAAGGTCATTCAATGATTGGTTATTGATGAGGATGTTTCCTTTGCCTGGCTTGAGTATCCCACACAAAAGATGCAGCAAAGTGGTCTTTCCTGATCCGGATTGCCCGAGCAATAGCAATTGTTCTCCCTTGCCACAGGCAATGTCGGGGAACGAAATCCATTCCGACTCTGTGTTGTATTGAAATCCTAATTGCTCGCAACGAATCATTTCACATCGAAATTACAAACTGACGTCGGACATCGGCTCAATAAATTACTTTTGAAACGTGAATTTTCGTCAACGATTTCTGCGGTACGGCATTGGGGTCATCATTGGATTGTTCCTCAGTTTTTTCTTCTTCGGAGAACGGGGTTGCAACTGGATGCCAGCGAAGCGAATTAAATCCCGTATGCAACTTGACGGGGTTCTGCCAGACGTGCAGCTGAGTTGCCTCATCGATTGTGAAGGGCTTTCACCAATTTCAATGCAAGACGTCGAGGCGTGGTTATTGGATTGCGAGGTGAATTTTTCAGCAAGCAATCCACGTCAGAATATCCCTTGCTATCATCTAGAAATGCCTGAGGAATCACCTTTCACCTCACTGCAAGTATGTTTTTTGGATTCCGTTGGACTCCTTTCTAACCCTGTGTTGCGGGATGGTCAATTTGACCGTTGCAATTGCGATGCTAATCTGAGCGAATGATGCTCAGTTTTCCGCGCAGGGCGGTGTCCTTGCCAGGAATCCATACCTCAACAATGTAAATACCGGGATTCATCCCTGTCGTGTTCCAAGTATAAGGCGATTGCTGAACGGCCAATTGGGCATTATGCACGATGCGACCACTTGATTCGGTTATTCGGATTCGATTTAAGTAGACGCCTTCCCCTGCATCCAGGATCACATCGCGTCCAATCGCTGTCGGATTTGGGCTAAACCGCAAAGGAGCCTCAAGATGACCAGTACCTCCTTGATCCGCGGGATCGTATACCAATTTGTAGACGTTGAGGCGTGTGCACAAGTACAACTCCCCTTCATTATTCTCACTGAAGGCGAACCGTGTTTCATCCCAAGGAACAAATCCGCCAGGAACCTGAATGTCAAGTGGAGCATCAACCCATGACCCATCTGCTTGCTCCGCTAAGGACCAAAATTTCACATCATAAAATCCGCAGGCATCGGTAAAGATGTAGTTTCCATACAACGATGGGATGTCATTGCCCCGATAACGGTATCCACCAATGACTGAGCACCATCCATTGTAATGGGGGTAAGAGAAAATGGGCAATTGGAGCGTTCCATCGGGGTCACAATCGACGACTGGTTCATAGCACATAGGCCCTTCCATCAATCGCCATCCAAAATTCAATCCACCCTGAGAACTGGCAGCTTCCATGCTGATTTCTTCCCAATCGACCTCGCCAACGTCTCCAATGAATTTGTCTCCGGTAAGCCGGTCAAAACTCCATCGCCAAGGATTTCGAAAACCATAGGCCCAGATTTCGTCAAGGGCTTCATCATTCCCCACAAATGGATTGTCCGCTGGAATGGTATATGGTGCTAACCCGTGGACCTCAATCCTGAGCAATTTTCCCAGCAGCGTTTGAAGGTTTTGACCATTGCCGATGGGTCCGTGATCATCGCCTCCACTTCCCCCGCCAGTCTCACCTGTCCCGGTTCCACCACCGTCGCCCGTGCTGATATACAAGTACCCGTCATTGGGTCCAAAATGCATTTGACCACCATTGTGACCTCGAGCGGGTTGAACGAGTTCGAGCACTTCATACCAGGAAGCGGTATCTGCCATGGTGTGATCAGGATTGGTCCCAAAGCAAATCAATCGCTCATCGATAAACGTCCCGGTGCCATCAGGCCGATAGCCATTGTAGATGACATAAAACAATCCGTTGTTTTCGAAATCAGGATCAAGGATGAGGTCGTTTAATCCTTGTTCACTCATGATGCCGTAATCGCAGAGGTCGAGTCCTGAAGCACTCAAATCCAAAAAGGGCTCTTCGCGGATTTCCCCGCTTTCTTCGTTGTACCACATGACCAGTCCGCTATGGCAAATGATTAAAAGATTCTTTTCATTCGCTTCATGGCTAGCTGGACGAACGGCCACTGGCCATTCTGCCGCGAATAGACGCTCTCCAACGATTGCTTCTGGAGCACCCTGCGCCATCGAAAAATCAGGCATGAATAAGGAGAGACATGCAATCAGTAAGGCATATCTGCTCAAATGGGGGGAAGAATGGGTCGGCATCAACGGGCTTTGCAAGCTAACTTTGCAAAGATACCAATCGAAACAATGAACCGTCGGAGATTGATTGCCCTGATTTTGCCTTTGGTGGCCATTTCGGTAGGTTCCTTGATTACAGGAGCTTATCATCCGGATCGTTTGCAGGCGAAGGATGACGATGAATGGACACTACGTCGAATGGGTGAATTGTGCACGGAAGAAGGGGTTTACTTCACAGGCTCTGGAAATTGTGTGAATTGCCATGCGCCAGATCCAGAGGGGGAAGCATTGGTGGACGAATACGGAAACTCCGTGAGCCCCGTTCAAGATTGGCAAGCTACGATGATGGCAAATAGTGCCCGAGACCCTTTTTGGCAAGCCAAAGTGGATCATGAAGGGCTGATTAATCCTGAGCATCGGGAAGCCATTGAAAATGTCTGTACTGCCTGTCATGCTCCCCAAGGATTCCATGAGGCGCATTTGACTGGAACAGCCGGCGTGAATGGCTATACGATGAGTGACCTCATGCAAGACGAGTTAGGGTTGGATGGAGTGGGATGTACGGGCTGCCATGCCATTGATGACATTGGATTGGCCGGACGCTTCAATGGCGATTTGCCAATCAATCCTGACCACGTTGCTTGGGGCGCATTTGAGAATCCATGGGATGGTTTGATGAGTGGACAAACGGGGTTCATTCCAGCTTTTGGTGAGCACATGCGTGGGAGCGAAGTATGTGCAAGTTGCCATTCTTTGTATACGCATACCCAAGATTTAGAAGGGGAAGAAACGGGTCAGGTATTCTTTGAACAAACGACTTATCTGGAATGGGTGAATTCCGCTTACAATGCCGAAAACGTGCAATGCCAAACGTGCCACATGCCATTGGTGGAAGGCGGAGCGATTGCAGCAACCCAACCCAATTGGCTATTTCCTCAGCGATTTGGACGTCATCATTTTGTTGGAGGCAACGCCTTCATGCTAAAATTGATGCGGGATAACGCAGTCTTACTCAATCTGAGCGCAGCCCCCTCACAATTCGATTCTACCATCAGCCGTACCATCCATTCACTGCAACGCGAAACGGCACTACTTCACGTTCGGCAGTTGGCATCCGCTCCTGAAGAATGGGTTTTTGAAGTCGAACTTGAAAATTTGGTAGGCCATAAATTTCCCAGTGGTTATCCGGCTCGGTTGGCATTTCTGGAATTCACACTTATCGGAGAGAAGGGCGACACCCTTTTCCAAAGTGGCCGATGGACTTCCGATGTAGGAATCCATGGTCGGGATTTGGGCTACGAACCCCATTGGGATGAAATATCAGATCCTGACCAAGTTCAGATTTATGAAATGGTATTGGGTGATGTCGCCGGACAGACCACCCAAGTTTTGGAACGGGCGGCCGTTGTTTTAAAGGATAATCGTTTGACCCCTAGAGGATTTTCCACGATGCATCCTGTGCATGATACTGTGCAGGTGGGACCCATGGCTGCATTGGATCTTGATTTCAATCGAAAGGATGGGAATGAAGGGTCTGGTACCGACCAAATTCGATACCGCATTCCTGCTACAGGTGCAGACCACACGGTCCAAGCCTCGGTGAAATTGCATTACCAAGCGGTTCCCAAGCGTTGGGTGGAAGCATTGTTTGAATTTTCCGATGAAAGCGAGCGAATTGCTGCGTTTGAATCCATGTATTTGGATGCGGATCGGACGCCGGTGGTCGTGGCAACAGCTTTGGGAAGGGGTTGGTCTGGCTTCGATCCATCGGTGAGCTCTTGGAAGGTTGCCCCGAACCCCGTTTCAAACGGTCAATTGATGCGGTTGATTCCTTCGAATGAAGCACTCCCACAATCAATCATTTTATTAGACGCCCGCGGCAGGGCAATTCGCGAATTGTCAACCAACGAAGCATTTGTTGGTTACGCGGTGCAAGATTTAGCCTCAGGGGTCTATTATGTGCAATTGAATTTTGAAGAGCACAGCGAGACCATTCGCTGGGTAAAACAGTAAAATGTCCCAGACATTTTTGTTTAGAACCATTCTAAATTACCCTTTTTAGGGGATTGTTTGGTCTGCTCCTTACAGGCAATTTTGCCAGCGAAATGGAAAGGAGATTCACGCGCTGCGCACCTATCATTATTGCCTCTTTTTTATTGGTTACAGGGCATGGATGGAGCCAAAAATCATTTGATGCTGATTCTTTGGGTGTGATGCTCAGTCAGTGGCACGCACTGCCAGAGGCGTCGGTCGCTGCGGTTGGTCTTGGTGCCGGTGCGCGGGGGATTGATGAAGTTCCCGGGGCCCTTCATGTCATTCGCCCAGCTGAGCTCGAACGCTATGCGTACACGGATCCGTTGCGCGTTCTCCAATCGGTAAGCGGTGTCAATATCCAAGAAGAAGATGGATTTGGTTTGAGGCCAAACATTGGACTACGTGGCTCAGGGTCTGACCGAAGTGGCAGGATTACATTGATGGAAGACGGGGTATTAATTGCTCCTGCACCTTATACGGCTCCGGCTGCCTATTATTTTCCGTCGATTGCAAGGATGAGCTCCATTGAAATTCTTAAGGGGAGTAGTCAAATAGCTTTTGGACCACAAACAGCAGGAGGCGCTATCAACATGGTTTCAGCGAACCTTGATACAGAAAAAACGTTGCATAGCGCGCGATTCCGAACTGAATCCAGTTCATTTGGAGGCTATCTCCAACATTTAAAAATGACGACTGGATGGGGTGGAAAACAGGGCAATTGGGGAATGCTCATTGAGGGGCTTCAATTTGGTAGTTCAGGATTCAAAAGGCTTCCAACCGGCAGGCCAACAGGGTTTTCCAAAATGGATGGCTTGTTGAAACTTCGCTGGTCATCTTTGCCGGTGAAAGGAAGGCCCCAGTCTTTTCAGATTAAATGGGGCTATGCAGAAGAGGATAGCCATGAGACGTACGCGGGGCTTACCCACAACGATTTCCAGATTGATCCTTATCAACGATATGGAGCATCCGAGTTAGATCGCATGATTGCCGGTCATGAGCAGCGCACCATCCGGCATGAATTGGAGGTCAATAGACGATGGAAATTGCAGACTGATGCCTACCTCAATACGTTCCAAAGGAATTGGTACAAATTGGATGGAGTGCGTGATTCTGTTGGAGATCGTCATTCACTCCTCAGCATCTATGATGAGGAATTGACGCATCTTTTAAAAGAAGAAACACCCACCGGATGGGAAATTTTGATGAAGGCGAACAACCGGAGCTATGAATCAAAAGGCATTCAGCACCGTGGCACCGTGACCTTTGATGAATCGTCAAGTCAATTGATATACGGTTTGCGTTTTCACATCGATGAAGTCGACCGGTTTGAATGGAGGGATGGATATCAATTAGGAAACCTCGGAATGGTGCTCAACGATCCAGGAGAAAAGGGATTGGCAGGAAATCGATTGGATGGAGCAAGAGCATTCTCTGCTTTTATCCGTTCAACGTTGAATATTGGACCATTGACATTGACGCCGGGATTGCGAACGGAACAGATGCGTTTTCATCGATACGACTATGGCAAAACGGACCTTCAACGCTCGAATGAACCAACGATTCGAACAAATGAGGTGCAGGTTTGGCTGCCGGGCGTCGGAGTCAATTTTGCTTTAGGCGAAGTACACCACTTCTTTGCTGGAGTCCATCGTGGTTTCATCCCTCCCGGGAGTTCTCCGGGTACCCGGCCAGAATCCAGCATGAATATAGAATTGGGGTATCGTTGGGGAACGTCACGTTGGAGTGGGCAAATGGTGGGATTCCGCAATGAATATCAGGACTTGCTTGGCTCTGACCTTACGGCGAACGGTGGCACGGGATCTGGGGAAATGTTCAATGGGGGTTCGGCACGAACATGGGGAATTGAGTTGGAATGTGCAGCGGAATTGTTGCCGAACCAAAGCAAATTAGCGATGCCTCTTCGGTTGTCTTATACGTACACTCGTGCCAGATTTACGTCGGATTTTGTGAGCGATTGGGATGCGTGGAATCAGGTTTCAGACGGAGATTTCTTGCCCTATTTGGCGCCTCACCAGGGGAGCATTCAATGGTCGGTTGTTTCAGATAAATCCGCTTTGGAATTCAATGGGCGATACGCTTCTGCAATGCGAACGAAAGCCGGTCAGGAACGGATCGCGGACTCGGATGCCACGGATGTGAGTGCATTGCTTGACGTGGTCTTTCGCCGAGAATTTAATTCGAAAATAGAGTCATATATCGGAGTGAATAATGTGTTCAATTCCGCAACCATTGTGGCCATGCGACCAGCAGGCTTGCGCCCGAATATGCCGAGACTCGTTCGAATCGGTGTCAACCTTAGCCTATAGTTTAATCCACCGATTTCCTGCGCGAAACTTCTCGTCGAATGAGTTCCAATTCTCGTGAAGATTGTCCGGCGACAGAAGTGTTTTCTTCGGCTCGTCGAATGAGATATGGAATGGTTTCCTGAATGGGCCCGAATGGGACGTATTTGGCCACTGAAAAACCTGCATCGGATAGATTGAAACTGATGTGGTCACTCATTCCAAGGAGTTGCGCAAACCAAATGCGGTTGTCTCCTGGATTAATTCCCTTTTCCAAAATCAGTTTCGCGAGTAAAGCGCTGCTTTCCTCATTATGGGTTCCAGCACAAAAAGCGATGCGGTCCAGGTGGTCAAGGCACCAATGGATTCCTGCATTGAATGCTTCGTCAGTGGCTTGCTTATCCGGATGAATTGGGGATGGATAGCCGAGTTCGATCGCACGATTTCGCTCTTTTTCCATGTACGCGCCACGCACGAGTTTAACCCCAACTTGAAATCCTTGCTGATCTCCTTCTGTGGTGATGGATTTGAGGTAGCTGAGCCGGTCAACTCGATACAGTTGAACCGTATTGTAAATCCAACAATTTTCTCCCTGGTTGAATTTTTTCATCGCTTCCAATGCCAATCGGTCGATTGCAGGTTGAAGCCATGATTCTTCGGCATCGATGAAAAGCGGAGTTTTGCATTCCACGGCACATGCGCAAAGCGCATTCACTCGATGATTCACCCGTTTCCAAGCGTCTTTCTCCACCGGGTTCATGGCGTCAAAATCGCGAGAGGCTTTCTCCAGCAATGCTGTAGGAGCGATTCCAGAGACTTTGAAAACAGAGAATGCATGGCGTTGATCATCCTTTGTTGCGAGAATGGCTGCTTGAATTTCCTCAAACGTTGCCTGCAATTCTGGTTCGCTTTCTTTCCCTTCTGAACTGAAATCCAAAATGGTTTGCACCCCCAATGAATCAAGTGTTTCAATGGTCTTATGGCATTCATCAATGGATTCTCCGCCACAGAAATGGCTGTAGACAGTTGGGCGAATGGCCCAGCCAATTGGTATCCGTAATTTGAGCGCCAATTGCACTAAAACCTTCCCCACTTTCACCAGCCGAACATTTCCCACAGTCTGAAAAAGAAACAGGGCCTTCTTCAGTTGTTTTGAATCCAAATGGGCAAATGCCTTTTCGGTGTTCTCAAAATTCAGGGATTTAGATGGATTCACAGCGTGATATTCAGGGACATTGACCGCGTTACGAATATACGATGAGCGGAATCGAAATAGAGCGGGCGATTGTGGCCATGAATCAGTGGTGGGTTCCCCTGGACATGACTTAACTTCGTGGTGAACTACCCATCATCACGATTTACCATGTCCGATTGCTCAACCTACATAGAATCAAACCGAGATAGATTTTTAGAGGAGTTATTTGAATTGCTCAGGATACCATCGATTTCGGCGGATCCTGCGTTTGCCTCAGATGTCGAACGCTGCGCGCAAATGGTAGCGAATCAATTGACAGCCGCTGGCGCAATGCAAGTTGAAATCATCCCAACGGAAGGTTACCCGGTAGTTTACGGTGAATGCATGGTTTCTCCAGAAGCCCCAACGGTTTTGGTTTACGGGCATTACGATGTGCAACCAGCGGATCCATTGGAATTATGGGATTCTCCAGCATTTGAGCCGGTCATCAAAAAAACGGAACTGCATCCTGAAGGTGCCATCTTTGCACGAGGGGCCTGTGACGATAAGGGGCAATTTTTCATGCATGTAAAAGCCCTAGAGGCGATGGTCCAAAGCGATGCACTGCATTGCAATGTGAAGTTCATGATTGAGGGTGAAGAAGAGGTAGGATCAGCCCATTTGGAACCATTTCTTGAAGCGCATAAAGAAAAATTGGCGGCTGATATTGTTTTGGTCAGTGACACAGGAATCATTTCAAACGAAGTTCCATCGATTACCGTTGGGTTGCGGGGATTGAGCTATGTGGAGGTTGAAGTGACGGGCCCGAATCGGGATCTCCACAGTGGCCTGTATGGTGGTGCGGCGCCAAATCCCATCAACATTCTTTGCGAAATGATTGCATCATTGAAAGATGAGGATCAGCGCATTACGGTCGATGGATTTTATGACGATGTGGTTGAGCTTTCTAGAGAAGAGCGAACAGCCATGGCAGAGGCGCCGTTTAATGAATCTGAATACCGCAAGAGCATCGATATTGGTGCCGTCGAAGGAGAAAGTGGGTTTACCGCTCCTGAACGCATGAGTATTCGTCCAACTTTGGATGTCAATGGAATATGGGGAGGGTACATGGGCGATGGAGCCAAAACCGTCATCGCGAGTAAGGCTTCCGCGAAGATTTCGATGAGGTTGGTGCCAAATCAAGACCCAGATCAAATTACAGAGCTCTTTATGAAGCATTTTGAGCGCATTGCGCCGCCTTCTGTAAAAGTGAAAATCACCCCCATGCATGGCGGTCAACCGGCGGTGACTCCGACCGACTCCATTGCTTACCAGGCAGCATCTGCAGCGATGGAATCAACTTTTGGCAGAAAACCTGTTCCCTTCAGAGGAGGAGGGTCCATTCCGATTGTAGCGAGTTTCGAACAGATTTTGGGATTGAAAACGGTCCTCATGGGCTTCGGGCTGGACAGTGATGCAATTCATTCTCCAAATGAACATTATGGGGTGTTCAATTACTTCAAGGGAATTGAGACCATTCCTTTGTTTCACAAACATTTTGCCTTGATGAGTCAAAAGCAATGAGCCGTATTTTCCTTTCAATTTGTGTGTTGTTTATGGCAGGCTGCAGCCTGGTCCAGCCTGTTACCGTAGCTGAAGTTGAGGGCCTGTCCGATTTGTCGATCACAAGGAATGGGATTGTGGGAGAAGTGGTTCTGTTGATTGACAATCCCAACTTCGTAACCATCGATATTGAATCGGTTGATATTGATGTGGAAGTGAATGGAAAATTAACGGGGCACGTGGAGTTACCCTATGCGCAAGGCATTCCTCAGGGCGAGAGTCAGCCGCTGAGATTACGCGTCGAGGCCGAAACCATGGCGCTATTGGCTTTGTTTGAAGATAACCTGATCTCGTTTCTCCGTGGAGACGATGTGGAGGTGGCGGTCAATGGAGAAGTTCATGGCGGAGCACTGGGAATTCGAGTCCATATTCCGGTTTCGGCCAAAGAAAATTTGAAAATAGAATTATGATGGGAGCTAAGCACTTCGCAACCTTGGCCTGTACGTTGGGTCTTTTTTGCTCACTGATGAATGTTCAATCGGTGTCGGGACAGGATGTTGAGTCAATCATTGAGTCGATGAATGTCAGGCATATTGGCCCTGGTGCGATGAGTGGTCGAGTCACCACAATTGATGTTCAGCGGGATCGGCCTGAAGTCATTTATATCGGAACGGCTAGCGGCGGGCTGTGGCGTTCAGAAACAGCGGGAGTCGAATGGGAACCGTTATTTGATGAGCAACCGACCCAAAGCATCGGTGCTATCGCCATTGCTCCATCGAATCCTGACGTGATTTGGGTGGGGACTGGAGAAGGCAACCCTCGAAATTCACATTCGAGTGGAAAAGGAATCTATCGCAGCATCGATGGAGGGGCCACATGGGAATTGATGGGGCTCGAAGCAACCCGAAACATTCATCGCATCATCATTCATCCCAATGATCACAACACCGTATGGGTCGGAGCCATCGGAACGGCATGGGGTGATAGCCCAGATCGAGGGGTATACAAAACAACTGACGGAGGCAAATCCTGGGAACATCAGCTGTTCATTGATGAAAGGACAGGCGTGGCTGACATGATCTTGGATCCATCCAATTCAGATAAATTGTTGGTGGCCATGTGGTCGCATCGGCGAGAGCCTTGGTTTTTCCAAAGTGGAGGAGAAGGAAGTGGTTTATACATCACCCACAACGGCGGCGATGATTGGAAGCAACTGACGGAAGATGAAGGTCTTCCAGGAGGAGAGCTCGGCCGCATGGGCTTGGCCATCAGCGCAGCAAACCCCGATGTAATTTATGCGTTGATTGAGTCGAGCAACACGGCACTGTATCGGTCAAATGATGGTGGGCAGGATTGGTATTCGGTGCAAAGCAAGCAAGTGGGCAATCGGCCCTTTTACTATGCTGACATCTACGCGGACCCATCGGATGAGCAGCGCCTCTTCAATTTGTATTCCATGGTGGACATGAGTGAAGATGGAGGAAAATCGTTCCGGACCATCCTTCCTTACAGCGGAGTGCACCCAGATCACCATGCATTCTACATTCATCCGGATGATCCGAATTATCTGATTGATGGGAATGACGGAGGTCTAAACATCAGTCGGGATGGCGGAAAATCGTGGACCTTCGTGAACAACCTCCCGTTAGGCCAATTTTACCACATTTCCGTGGACCAAGCTGTTCCTTATCGAATTTATGGCGGCATGCAGGACAATGGATCTTGGGTGGGCCCAAGTGAAGTGTGGCATGTTGGAGGAATTCGAAATGAGGATTGGCAAGAAATTTTATTTGGGGACGGATTCGATGTGGTTCCCGCACCAAATGATTTGAATACGGCCTATGCGATGTACCAAGGAGGCGCACTTTCCCGTGTGGACTTGCGTACAGGGGACCAAACAGGAATCCAGCCAGTTCCGCATGACACGACTGCGTTGCGCTTTGCTTGGAATGCTGCGGTAGCTGCGGATCCGTTCAATGACCGAGGGGTGTATTTTGGCTCCCAGTTTCTGCATCACAGCTTAGATCGTGGGAACACTTGGCAGGTGATCAGTCCGGATTTGACCACCAATGATCCAGAGAAGCAAAATCAGGCCAAGTCAGGCGGATTGACCATTGACGCAACCCAAGCTGAAAACCATTGCACGATCCTTTGTATCGCTCCAAACCCGCACCGTGAAGGTGAAATTTGGGTCGGCACGGACGATGGTCAAATTCAGCACACCACGGATGGAGGTACAACATGGACCAATCATGCCGATCTCATCAAACGCTTTCCCAAAGGAGCTTGGATTCCACAGATTCAGGTCAGTCCACATGATTCGAATGAGGTATATGTGGTGGTCAATGATTATCGAAGAAACAACTGGCAACCTTATTTATACCGTACCATGGATGCAGGGGAGTCATGGGTGAGATTGGTCATGGATGGCGGTGAAGTCTCAGGCCATGCCTTATCCGTGGTTCAAGATCCGGTTGCTCCGTCTTTATTGTTTTTGGGTACCGAGGAGGGGCTATTTGTCAGCTTTGATCGCGGTACGAACTGGAGGAGGTGGAGTCATGATATTCCATCCGTCCCAGTTCGGGATCTCGTCATTCATGACCGAGATGGAGATTTAATTTTGGGCACATTTGGTCGTGCGGCCTATGTTGTGGATGACTTGGCACCACTGCGAGCCTTGGCCAATGACGGAAATGGTCTAATGGACGCGAGCCTGGTCATGTTTCCAACGCCTGACGCCTACCAAGTAAATTTTCGGCGACATGCTGGGGCGAGGTTTCCTGCGGATCATTACTGGAGCGGTGAAAATTATCGAGGTGGCGCTCGATTTCAATGGTACATCCATCCAGACACAGCTGCAGCATATGGTTCGGATGAATTGCTATGGAGCGTTTTAAACGCTGCCGGAGATACCATTCGAAACGGCGCCATGAAGGCTGACGGTGGCATTCAGGATATGCGCTGGAGATTTGACTCCAACGGAATGGAATGGCCGTCCCGCGAAATCCGATCAAAAAAAGAATTTCCCTCAGGAGGTGGCCCTCAGGTTGTGCCTGGAATGTATACGTTGAAGCTTCAGCTTGGAGATCACCTTGGAGAGTCGAGCGTGATGGTGTATTCGGACCCACGCATCCCCTACAATCAACAGGCACATGAGGCGCGTAACTTGCACGAAAGGGTCGTAATGGAAGCGGTGAAACCCATCGCGGAGTCTATGGACCGGATTCAGCGGGCGTTTGCAACCATCGAAGTGGTAGATGAAGAACTGACGTGGATCCCAGATTCACTGAAAGAAGAGGCAGTCAACCTGCGAGATTCATTGAAAACGGAGCTCACTAGAATTGAAGAGCTTTACTATGAGCCGCGAGATTTTGAAGGAATAGAAAGTGTAACGGAGCGATTGAGTTCTGTTATGTGGACGGCATTTTCCGTCAATGGAGGCATGGACGCACCGGGAGGAAATGCTCAGCGTGCGCTGCAGCGTTTGCACGAGGGAGGAACAGCGTTTCGAGAGGCGGTTGACGCCGTCATTGAAGGGGTATGGGCAGATTGGATTGAAGCTGTCGAAGGGATTGATCGGTCGCCTGGGCGTTTGTTCGAGGCCGCTGGTGATCAATAGGCTTCAGCATACGAAAAGGCTACCTAAAGCTCCATGTAATCAGCCACTGGACACTCATGTTCATCATGAAATCATCCCATCTGGCTACAGGCTGTTCAGGGCGATCGCTAATGGGCAATAAGCTTTGCGCCAGGCGCACTTCAAAAGCTGCAGATTCGCTCCATTGATAACCGGCTTGTACAATCCCTCCCCAATCAATTGGATTCAATTCGAGGTAGGTCAATTCGCTGTATCCATTCCCATAAAAATCTTCTTCACCGGCAATGAGTATGCTCGGTTGAATTCCAGCTCCAACCCACCATTCCGGGGATGGATTCCAAATCTTGGTGATAGGAAGATCAATATAAGTGAAGCGGTATCTCCAAGAATTGAAATCTCCATTTTGGGTGTCAGGAACCCTTCGGCTTCCTTTTTGTGTATATAAAATTCCCCACTGCACCCCTTGATTCGGTTGACGTCGAATGTCAACGCTGGCACCTAAAGAAGCCCCGAACTTGTTGAATCCGGAAATTTGGTCGCCATGTATTTGGCTAGTTGACAATCCAATATGAGCGCGTGCTGAAAATTGAAGGGGCTCAACTTGCCCCAATGCGATCAATGAACAGTTCATTCCCAAAAATCCAATTGCCCCGAAGGCAATCAATTTTCTTATTGGAACGAACGAGGACATCAATCCAGGTGAATTTCTGCGACATTGACGACATAGCCGCTGGCATCGGTGACGACGGCCAAGACCGTACAATTCTCAATAACCCAAGCTTCATTCCACGCGAAAGTGGCGGATTGCACGGCTTCATCTCCTGCACTGGCTCCAGCAGCAGCATTACCAAAGCCGATTCCGAGCGCACCATGAACAGAGCCCCGAAGCACGTGATTGAATTCATAATCTTCAACCACCTCTGGATTGGATGAATAATCCAATTGGTAGTCTATGATATGCGATTCCAGAATCAACCATGCGATTTGAATGGGACCTGCTATTGATTCATAAAACGAACCGTGTAGATGGAGATTCAAATGTCCGTTGGATGGAACCCATTCATGTGCAGTTTGCAAACCTAATTTAGGGGTCAAAGCCAGTTCGTTTGCCGTTTTATCTTCCCATTGGGCTGGTGCCCAGAATGAACCCACTCCATTGATTCGATTGATCCGACCCAATGGATTGGCCTGAAAATCCAATTGGTCCCAAAACACATCACCTTCTTCTGTGGTCCAGTCGGTATCAAAGTGATCATCATCGGTATTGGCAAGGTTGCCTGCGTGGATGGCCATCACGCTGACCAGTCCTTCATTGTTGGCGGCGATTTCCTCAGCGATGATCGCCGCTGCTGGGCAATTGCCGCATTGATGTGCGGTAAAATCCTCGATTAGCACCCGTTTTACCGCTTCCGATTGTGGGAGCACTTCAAAGGCGGGTGCCGGGCCGTAAACCGATTCCAGATAATTTGTCGTTACTGGAATGACCGGATCTTCAAGTTCGTCACATCCACTGATGCCAACAAGGAAAAGAAGCGAGAAGACCCAGCAAAGGATTGAATGTCTATTTTGGAAGCCCATGAATTGACGCATCATTCCCGGATGAATTGTTTCGTCTCGAATTGGTTTCCATTCTGAAAGCGCAGCACATAGAATCCGGGGTCGAGCGATTCTAAATTAAGCATCCACGCATTGTTGGATCTGACACGAGATTGGTCAAAAACGATTTTGCCTGAAGCGTCAGTAATCCAAACTTGCTGATTGTTGGAAGCATTTTCACTCCCGTTGATGGTCAACAATCCGTTCGTGGGATTCGGATAGAGCGTCACAGAGGGGGCTTGGTGTTCGCTGATATTGGTATTCATTTCATTCACCAAAAATCCCTTGTTCAATTGGTTCCAATTCCCGTTGTTGTTCACCGTGAAAATGGTGTTGATGTTTACCCCTTGATCATTGAAACTGCTGATGTCGCATTCAATAGCACCCCCATTTCCAATGAGATCATAGACTTCAAAATTGTAGCATCCGAGGGTTTCCAAATTGACCCACCAAGTGTATTCAGTATTGTTTTCCGTCATGTCGCCAAATGCAATTCCGGCCACCTCATTTCCTCCATCATCATAAATGGACCAACGGTTGTCTCCAGGCATGTTGTCCGTAGTAAATCGCACGCGTACTAGAGACGTGGCCACCTCATTGCTCATGTTCATTGTCTCTGAAACGCTGTTGTTTCCATCGTAATCATCTTCTGAGATTACGTCAATGAAGAACATCGAGGTACTCGGGAAGATGGCCTCTCCTAGCTCAACAACCTCCATCTCATAGGTGTCCAAATTTCCGGTCCATTCATAAGTCAAAAGCTCAGCCCCGAACAAAGTGGTGGCAGCCAAAGTGAAAGAAGTCAGGGGTTCCGTTCCTTGATTCATTACCTTGACTGAGAGCGGAGTCGGCGTATTTGGACACGTGCGATTTGGCCCCAAGTATTCCAATAAACTTACATCATTGGGGGTGGACGCAGGAGCGCAAGCGCCTGATTGGAAATATCCTATGTGAGCAGCTGCCGTAGCTTGTCCGGTCTGCTGGATTATCCGGTTTGGACAAACGGTAAAAATCGTTGGATAATAAGCGCATTGGTACAAATCGAAAACATTGCCACCGTTGTCCGCGATGGGATATTCCACGCCAGCAGTCCAGTCTCCCCATGTGCTTGTTCCTGTTCCGTGCAGGTCATCGTCTGTGGTATTGTCATCCGATTCGATGAAGAGGATGCGCACCTCGTTCGTTCCGTCCGGTCCGTGGGCATCGTATATTTCTTCAAACACGCCACTGGTGTGGTAGTTCCAACAAGGGCCGCACCAAGTTGCAGAAAAGTCGATGATTACGGCATATCCCGAATCAAGATAGCTGTATAAGTTGTGTTCTTCACCCTCGATATCGGTAATGGTGAAATCGGGAGCAACGCTTCCGTTTGGAAGTTGCGCAGAGGCAAAAAACGCAAAGGAGATGAATAGGCAAGTCGTAAGCTGTTTCATGGATTCAGGATCATTCGAATTTCAACATGTGAATATGCACCTTTTTAAATGAAAAATCCGCACCCCCGGTAATGGAGGTGCGGATTTCGCACGTCATAATGGACGATAAATTACTTCAAGGTCACTCGCATGGTAGTGGTTTCACCACCTGCATTCAATGTCACCAAGTATACTCCGGCAGACACACCATTGAAATTCAAGATGTGGTTATGCTCTCCAGCAGGCAAAGTACCCAAGTTGTCATTGATGATTTGCTCGCCAACCAAGTTGTACGCAACAATTGAAGCTTCTCCAGCTTCAGCTGTACTGAATTGCAAATTGGTTTGGTCAGCAAATGGATTCGGGAATACGCGGGTAACATCGCTGAGTGTTTGCTCCTCTACTCCAACGTTAACAGAAGAAACGCTCATGCCAGCAGATTCTGCTTCATAATCGTAAGATCCGTCGTAGTCATAGATGGTAGAGATGTAGACGATGTCGTCGTTGTAAGATTTCACTGTGCAGTAGCCATCGATGGATCCCCACTGGGCACCTGAGATGCCGTCGCCATAAGCGTCAGTAATGGTGAACGTGTAGCATCCTGTAGAAGGAACGCTGACCCACCATTCGACGATATCACCAGCGCTTCCTCCGACTGAACCTTCAGCAACTTGCTCAACAACCGTTCCCATGTCGTCAGTGACTGACCATCCGATTTCTTGTGGCCAGTTGTCGACCATGATTTCAATGTGGATGAGTGAAGTGGCATCGGTAGCCAAGGCAACGGATCCAGAAGAAGAGTTGTTTGCATTGTTGTCGTCAGCTGAGGTAATTTCAATGGTGAAATCGGTGTCTGCGTCAAACGTTGCTGTTCCTAGGTTGACGTTGGTGATTCCGTAAGTTTCCAAATCACC
Organism: Bacteroidota bacterium; assembly: GCA_027624855.1. Lineage (GTDB taxonomy): Bacteria > Bacteroidota > Bacteroidia > Flavobacteriales_D > Sanyastnellaceae > UA16. The sequence continues at coordinate 23,550 of JAQBTQ010000007.1, forward strand.
ACTCCAATCGTATGACAATACAGAGTTGCCTCCGACCATTACGTCAATTGTTGCATACTGCAAGTTGGTTACACCCAAGTTCATCATGTCGACTGACATGTTAACTGGCTCACCAGGACAAGCGGTTGTTCCACCCGTGTAGTTCAACAAAGCAGGATCATTAGCGAGAGTCGCCGCTGCGCAATCGTTGGCAGAGAAAATGCTGTGGTGTTCCTCAACGCCCACCTGACCTGACTCGGTCAAGATGCGGTTTGGACAGATGGTGTAGATGGTAGGGTAGTATGCGCCGGCGTAATCATCAAAGATGGACCCTCCGTTGTCGATGATTGGATAGCTCGTTCCTGTCACCCAGTCACCTTGTGTGGCTGTGCCTGTTCCGTTCAAATCAGCATCAGTGGTTGAGTCATCTGATTCGATGTAGAAGATGCGCAATTCGTCTGTTCCGTCAGGACCATAGAGTTCGTAAAGCTCTTCAAACACGCCACTTGTGTGGTAGCTCCAGCAGGGGCCGCACCATGTGGCTGAGAAGTCAACGATGACTTTCTTGCCTTCATCAAGCAAGTCATATAGGTTGTGCTCCACGCCATTGATGTCAGTGGCAGTGAAGTCCGGCGCAATGCTGCCGTCAGGCAATTGCGCGAAAGATGCTGTTCCGACCATCAGAGCAGCGATCAAAGCGTAAATGTGCTTCATATTTTAACGATTTGGTTGGATTAATTTCTTAGCTAATTCCCAAAAATAGGATAATCGACTTGAATAGTTTAGAAACTCGATGAAAAATTGATTTCAAACCCATTTGATGCGGGGACAGCCCTGCAAACTCCGCCAATACAAAAGATCCCTTCACGCCTCTTTCCATAGCCAATTGAAAGCCTGTGAGGGCCATCGATTCGACCTACTGCACCGTACAGGTAATGCACTCGCGCATCTTCACTTGGATTTCCAAAGTTGTATTGATCAATCACGCTTGCGAACCAATGAGGACTCCAAGTGTATTCGGCTAAAACCGTTGCCCAATCTCCTTTGTCCTGTTCAGTAAACAAGGCTTGGAATTCGGTTCTCAGGCTCTCGCGCTGTCGGGTTTTGATTTGGGTTTCAAGGACGTGGATGTCGGCATATACGATACCCTTGAAAGTAGTTGTGACAGGGGTGGCAAGCGTATTGAATTCAAGGTTGAAAAAGGTGTATTTCCACTTGAATTTTTTCGATTCTTTTCTGCTGATTTGGACATTGAAATCTCGGACGAATTTGCTAGGTCCAAATCCCCATGAGTTGCGCTCAAATCCATAGACCAATTCGTCAGCCCCACTCAAATGCGTTGTGTCCAAACCATTTGCTGCAGCGAAGTTCAAGCTGACATTGGTTCCATATTTTCCACCGAGCTTGGTCCCCTTGGGGATGGTGTAGAATACTTCTGCACTGGCACTGGATTCTCCTGAAATGACTGTCGCATATGGATAGAGGGTCGCCGCCAAATTGTAGGTGTGTTGCTGAGTGATTGCAGGGATGTAGTTGATGGGCAAATCAAAAAGCAACACGTCACGATCTGAGCGGAAACTCATGTTGTCGACGGTCTTGGCATTGATGCTTACCCCGAGGCCTCGGCGCGTGTAACCCAAATTCATTAAAATCGCCTCGCCATTTCTGTATGTGTACCCGTTGTCTGCGCTGGGATCGTTGATTTTTCCGGCATATTCTACACCAGCAGACCAGCCTCCTCGCATGGCATCCAATCGGTATGACCAGGCTCCAATGTTTCCAGGTAATTGCAAAAGCAAGGAGTCCTTCGAGATTGTTCCTCCTGCTTGGAACTTACTTACAAAACTCGCGCCAATGGTCCACTTGGTTTTCCAGTCGAGGCCGCCAGCTTGGGCGAATAAATTATTGACATCAATTGTTCCATCGATGGCGCGCACGGTGCCAGGTCCATTGATTAAGCGGCTGTCAAAATCCAACCGTTGCTTTCCATAGAGCGCTTTGACTTCGATGCCATCGACGGGTCGCAAAATGATTCGAATTCCATCGAGCGCATTATCAATTCCCAAGGCTCGCTCTTCGTATGCTCTGAGCACGATGCCGCTTCCGAATTGCTCATAGAAATTTCCAATGGTAAAGTCCACCTTACCCGTTTCATCAGTATACCGCGCAAATCGATAGCCAATCCCGCTACCCTTGAATCGCCCAGGAAATCCAAGCACGGCGCTGAGGTAAGATTCGTAGCGCATCCCGGCACTGAAACCTCCTTGCGTATAAATGAGATTTCCAAATGAATTCAGGCCAGTTTTCTCTGGTGGGACAATCGCTCCGATGAGCGGATCTTCACTGTACGACTGCCAGAGCGTTTGAACATTTCCCGTTACAACTCCTTGATTGTTCTCAATTTCTTGGGCAGCGGCACCGAAGGCAAGGCAAAGGGCAATGCCCACCAAAATCAAATTTTGCCTCATTTCGACCACTTCAGCAATTGTTCATACACCTCTTCTTCGTCTCCATCTGAGTAATTGTTGTGCTGCCAAACAATTTCTCCAGCGCCGTTTACCAAAAAGGTGTGCGGAACATTGACGACCTGCATGGCGCGTGCAAAATCTTTATTGGGGTCGAGAAGCACCTCATAATCCCAAAGAACACTGTTGACATAGGGTGCCACTCGTCGAATGCTTCGCTGGTCATCGATGCTGACCGCAATGATGTTGACTCCGGTTTCTTCTTGCCAGTCTTCGTAGAGTTCGGCGTAATTGTTCAATTCTCTTTTGCACGGACTGCACCAAGTTGCCCAAAAGCAAATCAAAGTGGGGGCGTCATCCTGTGCTAGGTTATTCGTTGAAATCGATTCGCCAGCTAAATTTTTCAACTGGACAGAGGGAAGGTTTTTTTGCGCTTTTGCTGTCAGAGCAAAGGTCAGAAGCAAAATGATGAGGCTTGGGATACGGATGTTCATGGTCATTGCATTGGTTTCTCCTCGGTAAGGGAAGACAAATTAAAAGGAAATGGGTGAAAGCTTGTTCATTTGGCATGCAATTTCCAGGCCAATCGCGGTATCTTCGTCGGCATGAATTGGAAAAACTTGCCTGTGCTACTTGCCCTTTTTGGTATTGCAATGGCTTCAACAGGGGTGCTTGCTCAGCCTACCCTTGTTGATCCGATTGAAGTTTTTGAAGGGTCTTTGGATGATCCTGAGACGGAAGAAATTGCCATCCATTGGGACGTGACGAACTTGACTGACGACACATTGAACTTGATGGTGACGAGGTCCATTATTCAATTGGTCAGTCCCTACAATTTGCCTTACAATGAACAATCTCCTGGATCTTATGATCGGTTTTGCTGGGGTCCGCTTTGCTACCCATACGGGACAACGAGCTCTTTCAGCACGGAAGGTTATCTAGTGGAATTGTTGCCAAATGAAACCGACACCACCTTCATTGCGGATTTTTATCCTGCCGGAATCGCTGGAGTTACGGCATTCAATTATTGCTTCCATCCGGTGGGGTGGGACAATGTCTCGGAAGCAGGGACGTGCCAGCAAGTGCTCTTTTGCTTGGATGCTGAGAACTGCGCGTTAAATGTGGACGAATCTGCAATCCAGACGTCCCCACTGTTCCCGCAACCCGTCACGGGAATTTCTTCATTCCCTTACCACCTCAATGGCGCTCCTGATGCGATGCTCAGGATTCATAGCATTGCAGGGCACCTTGTGAAATCTGAGAACCTTCGAGCTCAACACGGGATCATTTACATCAATGCAGATGAATTTGAATCGGGAGTCTACATCCTTTCGATTACAGCCCGAGATGGCGGACAAGTTTCTGAAAGGTTTATTGTGCAATAAGTTGATTGCACCAGAATCACCTCATCGTAAGATTACATCATGAGTTTGTCGAGCAAGAAAGAGGCATTGGACTACCATAGCCGTGGTAGACGAGGGAAGATCGAAGTCGTCCCAACGAAGCCGTATAGTTCACAAAAGGACTTGGCACTGGCTTATAGTCCTGGCGTAGCAGAGCCTTGTAAAAAAATCGCTGAACGAACGGAAGATGTTTACAAATACACCGCCAAGGGCAATTTGGTGGCTGTTATTACCAACGGAACGGCAGTACTTGGGTTAGGAGATATTGGTCCCGAAGCGAGCAAGCCGGTTATGGAGGGGAAGGGCGTACTTTTCAAGGTCTTTGCGGACATTGATGTCTTCGATATTGAGGTAGATGCGACGGACGTAGAGCAATTCATCTCGACAGTTAAAGCGATTGCGCCAACTTTCGGAGGGATCAATCTCGAAGACATCAAAGCCCCAGAGGCATTTGAAATTGAACGGCGACTGAAGGAAGAATTGGATATCCCGGTGATGCACGATGATCAGCATGGTACGGCGATCATCTCCGCTGCGGCATTATTGAACGCCCTTGAGCTTGCTGAGAAACGAATTGACCAAGTTCGAATTGTCGTAAGCGGTGCTGGCGCGGCGGCCATGAGCTGTCTTGACTTGTATGAGCAGCTGGGAATGTCACCTAATCAAGTGGATGTATTTGATAGCCGTGGACATGTCAATTCCAGTCGAGAAGGCTTGGATGAATCCAAGCAGAAATACGCCAATGATCGGAATTTCAGCGATTTGACGGAGGCTATGAAAGGTGCGGACGTCTTCGTGGGATTGAGTAAAGGAGGGTTGGTGTCAAAAGCAATGGTTGAGCAGATGGCCGACAACCCCATTGTGTTCGCTTTGGCAAATCCTGAGCCTGAAATCGGTTACGATGAAGCGATGTCAGTTCGGGATGATATCATTATGGCAACCGGTCGATCCGATCATCCAAATCAGGTAAACAACGTCTTGGGATTCCCCTTCATATTCAGGGGAGCACTCGACGTTCGTGCCACGGGAATCAATGATGCCATGAAACTGGCGGCTGTGCGAGCCATTGCTGACTTGGCAAAGGAAAACGTGCCGGACGAGGTGTCTGAAGCTTACGGCAATCAGTCGTTTGTATTTGGTAAGGAATTGATCATTCCAAAACCGCTTGACCCAAGGCTCATTACTTATGTAGCTCCAGCTGTCGCAAAAGCGGCAATGGAATCTGGTGTTGCTAAGTTGGCCATCAAAGATTGGGAGGCTTATGAAAAGCAATTGTTAGACCGGATAGGCTACGATTCAGGGTTTGCACGCACCATCGCAGATCGAGCCAAAAAGGCGCCGAAGCGGGTGGTTTTCGCTGAGGCGGATCATTACCGTGTGCTCAAGGCGGCGGAACAAGCGATGGAGGAGGGCATTGCGCAGCCGATTCTGCTCGGACGCCGCTCTGTAATTGAAGGATTGATTGAAGAATACAGTCTGGAACTGGAAGGGGTTGAGGTGATCAACCCCAGGGCGGATGAAGAATACGATCGCCGGTGTGCTTTCGGCGCTGAGTTTTTCCAGCTTCGCTTGAGGCATGGATTAACCGCCCGTGAAGGTGAACGGTTGATGCGTCAGCGCAATTATTTCGGTGCAATGATGGTCCGTACCGGTCAGGCCGATGCCTTGATTTCTGGATTGACCCGGACGTATCCCAGCGTCATCCGTCCAGCCCTTCAAGTCATTGGAAAGGCGGATGGCGTGGATAAGGTAGCGGGTATGTACATTTTGGAGACCAAGCGTGGCCCGATGTTTTTTGCAGACACCACGGTCAATTTAAATCCTACCGCAGAGGAAATCGCTTCGATAGCTGTACTGACAGCAAAGGCTGTACGCAACCTCCGAATTGTTCCAAGAATTGCGTTGTTAAGCTATTCCAATTTTGGATCTGCAGGAGGGGTGGATGCAGAAAAAATGGCTCAAGCAGCCAAGATTTTGAAGGAGCGGCATCCGGATCTGATCGTCGATGGAGAGATTCAAGCCAACTTCGCCTTGAACGATGAGTTGCTTTCGGAATCATTCCCGTTTTCAACGCTGCACAACAAGCGGGTCAACACGCTAATTTTCCCAAATTTGGCCGCGGGTAACATCGCCTACAAATTGCTCCAAGAGATGGCAGGAGTTGAGGTTCAAGGCCCTGTTCTCTTGGGCATGCGCCAGTCGTTTCATGTTTTGCAGATGGGGTCCTCTGTCCGGGAAATTCACGATATGGTCCGACTTGCGGTGGTGGATGCTCAAATCAAACGTTAACAATGATTCATCATCTCAACGGAAGACTGGTCGAGAAAACGCCAACTTATGTGGTGATCGAATGCGGAGGAGTGGGCTATCAAGTAAACATCAGCTTGAACACCTTCGAGCAGATCGGTGGGAATGAACAATTGAAACTCCACACGCACCTCGTAGTGCGGGAGGACGCACAGATTTTATATGGTTTTGCGCAGACAGAAGAACGAGAGCTGTTCCTTTTATTGCTTGGTGTAAGCGGAGTAGGAGCAAGCACAGCCCGTATGATTTTGAGTTCGATGGATGTGAATCAAGCCAAGATGGCCATCCAGTCCAATGATGTGAATGCGATGAAAAGCGTGAAAGGAATTGGCGCAAAAACAGCTCAACGAATCATCATTGATCTGCAAGACAAATTGGGCGCGTTGGAGCCTCAGTTTGGCGAAGTCTCAACCCAATCATTGACAGCGCACAATAATTCTCGACAAGAGGCGTTAATTGCGCTCACGACCTTGGGTTTTGACCGCAGTCGTTGTGAAAAGACACTGGACCAGATTTTAAAAGATAAGCCCACCATGGCTGCTGTTGAGGATTTAATAAAAGACGCGTTGAAGCGCTTGTGATGGGAGAAAAACACATCCGACATAATCGATGCGTTTTGTTGTTTTTGGGACTGCTTTGGACGGCAATCGCGGTCGCCCAATCGGAGTCCAATGTGGCTGCGGATTCCTCGCAAATCATCTTGCCATTTCCCTTCGGCGGTGAGGATCAATTTAATCCTACCGAGTCCCCTTCAGGATTTGATTTTGCTTGGCCAGATAATTTCAATTACGAAATCATTTTTGACGAAACGACGGGACTCTATAGCATCCAACAGCGCATTGGTGATACGCTCCTTTATCGCCCAAGTACGTTTTTGACGCTGGATGAATACCTCGATTATGACATTGTCGGAAACCTAACAGAATACTGGGACGAACTGCAAACTGAGGAGGACGAAGCCGACCGAGCATTTGCGCCAAAGCTAACGGTCGATAGCGAGTTGTTTGAAACCATTTTTGGCAGCAATGAAATTGAAATTAAACCGCAGGGATCTGCAGAATTGACATTTGGAATCAATATTTCAGATACCGAAAACCCGCGAATTCCAGAACGACAGCGACGAATTACAACCTTTGATTTTGACCAACGTATCCAATTAAATATTGGAGGTAAAATAGGAGATAAAATTGACCTCGGGACCAACTACAATACGGAAGCCCTGTTCGATTTTGAAAACCAGATGAACATCGGTTTCCAAGGTGAGGAGGACGACATTTTGAAAAACTTCGAGGCGGGTCATATTTCAATGCCATTGCCCGGCACCCTGATAACAGGAAGCCAGAGTTTGTTCGGGGTCAAGTTGGAAACGCAGTGGGGCAGGTTGTTCAATACGACGGTATTTTCTCAACAAAAAGGAGAACGAAAGGAAATCGAGGTTGAGGGAGGTGCGCAAACGCAAGAATTTGATATTCGAGCAGATGATTATGAGGCGAACCGGCACTACTTCTTGTCTCAGTATTTCTTGAATCAGTACGATCAGGCCATGGAAAGCCTGCCTGTGCCGAATTCGGGAGTGAACATCACACGAATTGAAGTGTGGGTTGTGAACACGCAAGCCAATACACAGGATGTCAGAAACGTTATTGGATTTACCGATTTGGGGGAGCATCCCGATTACGTATCGAGCAATTTGCCAGTGTCTGAATTGGTCGATGACCCCAATTTGACCATCACGACAGCTCGAAACCCAACGAATGGCAATAATGAGGTGTTTGACATGATGGTGAACAACTCCGAAGTCATGGGATTCACGGGGGCGAATGGCGCCATCTCTGCCATGAATTTAGGGTTGACCCAGGGCATCCACTATGAGCGAGTAGGGAACGCGCGAAAGTTGGCTCCGACAGAGTTCACTTACAATGCGCGATTGGGATTTATTTCATTGCGCCAGGCATTGAACAATGCTGAAGTTTTAGCGGTCGCGTACGAATACACTTTAGGCGGAGAGACCTACCAAGTGGGAACACTTTCTCAAGATGGTTATGCAGCACCAAGCGCCTTGGTTTTGAAAATGCTGAAGTCCAGCATTACCCAGTTGAAATTGAGCAATGGAGACCCTGCGCCGCTCTGGAAGATTATGATGAAAAATGTCTATTCGATGCAGGCGTTTGGATTGAGTCAGGAAAATTTCAGGTTGAATATCTGGTACAACGATCCGGCAACCGGGGTCGATTTGAATTACATCCCACGAAACCCCCTTGACGGTACCTTATTGCTTCAGTTGCTGGGTATGGATCGGTTGGACATCAATGGGATGAATCAACCGGATGGTGTATTCGATTTTGTGGATAATGCTGCCCTCATGGGAGGGACCATTCACAGTCAAAACGGCCGAATTTTCTTCCCATCGGTGGAGCCATTTGGTTCCAATCTGAGGGAGGAAATCGAGCAGCGTGTGGAAGACCCTGATTTGGCGGCGAATTTGATTGAGACAATCGTTTTTCAGCCGCTGTACGACAGCACCAAGACCGCAGCCCAACAAATTCCGGCCCTCAATCGTTTCCGAATCAAAGGCGAATTCCAAAGCCAGACGAGCAGCGAAATTGCGTTGCAAGCGATGAACATCCCTGAAGGGTCAGTCACTGTGACGGCAGGCGGAGTTCGGCTGATTGAAAACCAAGACTACACGGTCGATTACCAATTGGGGAGGGTTCGAATCATCAATGATGGCCTGCTCGAATCGGGTCGGAATATTAAGGTCTCCTTGGAAAGCAATTCGCTATTCAGCATTCAAACCAAGACCATGATGGGAACACGGTTTGATTATGCAATCAATGACCGGTTTAGTATGGGAGCGACGATGTTGAATTTGAGGGAGCGACCACTGACCCAAAAAGTCAACATCGGCAATGAGCCAGTCAACAACTCCATCATTGGGACCGACTTCAAATATCAAGGAGACAGCCAGTTCTTGACCGATTTGGTTGATGCGCTGCCCTTTTATGAGACAAGCGCTGCATCCAGCATAGACATTTCTGCTGAGGCTGCTTACCTCATTCCAGGACATAGCCGCGCAATTGGACAAGATGGAAATGCCTACATCGATGATTTTGAAGGCAGCCAATCGGCCATTGACATCCGATCTGTCAATCGCTGGTTTTTAGCTTCGACTCCCAAGCTCCAGCCGAATTTGTTTCCAGAAGGAAACTTAGAAGACAGTTTGATTTACAACTACAACCGTGCAGCGTTGAGTTGGTATACGGTTGATCCTCAATTTTTCAGGGGATCGGGACTGCAGGATGGTCAGGTATCAGCAGAGGTAAAGAGCGATCACCGTACCCGAGAAGTATTGGAAGGCGAAGTTTTTCCGAACAGAGAATTGCCCACGGGTACTCCTCCAAACATCCCTACGTTGGACTTGACTTTCCGGCCTTCAAATCGCGGGATGTACAATTATGAAAAACCAGAAGGAACCAATGGCATTTCCGCTGGGTTGACGGCCGATGGATTTCTTGCCGACCCCAGTAGTCGTTGGGGTGGAGTGCAGCGTGCTTTGACGACCACGGATTTTGAAGCAGCAAACATTGAGTACCTCCAATTTTGGTTGATGGACCCTTTCAATGAGGATTCAGAGAATTTCACCGGGGGAGATTTTTACATCAACTTGGGCAATGTCTCGGAAGATGTATTGAACGATAGTCAGCTGTCTTATGAAAACGGGTTGCCTTCGGAAAACAACCCGGATCTTCCCGTGGTCGATTCGTTGTCTCCATGGGGTGTGTATCCGGATCCGACGACATTCAATGTGGTGAATGCGTTCGATAATTCTTCAGGCAATTATGAGTTGCAAGATGTCGGTTTGGACGGATTGGCAGATGCCGACGAACAAGTATTCTTTTCTGATTGGTTGTCTGAAGTTGCTGATTGGGTAACACCCGATGCATACTCAACCATTGTAAGCGACCCATCAGGCGATAACTTCCGTTATTTCAGGGATCCTCAGGCTCAGGCTAATGAGGAGACGATCCTAGAGCGCTACGAGCGTTTCAATGGTTACGAGGACAATTCAAATACAGGATCTCCCAATGGGTACCCCATCACCTCCACGACCATTCCAAATACGGAAGACATCAATCAGGACATCACCCTATCGACCATAGAGAGTTATTATCAGTATAAGGTTTCCATACGTCCTCAAGATTTAGGAGAATTCAACATCGGTAGCAATTACATCACGGATTCATTTGAGCAAGTTGTCACCACAGCAAATGATGAAGACCGGACCATTCGCTGGTACCAGTTCAAAATTCCGGTTCGAGAGTTTGAATCAAAAGTTGGAGGCATCACGGATTTTCGTTCGATCCGCTTTATCCGAATGTTTATGACAGGATGGTCAGAGCCTGTGACATTGCGATTTGCACGTTTGGAGTTGATTCGAGGGGAATGGAGGCGCTACCTCAATTCATTGGCAGGCCCACAAGAGGTTGAGCCCGATGACCCTTCATCTACGGCTTTCACCATCAGTGCAGTAAACATTGAAGAAAATGGAAATCGTGACCCCGTTCCTTACGTCACACCTCCGGGGATCATTCGAGAAATCGATGTGGGAACGGCAAACCAGCGCCGATTGAATGAGCAGTCATTGGAGATGGCCGTTTGTGGTTTGAAAGACGGAGACGCACGTGGGGCATACCGCAACATCAACTTTGACATGCGGATGTATAAGAGGCTGCGCATGTATGTTCACGCAGAGGCCGGTCCTGATGGGACGACCTTGAATGATGATGATTTGACGTGCTTCATCCGATTGGGGAATGACTTCGAAAATAACTACTACGAATATGAGATTCCACTCAAGGTTACTCCGTGGAATACGGGTGACGAAGACTTGATTTGGCCGGCTGAAAACAACATTGACATTGAATTCCGGAAGCTGCAGAACTTGAAAATTGAACGTCCATCGGGCTTTCCTTTATTCGAGGAATATGAGGGAATGGATTCGGAATACAATGCCCGCTTAGCGGTCAAAGGGAACCCAAATTTGGCCAATGTCGTCATGGTCATGGTCGGGGTTCGGAATCCAAATAAGAATGACAATGTTTTCGATTCGGATGATGACGGTCTGGATAAATGCAGCGTCGTTTGGGTCAATGAGATGAGGTTGGCGGACTTCAACCAGCAAGGAGGTTGGGCAGCAACGGCACAGTTGAACGCGAAGTTGGCCGACCTTGGTAACGTGGCCCTCGCCGCCAACATGTCTACACCGGGATTTGGTGGATTGGAGCAGCGCATCCAAGACCGCCAGCGAGAAACCATTCGAGCAATTGATGCTTCTGGTACCATCCAATTGGGCAAATTGTTACCCAAAAAATTGGGCGTCACTCTGCCCATGTACCTCGGCTATTCCCAAGAAATTTCGACACCCCAATTTGACCCCTTATCGCCTGATATTGAAATGGCTGAGCAGCAAGGCTTGAGTCAGGAGCGTCAGGACAATGCGCAATCCGTTAATCAACTTAAGTCAATCAATTTCTCCAATATCAAGATTGACCCTCAATTTGGATCGGGGGCCTCATCAGGTTCTCGTGACAGAAATCGAAATCGAGGCGGTGCCGACGCTGGTGGGCGCGGTGGAATTGGGGAAGACAAAGGGGGGAAAGACGAAAAATCAGGTGAGGAATTGCAGGGAGATGTGAACATGGGTTCAGCTCGCGGTGGCGGCGGAGGTTCAGCACGTGGCGGTTCGAGCAGGGGAAGCGGTAGCTCCAACGTCGGGCTTCTCAAACTCCTGGATCCAGGAAACTTCTCGGCCAACTTCAGCTACATTGAAGCGTTCAACCGTGATGTGAACACCGAATTCCAAATCAACCGGGAATACCGAGGGGGTTTGAATTACAACTTCTCGCACTCGCCGAAAAATTTCCAGCCTTTTGGAAAGATAGGATTCTTGAGAAAGATGGAGTCCATGAAGTGGCTGACGGATTTCAATTTCTATTTATTCCCGAAGCAGTTCACTGTGGGAACTGAAATGAATCGCATCTACGAAACCAGTCGGGTGCGGAACAACACGGAAGAGCTATTGGGTGTGGAGACCAATTTGCTCATCAATACCCAGGTGATGAAAACCTGGCAGTGGTCGAGGAATTATGCGCTGAAATACGATTTGACGCGGGCGTTGAAATTCGATTACAACGGAACGGCTCAGGCATTGGTTGGAGAACCCGCAGGAGAAATCATTCGCGATGACGCGGAGGCATATCAAGCCTACAAGGATTCGGTATTGGTCAATTTGCAAAACGCGGGTGAAATAACGACTTACAACCACAATGTCACTGGGAGTTACAAGTTGCCCTTCGACAAGTTGCCCATTGTCAATTTCATCTCGAGTGACATTCGATATCAAGGGAGTTATCGATGGGATCGGGCGCCTTTTTCGCAGGATAGCTTGGGCCATACGATTCAAAACTCACGAAATCTGAGTCTGAATGCGCAAGCGAACTTTTCGAATCTCTACAACAAGATTCCGGGGGTGAAAGACTTATTGAATCCACCGCGTCGCGCTCCCCGTCGAAACGAGATTCGCAATGAAGATCGCGACGGTTTTGGCAATGCAGAAGACGACGAAAAAGTCAAGTTCGAATTGAATCCATTGGCAACCATCGTCCGATTGATCGCGAGTGTGCAAAACGTTTCAGGTACGTTTACGAGAAACGAAGGAATGCTTTTGCCGGGCTATGCTGAACGTGCGAGGTATGTGGGATTGAACGAACAGTTCACTGCGCCCGGTGCTTTGTTTGTGCTAGGGCATCAAAACACCAATTGGCAAGGCGTTCAAATCCGCGATTTTGCAACGGAAGCAGCATCCAATGGTTGGCTGATCCAACAACCGTATCAGAATCAGCAATACAATCAAACTTTCCAAGAGACGTTCAACGTTCGTGCGAATTTGGAACCCATTAAGCACCTGAAAATCGAGCTCACCGCCAACCGTAACATCAGTCAGAATTACACCAGTTTCTTCCGATTTGACGAGGAACTGAACGACTTCGTTTATGATTCTCCGAATGAAACGGGGCAATTTTCGGCCACCGTCATGAGTTGGAACACTGCATTCGTAGAGGATGACATTGAGGATGAATTCAACTCAGAAAATTGGTCCAACTTCCTGTTGTATCGCCTTCAGATTTCAAACCGGTTGAATGAAAGTTCATACCAATTGGATGAGCCAGAGAACACGGGATATTATGTGGGATGGGGTGCTACCAGCCAGGACGTCACCATTCCAGCATTTATTTCCGCTTATCTCGGGCTGGATCCAAAAGAAGTGCCATTGGATGTCTTCAATACGCCTGTTGCTCCAAACTGGCGTGTCACCTATGATGGTCTGACCAAGAATGAGTTCTTCAAGCAGTATTTCAAGCGATTCAATTTGAATCACAGTTACCGCTCAACGCTCACGACCAACTACGTGACGAACTTAAACTACACGGAAGATGAAAGTGGTTTGCCAACGGCATTCGACCAGAGCGCCTTTGGTAATTACATTTCAGAACGTCAGTTCAATGTTGTGAGCTTAAGCGAACAGCTATCACCGTTGATCGGAGTGGATATGACGATCAAGACGGAAGGAGAAAATGAACCCCAACTGAAGGTGGAGTTAAAACGGGATCGAAATGTCGCCTTTGGATTGACCAATTTCCAGATCACGGAAACCAAGAGCCAGGGCTTGGTCATTGGCTTTGGCTACAAGTTTAAGGATGTCCCTAATCCATTCATCAAGACCTACGGCAAACTGCCTGTGCAAATGTTGAAAGAGACGGATTTGGTCTTGCGCGCTGATTTGAACGTACGTGATAATCGCACCATCATTAGGAAGATGGAGGAACGACAGAATCAGGTAACCGCTGGACAAAACCTCGTTTCAATCAAGATGTCAGCGGACTTAGAGGTATCTGACAAACTCACCATGCGGGCCTTCTACGACCACCAAATCACCAATCCTTATATATCCACTTCTTTTGCTACTTCGAATATTCGTTCTGGAGTAGCTTTGCGATTCAATTTGAATCAATAGGAGCCATGAATATTCCTCAGGATTTACGTTACACAAAAGAGCACGAATGGGTGCGAATTGACGGCGATATAGCAACGGTTGGCATCACTGATTATGCCCAAGGTGAGTTGGGTGACATTGTGTTTATAGAAGTTGATACCGTGGGAGAAACCATTGCTGCGGAAGAGGTTTTTGGAACGATTGAGGCGGTGAAAACCGTAAGCGACATGTTTGCACCCTTGGCAGGAGAAGTGCTTGAATTCAACGAAGCATTGGAAGATGCACCAGAAGCGGTCAACAGCGACCCCTACGGAGAAGGGTGGATTGTCAAGTTGAAATTAGAAGACCCAGAGGCGGCATCGCAATTGCTTTCCGCTGAGGATTACGAGGCGTTGGTCGGATAATCCATGAGGGGAGACCTCAATGATACGGGAATTGAGCGCGTGTTTCTTTGGCGACATGCCGTCATTCCTGCGTTTTGGATGGCCTTGATTCTCTGGTTTCATGCCATACCTGGCACGGATCTTCCCCAACCAGCATTTTTTCAAGTGTTTCACTTGGACAAGCTGATGCATTTGGTCATGTTTGCTCTGCTCTCCTCCAGTGTTTTTATCGCCCTTGGGAAATCAGGAGTAATTAGGAAATACAAATGGTTTGCCGCTCTGGGATTGATTTTTTATGGAATTGGCCTGGAATTTGCTCAAGATTTATGGTTCATTGAACGATATGCCAGTGTTGCGGATATGATTGCGGATGGATTGGGCGTCTTACTAGGACGGTTGGCATTTCGAGCGATATATGGTTGTTGGAATTGAGGAGATGGAATCCTTTAAGTTAAAATCCTTCCTCGTTCTGCGTTTATTGACGTAATTTCGAGGCCCAATTAAGACAAAAATGCTCAGTCGAAAAACACCTGAAGCGAACTTGGAGAATAAGCGTTCGGCATGGAAAGCCCTAGGTTTTGTGGCATCCTTGTCCCTCCTGTTGAGCGCGTTGGCTTGGACATCTTACGATGTAGCCATTACCCAAGCCATCGATTTTGAAGCCGACCTTCTTGAAGATGAGGAGATCCCTGTGAACATTGTGGTGCCACCTCCACCACCTCCACCACCACAACAAACAACGGTCATTGAAATTGTCGATGATGAAGAGGAGATCGAGGAGGAGTTAGAAATCGAAGACATCGAGTTGGACGAAGACACTGAGATTGAGATTTTCGATGAATTTGAAGAAGAAGAGGAGGAAGACGTCCCGTTCATGATTGTAGAGAACATGCCAGCAATGGGTGATTGTAAGCAGTTGCGTGGGGATGAACGCCACCAGTGTACCCAAATGGAAATCATTAAGTACGTTTCAAAAAACACCAAATATCCACCCATTGCAAAAGATGCGGGAATACAGGGCACCGTGTTTGTTTACTTCGTGGTCGGAAAGGACGGAAAAGTGAAGGATGTAAAGGTGCTGCGAGAAGTCGACTCGCGATTGGATGCAGAAGCCGTAAGAGTCGTAGAAAGTTTACCTGAATTTGAACCCGGGGAACAACGTGGAAAAGCCGTGAGTGTTCAATACACCATCCCTGTGAAATTCATCATTCGCTAATCAGCGAATCGTTTTGACAAAAGCATTGAAGGCTCGGACAGATTGTTCGAGTCTTTCTTTTTTGGTGCTTTTGTCTACCAAAGACCAAGGCCCACCGCACTCCATTCGATTCAAATACATCTGGTGAAGCGCTGCACGTTCTGATTTATCAGGATTGCTTCGTAAAGCATCAGGAACCCATGGAATTGTAGGGGAGCACAACAAGGTAAATTGAGGCCACGCTTGGAGCTTTTCGAGTCCGCTCAAGGGGTGATTCCAACGCCATGCTGACCAAACCATGAGCACGTGGGCGTCGGTATCAGTAATCACTCCGCTTGCTCCTGATTTCCTTGCAATTTCCTCTGCCTCCTGACAACGCTCCCATTGTTCATGCCCCAAACGCTCCAATGTTGATATGGAAACGGTGCCGGCTTGCACTTCAGCATCGTAACGAGCACATTCTTCAACTACGATCATGTTCAGCGCAGAACCCAGGGATTGTGCCAGGGTACTTTTACCGGTCGACTCGACCCCGGTAATAGATATTCGGTGCAGTTGATCTAGGCGACCCATCCAAACCAACCGTTAAGTGCGAGCAAGGTGTAAACGACAAATAACCCAGCTCCCCAGTACAATTTGCGGCTCACATACAACCAGGTAGCGGCGGCATTGATAACAATCCAGTACAACCAGTTGGCATGCACAAATTCAAGCATCCAATACGTAGCGACTAGGCTTCCAGCGGTAGTGAAAGAATCGAGGGAGGGCTTCCAACTTTTTTGTCGAAGGAAAATGGTCAGACCTGCCCAAATTACCGATCCGATGGCCAATGAAATGAGGTGCTCATACAGGGGAGCCACAGGCAAAGGGTCGGGCCATCCGGCTTCTACTTTAGTCGCTCCATAAATCGCCATTCCAACATAGAATAACCACAGCAATGCCTCGGCCTTCAAAGCTCTTTGCCAACAAATCAGCATGAAAAGGATGGAACCCAATCCCGCACTTTCAAATGTCCAATTGGACTGGAATTGATAGCCGATGGTATAGGCTAAATTCAATCCGACCGCTGCGGGTTCTCCCCAGCGATGCCATGTCCTTTTGGAATCTCCTAACTCCATCAATCATCGAATTGGCAGCGACAGGGTTTAGACAGAACAAGTTGCACGCGATCGGGCAGCCATGATTTCAATAGCTCTTGTTCTTCGGCGGTCATGTCATTGTATTCTAAATCGAGACGCTGTAGTTCTTTCATATCTCCCAAGCTCGCCGGATAATGCTCGATCACATTTGACCAGAGAATGACCTCTTGAAGGTGCTGCATGGCGTCGATGTCGAGTGGGATGGAATCGATGTAATTATCAGCGAGGTTTAAGAATTCCAGGGCGCTCCATTGGGTCAAATCATCTGGAAACGCGTTCAGTTGATTGGACGCTGCAGAGAATCGAACGAGGTGCTGCCATTGACTTAAATCCTCGTTGATTTCTGAAATCTTATTTCGATCCAATGTGACTTCTCGGAGTTCGTCCCAATGAGCGATTTCTGCTGGAAAAGACTTGAGCCGACTTTTAGATAAGTCCAATTTGTAAATGGGGGTGCCACTGGCGCGAACCGTGCGAGCTTCTTCCAAATCAGTATAGGTGGGGCTGCTCGACCATGAAGTGATATCAGTATCCTGCGCTGAGGCACGAAATCCTGTGGATGTCAGGCCATTCCCGATCAGGCCCAATGCAATGAGCAACAAGGTGCGCCAAAGACTCAGCCCTGAGGCCAATGAGTCCAGGTGGAATGATGAACTGAAGCGAGGCACTTTATGGGGCATCAATGGGTTCACGCTGCAAGATAGAACGCGTCAATTGTTCATCTTGTTGCAGCTGATGCTGAAGACTCTTGAGCCCGTCGAACTGCATTTCGTCGCGAAGGCGCTCGATGAATTGAACTGAAATCACTTCGTTGTAGCACTGCCGACCTCCCTCCAGAAAATGCAGCTCAATGTGTTCAATTTCAGGGGTCGCACTCACGGTTGGTCGCACACCGATATTCACCATTGAGGCATGCCAGGTTGCATCGTTTTCGATGCGTGCCCATGCCGCGTATGCGCCTCTTCCAGGGATGAGCTTCATTTCATCGAGCGGCTTAAGGTTGGCAGTCGGATAGCCCATTCGTCGTCCTAGCTGTTCTCCTCGGACAACGGTTCCATGAAAAGGGTAAGGCTTACTCAGCCATTTTTTTGCTTGGCGAACATCACCGTTCAAGAGGGCCTCACGCACCTTTGTTGAACTGATTCTTGTGTCTTCAAGGGTCTGAGCAGGCAGTTCTTCAACCGCAAAACCGAAAACCTTGCCCAAATTTTGAAGGCTTTCAAAGGATCCTTCCCGATTTCTTCCAAATCGGTGGTCGTAACCGACGATGACCGCGTCTGGACGGATTCCTTCTGCAAAAATTTCCCTGACATACTCCATGGGTGACATGCGAGACAAACTTTCTGTGAATGGTTGAATCACCAAATGATCCAGTCTGGCATCAGCCAGCAGCGCTTTTCGCTCATCTATGGTGTTGATGAGTTTGAGGTTATGCGAATCAGGATGAAGTACGACCCGGGGATGGGGATCAAAGGTCAGTAAGACGCTTTCGCCCTGGATTTCTTGGGCTCGCTTTTTCAATAAATCGAGCACGGCGCGATGTCCGATGTGCACTCCATCAAAGGTTCCAATCGTTAGCACCACGGGTCGATCGGAAGAAAATTCGCTCGCGTTGTAGTGGACTTTCACTTTTGCAAAGATAAGTTGGTAATCACGCGGATTACCTTGTACTTTTGCGCCGAAATTTAATTGGCACAAATCGCCTTATCGCTCATGTCTCAGCAAGGAACTATAGCTCAGGTCATTGGACCCGTAGTCGATGTAAGTTTTCCAGCGGGTGTTCCGCTGCCGAATATTTTGGATGCATTAAGCGTCGAACGTGAAGGAGGAAACCTCATCCTCGAAACCCAAAAGCACATTGGTGAAGATACCGTTCGGGCCATTTCGATGGACTCAACTGAGGGGTTATCTCGCGGTATGAAAGTCGTTGCGACGGGGAAAGGAATTACCATGCCCACAGGAGAGCAAATCAAAGGGCGTTTGTTCAACGTTGTTGGGGATGCGATTGATGGAATTGGTGCGACGGACAATTCAAATGGCCGTGAAATTCACCAAGAAGCTCCAAAATTTGAAGATCTATCGACAGCGACCGAAGTACTCTTCACTGGAATCAAGGTCATCGATTTGATTGAGCCTTACGCCAAAGGGGGAAAGATCGGATTGTTCGGAGGTGCAGGGGTAGGTAAAACCGTATTGATCATGGAATTGATCAACAACATCGCGAAAGGATACGATGGCATTTCGGTATTTGCCGGAGTTGGTGAGCGCACCCGTGAAGGGAACGATTTGCTCCGAGAAATGATTGAATCAGGGGTCATCAAATACGGTTCTGAATTCCGTGAGAGCATGGAAGCCGGGGGATGGGACCTTTCGAAAGTGGATACCAATGAGTTGGCCAATTCACAAGCGACCTTGGTTTTTGGACAGATGAATGAGCCTCCAGGCGCTCGTGCCCGTGTAGCACTCTCTGGATTGACCGTTGCGGAATACTTCCGTGATGGGGATGAAGAATCAGGAGGAAGAGACATTCTCTTTTTCATCGATAACATCTTCCGATTTACCCAAGCAGGATCTGAGGTGTCTGCTTTGTTAGGCCGTATGCCTTCAGCGGTGGGTTATCAGCCAACATTGGCTACGGAGATGGGGGCAATGCAAGAACGAATCACTTCAACGAAGCGTGGTTCAATCACCTCGGTTCAGGCGGTCTACGTACCTGCGGACGATTTGACTGACCCGGCACCTGCGACCACGTTTGCCCACTTGGACGCAACAACGGTATTGTCTCGTAAGATTGCTTCATTAGGTATTTATCCAGCAGTAGACCCATTGGATTCGACGTCGCGGATTTTGACTCCTGAAGTGGTTGGTGAAGAGCATTACGCATGTGCCCAGAATGTGAAGGAGACCTTGCAGCGATACAAGGAATTGCAGGACATCATCGCCATCTTGGGGATGGATGAATTGTCTGAAGAGGATAAGCAAACGGTATACCGTGCTCGTCGAATCAGCCGATTCCTTTCTCAACCATTCCACGTAGCGGAACAATTCACGGGATTGGCCGGTGTATTGGTACCGATCGAGGATACAATCAAAGGGTTCAATCGCATTTTGAGCGGTGAGTTGGATCACTTGCCCGAAGCTGCATTTAATTTGAAAGGAACCATTGAGGAAGTGATTGAGGCTGGAGAGAAAATGTTGGCTGAGGCCTAAAACCGAGATGACAGTTCACATTCTCACTCCTGACGCGACCCTGTATAGTGGAGAAGCGAGTTATGTTGGATTGCCCGGCTCCGATGGAAGCTTGGGAATCATGAATCGTCATGCTGCATTGATCACAACCTTGCAATCAGGGGAGGTGTTGGTTCGTACCAATGACGGGGAAGAACGATTTCCGGTGAAGGGAGGTACGGTAGAAGTACTCAACAACGTCGTGACGGTGTTGGCGGCGTAAACCAAAAATGAAATGAATTGAAAAGCCCGGAGAAATCTGGGCTTTTTTTATTCATGATGATAAGGCTCGCCTTTGAGAATGGTGTGGGCCCGGTAAAGTTGCTCGGCGGCAAATGGCCGAATCATTTGGTGCGAAAAGGTCATCGGCCCCAAACTCAAAAATGCATCTGCTTTGGAGCGAATTCGATCAGCGAATCCATACGGTCCGCCAATGACAAATAGCGCGTGGCGCAACCCTCGATTTTGTAGGGTTTGAATCTGTCTCGCAAACTGAGTTGAAGAGTAGGACTTTCCTTTTTCATCGAGCAGAACAAGGTGATCGACTCCGTTCAGGTGACGTTCGAGTATTTGTGCTTCCGCCTCTTGCACGGCCAAAGGATCTGCCTTTGAATGTTTCAATTTAGCATCGACAGTTTCGACGTAATCAAATCGCACGTAATGTTGAAGGCGTTGGGTATAAACCTCGGTACCTTCCGAAATCCATTTGGACTGTGTTTTTCCGATGGCTAGCAATGTGATTCGCACCTCGTAAAGGTATTCTATCTTCGTTGCATGATTTCATCATCCATGAAGCGGGCCATTCAGTGGGCGCTGGAAGAAGATTTAGGCTCCGGCGATTGCACGTCTGAATCGTCGTTGCCCAGTCATCTGGAGGAAACTGGTTGGATCATTGCAAAAGAGGATGGCGTCGTTGCAGGATTGGCTGTGGTTGAATGTGTTTTCCAGCAGGTGGATGAATCCATTCGCTGCCAGCGACTCTGTGAAGAAGGAGAACGCGTCGAATCGGGCCAACAAGTCATGCGGATCGAAGGGAATGCGCGCAGCATACTCATTGGAGAACGCGTGGCCTTAAATTTTTTGCAGCGCATGAGTGGTATTGCTTCTCGAACCGCACAAGTGATGCAATCATTGGATGGAACAAAATGTGCCGTACTTGATACCCGAAAGACCACTCCAGGCTTGCGGGAATTTGAAAAACTTGCGGTGAGATTGGGGGGAGGAACGAACCATCGCATGGGTTTGTATGATATGATTCTGATCAAGGATAACCATGTGGATTTTGCGGGCTCCATGGAAGGCGCGTTGGAACAGGTTGCCCTTTATCTGAACGAGGAGAATCGTAACCTTCCTGTGGTAGTAGAGGTGCGGAATGCTGCAGAAGCACAGGCTGCTATGGAGGCTCGAAGTAGATGGAAAAAGCCTTCAGGCGAGCCGCTTGTCGATCGGTTGTTACTTGATAATCACAGCCCAGAAGAGGCAGCGAAAATGGTGGAGCAATGGGGGCATGCAATCGCATTGGAGGCCTCAGGCGGAATCACACCTTCGAATGCTAGGGCCTATGCTGAGGCAGGTGTTGATTTTGTCTCAATGGGTTGGATCACTCACAGCGTTCCTTCAATGGACTTCAGTTTGAAATCAAGTCATCATTTCAATGGCTGATGTTCCGCCACCGTTCGCCCCTGAAGGCCCATTTTTTCGATGGATGTCTCAGAACCGGATTTTCCTCTGGATTCGAAAGGTCCTTCGGGCCATTCACCCATGGCAGGATAAGTCCACCAATGTTTACGATGTCGCGCGCTTCTTTGTCCTGGGTTTGATGAATGGATCGGTTGCAACGCGATCGGCATACATCAGTTTCAATCTTTTTGTGGCTTTTTTTCCTGCCATGATATTGCTGCTGAGTATCATTCCTTATACCTCTTTGGAGACAGCAGAAGTCATCGCGAGTTTGGAGCAATTTTTTCCACAACAGGCAATTCAGCTGTTCCATTCGGTCGTGGCAGACTTGATTGACCAACAGCAAGGCACTTTGCTATCCGTGGGAGTCGTGCTGTTGCTTTATTACGCATCCAATAGCGTCAATGCGATACTCGTTGGTTTTGGCCAAAGTGCACATGTTGCAGGCCAGCCTCGGAATTGGTTGGTTTTTCGTCTGTTGTCCGTTGGGTTGCTTCTTGCACTTTCCATATTGTTTGTGGCAGCGACATTTTTGATCGGTTATGCAGGCAGTGTGATCCAATGGGCAGATGGCAATGGTTGGTTGGAAGGGGTCAACATACCGATGATCAAAGTGTCCAGGTGGATTCTGTCGTTTGGGCTCATCTACTTTGCGGTAACCATCCTCTACAATGTGGGGAATTTCAATTCCAAAAGATGGTCTTGGTGGAGTGTTGGCGCAACTGCTACAACAGCGCTTTTCATCTTTGTAACGTTCACCTTCTCCTGGTTTATTGATCAATTTGCTTCCTATAATTCGCTTTATGGCTCGTTGGCTACATTATTGGTGACACTTTTATGGTTGAATTCTAACAGTTCCATTTTATTATTGGGCTATGAACTAAATGCCTCAATCCAGCGTGCTCGAAAGGATGGAGGAACTGAAAAAAACAACTGAATCATGCGCATCTTAACAACCCTGCTCTTCTCCTTTTTTGCCTGTGCGGCAATGGCTCAAAATCCTGTTCTCGGCAAATGGAAAACCATTGATGATGAAACAGGTCGAATCAAAAGCATTGTCGAAATCACGGAACGCAATGGAAAGCTATATGGTAAGGTTGTAGAACTTTTCCGATTGCCAGATGAAGATCAAAATCCCATCTGCACGGATTGTACCGATGATCGTAAAAACAAGCCCGCTTTGGGAATGGAAATTGTACGGGACATGGTGCAAGACGGAAAGGCGTTGGAATGGGAAGATGGTACCATCTGTGATCCAAAAAACGGAAAAGTGTATGAGTGCGCGATGTGGTTTGAGGAGGGCGAAATGGATGAGCTGAAAGTCAGGGGCTACATCTATTTCTTATATCGAACTCAGACTTGGTTGAGGGTCAAATAAGGCCTTTCGTTTTAAGGCCACCACGATACCCGACGTTGCATCCCTGTTCGAAATTCGGGGAAATAACCCAGCACATAGCAAGCGATAAAGGTCGTCCCAGAGGCGAGTAACCCTTGTGATATTGCCTCCAAGATTGGATGCCATCCGAGTGTTCCAAAGGTCCAGTGAAACAAAACGGCGGATGCGCTTCCAACCAACATCATGACAGGGAGAGACCAAGTAAAGGGATGAACGCCCAACTTGCGCCAGACGAGCCAGAGTCGCCACGCGTTGTTCCATAAATAGGTTCCGAGTGTTGCCAAGGCGGCCCCAGCCAAGCCCCATTCAAAGGTGACCAAAAAGACGTAGTTCATTGCGACGGTAACTACGACCAAGGCCAAATTCACGGGAAGTACCAAGCGGTAATGTTCGCTCAATCCTAAGTGGCTGTTGTTGCTGATGTTCAGCCCTTCAATGACCCGCGAAAAACCGATGCAGAGAAAGACCCATTCCAACCCTCGGTATTTTTCTGGCAACAACTGCTGAAAGGGGTCAAAACCTGCCCAGATTCCTGCCATGACACAAGTCATGAGCAACACATTCACACGAGCGGAGTTTTTGTTCAGTGCCCCAATGCTTTCGGATTGATCTGAATGGATTTTATGAGCCAAAACGCCTCGGACAATGCTCGCTGTGGCTCGAGCTGGCATCGCCACCACTGATCCTACAAAAAATCCCAAGGTGTAGATCGGCACTTCTTCCAGACCGAGGTATTTGCCAATCATGATGTAATCGAGCTGTCCCGCCACAATCAACGCTCCACCCGCGAAGAGGCTGAATGCGCTGTACTCCGCGAATCGCGGCACGTCGGATGTGTTAAACCCATGTTTCAGCCCCTTGCCAATGCTTCGGCTCGGCCACGCCAGCAGTACCAATGATATCCCGTAGGTTCCAACGTAATAAGCCACGAATTGCTCTATCCCGATTACATCGAAAAGCAACAGCAAACCAAGGATGATGTAACTGCTTTTTTGCCAAACTTCATCTATCCAGGATACATACCCTGTCCTCAAGCCAAAAATCAAAACCGCTCGGAAAATGTGCATTAGGCTCATGACGACCATCATCATGATGAACCATTGCGCGTGTGCGGAGAGTAATGCGGCGTTTGAAGGATCCATCCATAGGATCCACTGCTCTCCCCAGATGAGAATGCTTCCTACAGTGAGTAAAATTCCAAAAATTGCAATGGCGATGATCGAATTGAGTGCCTTTGGGCGATCCTCATCAGCATATTGATGCAGAAAACGTACGATGGCCCCTGGGGCCCCCAAGGTCGATAAGGACGCAAAAATCAATCCCCACGATGTCATGATGCGTACCAGTCCCCACATCGCTTCATTGCTTTCAAAAGCGCGAGGTAAGACAACCATGTTGTTCGCTGCTCCGATGACCATGCCGATTCCAAGTGCGATGGCCGCATAACTGGATTGTTTTGCAATGACTCCCATGCTCAGCCAAAGTAACGAATTGGGGGATCTAAAACCGTGCAATAGGCGCAGTATGAAGCATCTTCATTGTGATCGATGGCTTCCCCACCGACATGTGTCTCATCCAATTGACTGACCAGCCAATTCAATAATTTTTTGGCATCATTTCGATCAATCATTTGCTGGCCATCGATGGAGAGTGAAAGCAGCCCCACTTTTGCATTTCTTCCAGATCGTATACCGGATTGAACGGAATCAATGGGATTTCCATCGACTCGAAGAGTTTCGAGGGAAATTGCTGCGTACATGAGCAATTGGAGCGCCTTTCCTGCTTTGCCAGTAGCCAATTTCTCTGTCCATTCTCCTTTCAACGCAAGGTCATTGGATTTGACCGTACCGGTTTTATAATCCGTGACAAAGACCTGTCCTTTTTCAATATCTACACGATCCGCTTTTCCGTGCAAACGTATGGAAGAGAAAACGGCATGATCTGTCTCGAATGCATGGGATAGCGCCATTTCGACTTCGACGACTTTTCGATCCTTAATCCGTTCCAACTCCTTGATTTCGACATCAATCAACTTGTTCAAAGTGGCCTCAGCCATGGCGAAATGCAAGTAGTTTTCGCCATTTTCTGTAAGGGATAGATTGTATCCTTCAGCGACGGATTCACGCAAAAGACCGGACACGTTTTTTTTGAGCTCAACCAGATCATCGCGCTTCAAAACATCATCTTTCAGTTTGGCCAAGCCATCCTCCAAAACCTTGTGCACGACCGTCCCAAAAGTGCTAGACGACATCTCATCCTCGAACTCATCTTGTTCATGCAACTTTAACAAGTACTTGTAGTAGAAGTCGCGTTTACAGGCCATGAAGGTATTCCAGGCAGATGGACTGATGCCCTTCTTTGACCAATCGACCAATTGTTTTCTAGACCAATCGCTCCACTGAATCGGCTGGATTTCTGGCCGCATTTCTGGCAGAGGCACCTGGGTTTTTTCCTGTGCAATCTCGAGTAAGTCTTGGCCGTTGGGTCTGAATGATCGCTCGAATTGGAGGAGGTACCTGCTCTTTTCTGCACTTTCATCTTGCCCTCGATAAAGGAAGCGTATTTCTTTGGAACGATTGAGTAGGCGGTAGGTGTAATAGGCAAAAATCGCCTCACGCTGATGCCGTCCAGGCAAGCCCCACATGTAGCGCAAATCGAATGGAATAAAGCTCTCAGGTGGAGAGGATTTAGGTAAGGTTCCTTCGTTGCAGTCCAGCACGAAGATGCGGTCGAAATCCAACGCTCGGGTTTCAATCAACCCCATGATTTGTATGCCTGCCTCTGGCTCACCGAGCAGGTCAATTCGTTCGCCCTGCAACGCGTTCCACAAGAAGGCCCAGGCGTCATCTACGGATTGGAGAATCCGATGCTGTGATTCAAATCGAATGGCGATGGAAAGGACTTGGATGACCTTTTTCCAGCCTGCAGCCGTCCATGGGTCACACGCTTCATTGGACTCCAGCATTTGTCCAATGCCCGACGCCCATTTCGCTAACGCGGTCAGAAATGGGAGCGTTTCCCGGAATTGGAGGGCTTGGAATTTTGTGAAAAATTCGGCTACTGGGCCTTCAGAAAGCTCATTCAATTGGGGCGCAGACACCCATGCCCATTTTCTTTTTGCCATTTCATTTAAGATGTGATTTGCATCATCTTGAAATGAGCTGTCTTCGTACGCTTGATGAAGAAGTGGTTCGCTAAGTAATTTTCTGATGTCCTCGTGATGCCAACTGCGGTGATTTCGAGAAAGGATGTGCTGAATTGTCCGAAAAAAGCCACGAGCGGGGGTCTCGCCCCAACCCAGTCCCATGGTGACGTTGAAGGACTTTTGAAGCGATGTTGGGAGAGACTGCAACAATAAAGGCAATTGACTGCCATCCGGCAGAATGATGGCCGTGCGGGCCCGCTCGTTTTCGTCGAGCTCTTCAATGCACTTTCGAACATATTGACATTGCAAAACATTGCTGCTGCATTGAACTTGGACAATTTTTGGAGGATGAATGGAAAGTCGATTGGGGAGCGTTGATTGGGTTTGTCCCATGCGCTCTTGGTTTGCCCGGATGAATAGGCCAGCTTCAACGTTGGGTTGGCTCACATAACTATCATCGCCATCCCAGACCCAAGTCAACTGATTGGATTTTTCGTAGGCGTTGAGAAAAGACAATTCAGCAGGAGTCAAAGCGCTCATGCCCGCCACAAATACATGGTCATAGCCGAGTTTTACCTGCATTTCCGCCGCCTTTCGTGCCATGAGTCCCGCATAGCCTTGCCGGCGATTTTGCAGCGTTTGAACCAGGGCTTCGTACAGTTCTCCCAATTGCAAGTATTGTTTCAAAAAAGCAATTTGGCCGGACTTGAGTTCCGATGAATCTCCAAAGCTCCAGTCTTCAATTCCTTCGATGTCGCATAGGTTTTGAAACACCTCACGAGCAGGCTTCAAATGTTGATCTATTTCATTGAAATCGCGCAGGGCGATGCGTCCCCATGGCATGAACGAACGGAATGACTTTTGTTGATCTTCTGCCTCTTTTTTCTTGGGCAGTTGCACCCAGATTTGATAAAGCAAAGCCAATGATTCCATGGAGGTGAGCGGCGTCCATTTGGTATGTTCCTGAATGGCTTTGCCGAGGGTTTGCACCTTCGGAAGCCAACTTGCTCGGCTCAATTGATTCAGGAGGGCCCGCTCGAACTTCGCTGCTGCTCGCTGGCTAGGAAGGATGACCAAACATCGTTCGGGATTTGCCTGTTCGAGCACCTGCTCTGCCAGTTCATCTAAAAAGCTTGGAAGCGGTGTCAATCAATTGAATTTTCAATCGTTCAATTTAAACCCATTGCGCAGGAATGCAATGAATTCTTTACGCCCTTTTGAGGTCAGAAGCGCCTGCATGATCTCTCTTCGCGCATTGGATGATGTGTTTTGGGGTGCGGATGATTTTGCGGTCGAAGCGTTTTTGGTCAAAACAGGATTTTCTTCAGATGCGGAAATGTTGGTTTCCCGGAGAACTTGGTCCAGTTCATCTGCAATGGCAAAACGCTCCTTCGCCGATTGTATCCTTCCGAGTTGTTCCTCGAGAATGCCCAAGTTGTTTTGGGTAATTGCGTCTTGGGGATCCAACTCGAGGGCTTTTTCATAATCTTGAATGGCCCCATTTGTGTCTTTGGCCGCTTGCTTCATCCAGCCTCTTGCTGCATAGCGGTAGCCGTAATCCGGCTGCAAAAGGATGGCATCATCCAGATGTTTCAGCGCAAGTTGGGAATTGCCGTTATGAAAGGTGGCCACGGCAAGGTCGTTCAAGAAATCGGGATCGTTATTCCATTCGCTGCTGGCCAAGAGGGCCTCTTGGTAAGATTGAAGCGCCAATTTCCATTCGCCCGATTCAGCTTGTGATCGGCCTTTTTGGACTTCAGAAGAACCCGGTATTTCGTCGAAGGATTGCACGTGCAAGAGATTGATGCGTTAATGTTAAAAATACAACGATTGGTTCGGATGATTGTTTCCTCTTGCGTTGCGAACTTGCACGTGCCATGGAAATGACATTCCCAAAATACCGAAAGCTAGCAGGTTCAAATTCTGTTTATGCAATCGAAGGGACCCATCATGTCACAGAATGGCAACCCATGGGGAGCGAGGGCTGGATCGTTCATCGCCATTTTGCTTCGGATTATCCCCGGTTTGTTTGGATTCGAGAAATGGAGCAATGCAGTGGCGATTTTGAATCCCTCACCTCAAACGAATGGAAAGAGCTGATTGCAGCAAGGCATGAACATCAACCGACGGAGGCCATTGGTAGAAATCTCGATCCTTTGTCGCATCCAGAGGAGTGCTCGTTCAATTGGGCCATGGCAGAGCGAACAACGTTTGGCGTGGAAGCATCAGCACGTGCTTGTGCGGAAGTTCGTTCTGATGCGGGTGTTCGGTGGGCATTGTGCGAAGCCCAGCGTCAAACTTGGCCATTGATGATTTTGGGTGGCGGATCCAACATTCTGATGCACAGCGATTGGCCTGGATTGGTGATGCATATGAACATCCGAGGAGTTGAGGTCATTTACGAGGAGGGGAATGTCGTACATGCAACGGTGGGAGCCGGTGAAAATTGGCACGACTGGGTCATGTTAGCCACTCAAAATGGTTGGCACGGCTTGGAGAATTTGGCACTCATTCCCGGTTCTGTAGGAGCTTCGCCTATGCAGAACATAGGAGCCTATGGTGTTGAGCTGAAAGATCGGTTTCTATGGCTCGAAGCGATCAATCGGGAAACTGGAGCACTCCAACGGTTTGATCATGAGGTCTGTCAATTTGGATATCGACAAAGCATCTTCAAGGCTGAAGAACGGGAGCGTTGGGTCATCGTGCGGGTTGCTTTTGCCTTGGATCGCGATGCACCGCTTTGTACCGAATACGGTGCGATTCAGAGTGAATTGGAAGCGATGGGTGTAGCCGAATCTGCTACTCACTTCGATGTCGCTCAGGCAGTCATGAACATACGAAGGTCAAAATTGCCCGACCCGAATGAATTGGGCAATGCCGGAAGTTTCTTTAAAAATCCGGTCATAAGCCGTGAGGCCTTTCAAAAGGTCCTAGCCAATCATCCCGACGTTGTCCATTACGCGCTGGAATCGGGACAAGTCAAATTGGCTGCGGGATGGTTGATTGAGCAGGCAGGCTGGAAGGGGTATCGCAAAGGATCATGTGGAGTGCACGATCGTCAAGCGCTGGTACTGGTCCATTACGGGGGAGGGACGGGCGCTGAGTTATGGAACCTTGCCCAGTCGATCATGGAAGACGTGAAGCTAAAATTTGGCGTTCAACTGGAGCCCGAGGTGAATCAAGTTGGCGTGTAACTACACAAGCCCGACCTCCAAGAATATCTGGAAATCGGGCGAGTGGTATGAATTCTGATCCGCTTAACTATCAGAAAACAGGGCAAGGCAAGTATCGAGGAGTCGCGGAAGGCTTCTTCTGGTAAGTTTTCCAATTGTATGACAATACAATTTCATGACTTCCGCCAGTTGTTGACAACCCAAGTCGATTCAAGGTGATGTCATAACTGTATCCGATTTTCCAGTTTTCAGTACCGTATCCGAAGATTGCGCTAACTGCGTCCACATCCGTTCCTCCTTCAATCGTATGTCCGAAGGGCAATCCCTGGTACCACAATCCAAAACTCAAGGGTTTGGTATCATAGTAAATTCCGAGGTCCAATTGATCGAATGGACCCTGGGCCATGTAGTTGAAGGCCACGATGAGGTCGCCATGATGTCGATCCCGCATGTAATCTTGAATCGGCATTCTCCAACCCCCGTGAATGGAAGTCTTGATATCCATTGGGTCGATGTAAGTGGGGTTTAAGCTTTCATTTGGATTGTTGAGGTGATCGAAAGACACTCCTAACCAATTGTATTTACCCGAAAGCAAGAATCCGGTCGCAAAGTCAAAATAATGACGGGAAACACTCGGCCGATCCTCGATGGTTGAAACCTGAGGACCTCGGATCAATTGATCGCCAAAAGTCAGTTGTTGCATATCGATGGATCGATTGCCAAAAGCCCCTTGAAGTGCAGGGCGCAAACGCCAGCCGCCACCCAATGGTATTTCATAAGCAAACTGTCCCGCGATGCGCGTGGTGCTCAAGCCACCAGCTCCAGCTTCTTCTTGCGTCATCAAAATGCCAAATCCGCTGTTGAGGTTGCTGTTGTACCAATCAGCTGCAACATGCCAACCCGTATAGGAACCAGGCATCGATGCCCATTGATTTCTATAAACCGTAGCGAGGCGAGCGTCGTCCATGGAACCAGCAAAGGCTGGGTTGATGCTTGTTGGGATTGCGTTGTATTGGGTGTACCGCAAATCTTGAGACCATGCTTGCGCACTGCATAGGCCAATGGCCATGGTCAATATGGTAATCGCTTTCATAGCGGTGGTATTATTCAAGTTATTCATTTGGTTCATTTGATCAGGGTCACATCACCCGCTTGGATTGTACGGTAACCATTGCTAAATGTTGCCACTGCTTTCCAAGCATAGACATCTTGGCGAACGATTTGCCCTTGGAAATAGCCATCCCAACCGATGTAGGGATCGGTAGATCGGAACAGTAATTCGCCCCATTTATTGAAAATCACGAGTTCGTATTCAACGATTCCGGAGTGGTGGGGATGGAAAACATCGTTGTCCAATGCCGCTGGATCGTAGTAACCTCCGTTAGAACCTCCAGTGTTTGGTGTGAAGGCAGTCGGGAATTCCATGAATCCACCAGCAATAGCCTGCACGGCATTTTCCATCACATACGTTGTCGGACAATTGAAGTCATTGTTTGCAGTCAATGTCACCGTGTACGATCCGGGTTCTGTGTAGAAATGTACAGGGTTCATTTCTGAACTGGTCGTACCATCTCCAAAGTCCCAATGGAACTCCGTCGCATCGATATCAGACAAGTTGACGAAGTCTACAGGCTGATCGGGAACGATGACCTGAGATGGGCTATGA
The DNA here is from genome assembly GCA_027624855.1 of Bacteroidota bacterium. Taxonomy (GTDB): domain Bacteria; phylum Bacteroidota; class Bacteroidia; order Flavobacteriales_D; family Sanyastnellaceae; genus UA16. The sequence continues at coordinate 54,762 of JAQBTQ010000007.1, forward strand.
ACAAATGCAGCAGAGGCGGATGGGAACACTTCGACAGCACCGTAATGCACCACTTGTTCTTCCTGACCCTCATGACCGATTACGGTGAGTGAAACGTGGTACACTCCAGGTCGCGTGAATTCATGAGTCGGGGATTCTTCAGAGGTCATCACGTCATCACCGAAATCCCAGATGTATTGAGCCCCATGATTCGAGTTGTTTTCAAATTCCACCGTCAATGGCGCACATCCTGATCCACTTCCTGTGAAGCTTGCTACAGGGTGCGGAGACAAAATGGTAATCTGTTCGGTGTGAGCATCTGCACAGAAACCATTATCTACCAACAACGTGATGTTGTACGTTCCCCACGAATTGTAGGTGTGGAAGATGGGTTGATCTGATGCAACCTCGTCACCGTCACCAAAACTCCAGTATTGGACAGCACTCTCTGCCGCGACACTGGAATTGTTGATTCCGACGGTCGTATTAGGATAAGTTTGAATCGCTGGACTCACGCTGAATTGAGCATGAGGAGTGGCATATACATCCACACCGATGGAAAGCGTATCTGCACAACCGTAAGCGCTCATAGCAATCAATTCCATGTGGTACGTCACATCTTCATCCGTCGTATTTAAGAAGGTGTGTACTGGATTTTCTTCATTCGAAGGCGCAGAACCGTCATTGAAGTTCCAGATGAACGCTGCAGCGCCTTCAGACTGGTTGATGATCTCTGCTTCTACAGGAGAACACCCTTCAGTAACCACATCGAACTGAGCGTTCAAGTAGGGGCCGACTTCAAATTCGACCTCATCGGTCGCTGAACATCCGTGATCATTCTGAACAACAATCGCAGTGGTGTAGGTAATCAATTCGCTGGTAGGGTTGAAGAACGTCTTCGTGTGAATCGAATCTTGATTCAAACCGAATTCACCATTTCCGTAGTTCCACTCAACCACCTCATGGCCTTCACTGCCATTCACGAATGTCACGTCGACAGGATAGCACCCCTCCAAACTTTCAATGCTAAGGTCGGCTGTGGGCACGCCCCATACAGTTACGGTCTGCTGAGTGGTATCCGCGCATCCAAATGCGCTGGTCGCAATCAACTCTATTGCAAAAGATTCATTCTCAGTGGACGTTGCTTCAAAGAGGTGAACAGGCGCTTGCTCAGCAGAGGTCGTCCCATCACCGAAATTCCAAGCAAACTGGCCATCTGCATTGATGGAAGTGTTTTCAAATTGTGCCTCGAGCGGTGAACAAACAGCTGCAGGAGTCACGAATGATGCTGTCACTGCTGGGAAAACCGTGTGGGTTGAAGAAGCCGTGGCATCGCAACCGTTTGCTGACGTAGCAGACAATTCGATTGCCAATGGCATTGCATCAGCGCCTTCATTTACTGTATTCAAAATAATATTCGCGTCGGGATTGGTCAATGTTTCTGAACCATTCAACGTTAAGTTGATCGTTTCAGCGAGTTCAGCGCTGTGCGAGACCATCCATTCTTCACCAGAACAAGTCGTTTCAGAAGAAAGGCTCAAGGCCAAAACCGGAACGGGATGAACCGTCACGTCAAACTCAAGAGCGTCACTGCAGCCGTATTGTGAAATGGCTTCTACGCTCATCGCAAAGGTTGCGTCTTCATTGTCGTCGCCAGCAAACTGGAAATCCAATAGATTTCCGCTTCCTGCAGTCGTTCCATCGATGGTCCAATTGATTTGTTCCGTTGGAGTTCCTGTGTAAATGAATGAAGTATTCAATGGTGCACAACCCTCCGTCAAACCTTCCCAAGAAGCTACGATTTCAGGCATGACCGTTACCGATTTTTCTTGTGTATCGACACATCCCAATGCATGGGTGGTTGTCAATGAAATGGTGTACTCTGCCAATTCAGATTCGCCATTAAAGATGTAAGCATGTGCTTCGGAAGGATCAGAACTTGACGTCCCGTCACCATAGGTCCATTGGAAGTCATCACCGTTGATGCTATTGTTGAATAATTCAACTTCAAAGGGAGCGCAGCCGGCCTCAGCAGACAACTCGAAGATGGCTTGAGGTTGAGGAAGGATTTCGACTTGTGCAGAGGCATTTCCAACGCAACCGAATGCGTTACTTCCTTCAAATGAAACCTCACTGGTCAACAATTCGTCGGAAGCGTTATTCCAAGTGTGTTCTGGCGTCAATTCGTTCGACATCGTACCATCACCGAAAGTCCACAATGCGTCAACTGCATTTGACATGGCCGGCATGGTCAATGTCAAAGGCGAGCATCCTTCTGCGACTTCCAATTCCAGATCGAAAGTTGGAGTTGGGCTCACGGAGATAGTGAGGTTCGCCTCGTCGGTGCATCCCAAGTTATCGATGGCCATCAACGTCACATTGTACTCGCTGATTGCGTTTTGATCATTGGCTGTGAACGTGTGCTCAACTTGTGCTCCATTGTTCACTTCTCCGGGAACGGGAATTGAAGTGTCATTGAAATTCCAGATGTACACATCGCCATTTTCGCTCATGTTATTGAACGTTGTGCCAAATGGTTCACAACCTTCGGTTTCATTTGCTGTGAACGATGCCACAGGTTGTGGTCGGATGTGAACCGTAGCTTGAGCAGCACCAACACATCCATTCAACGTTTCGCCGCTAAAGGTCACCACAGCGCTCATCAATTCACTGGTAGAATTGACCCATGCGTGCTGAGGAGCTTGTCCACTTGCTGTTGCTCCATCTCCAAAGTCCCAGGTGATGTTTGTTCCGCCTGGAATGGTAGGAAGAGTCAATTCAAGTGGTGAACAAACACTATCGGTTGGCAAATTCAATGAGAAATCAGCTGCTGGGAAGGCGATCACTTCGCGCGTCACGCTGCTGCTGCAACCCAATTCATCGATGGCAGTCAGTGACACCTCAAACGCCGTGTTCGTTGCTTCAGCAACAAACGTTGCATTGGGGTTTTCGCTGGTGGCCGTTGAACCGTTATTGAAGTCCCAAACAAAAGAGTCGGCCTGAGTGCTAAGGTTATTGAACTGCACAGCCAAGGGTGAGCATCCTTCGACCACATTCGCAGCAAAATCTGCTGTAGGTTGTGGCTTGATGTAGACGGTTGAGGAGGCAGTGCCGATGCAGCCATTTGCTGTTTGAGCAACAAATGAAACAGTAGCAGCCAACAACCCTTCAGTGTCATTATTCCAGGTGTGCGTAGGATTCTGTCCCACCGCGGTCGTCCCATCGCCAAAATCCCACTGGATGTTTTGAGCACCTGCGATGGTTGGCATCGTTAATACCAATGGCGAACAAACGGTGTCAGCAGTGAGCGACAATTCAAAATCTGCTGCAGGAAATACCGTAAGTTGCTTGGAAGTCACGTCAGAACAACCGAGATCGTCATGAGCGGTCAGCGTAACGTCGTAAACAGTCGTTTCATTGGTGGCTTCGAATGCATGGGTCGGGTTCGTGCTGTGGTCAGTCGATCCATCTCCAAAGTCCCAATCATAAGAATCGGCCAATGCACTTTCATTGTTAAACTGACTCACCAAAGGATTGCAACCTGCGTCGTAATTCACAGAAAAGTCTGCAATCGGTTGTGGCTTAATGTGGACTTCAGTCTCTGAAGTGCCTACGCAACCCATAGCCGTTTCGGCAGTCAAAGTGACCGTGGCGGTCATTAATTCACCCGTGTTGTTATTCCATGTATGGGTTGGCGTGGATTCAGTAGAAGTGGTTCCATCACCAAAATTCCATTGGACGTTTTGGGCACCTTCAAACTCTGGCATGGTCAAAACCAATGGAGAGCAAACAGAATCATTACTCAAATTCAAGGCATACTCCGCCGCTGCAAATACTTCAATCTGCTGTGAGAAGGTGTCTTCACATCCCAAGGCGTGGGTCGCCGTCAACGTCACGGAATATTCCGTGTCAACGCCTGAAGTGGTGAATGAATGCGTGGTTTCCGTTCCGATGGCGGTGTTACCGTCACCAAATGACCAAGTCAATTGATCAGCCAGAGAACTGGAACTCACAAAGTTGGATTCCAATGGCTCACAACCATTTAAAACATCCGCATAAAACGCTGCAGTAGGTTGAGGCTTGATGTGAATCAAATCCACAGCAAATCCATCACAACCGTAAGCGGTTTCTGCTGACAACGTCACGATGTACGAATCCAATGCATCCGAATCATTGGCCCATGTATGGAATGGAGTCGCTTCAGTGGAAGTGGTTCCATCTCCAAAATTCCACTGAAAATTTTGTGCGCCTTCAATGGCAGGCATACTCATTTCCAGGGGCGAGCAAACGGATTCAACACCGAGATCCAAGACAAAATCTGCTGCCGGGTAGACCGTCACTTCAAGTGAATCGGTATCGGTACAACCGAGGTCATCAATTGCCGTTAACGTGATGGTAAAATTCTCTGGTTCAGCACCTGAGGCATAAAACGCTACTGCGGCAGTGGGACCATCGTCAGAGATTCCGTTTCCGAAATCCCAGATGTATGAGTCTGCATCGCTGCTGATGTTTTCGAGATTGCAAGCCAACGGCTCGCATCCTTCAGTTGCATCAGAGGAAAATTCAGCCACAGGTTGTGGACGAACGTAAACCGTTTCAGTATGCGAATCGATGCAACCGAAAACGGAAACTCCCGTGAAGGTGATCGATGATCCCAACAATCCGCCATTGGTGTTTTCCAAAGTGATCGAGGGTGTTTGCTCGTTGCTTGTGTTGCCTCCTCCAAAATTCCAAGACAAAGAGTTCACTCCTTCCATGTAAGGCATGGTCAATTCCAGAGGAGAACAAGCGGTGTCATTGGGCAAATCAAATGTGAAATCGGCTTGAGGATATACCTGCAATTGGGCGGCCGTCGTGTCATGGCAACCAAATGGAGATAAGGCCACAAGTTCGACGGTTTGATTTTGAATGGTGTTACTCGTGTTTTCGAGCGTACCATCCCAATCGGCAGTGGATCCAACGAGTACGTCATTCGCATACCATTCATAGGCATTCGCTCCTTGGGATTGATTCGCAATTCCCAATGTTAAAGGGGCGCAACCAGCAGAAACTGCCGGCTGAATTTGCGCAATGGCTCGAGGGAATGATTGAACGATCACTTCGTCGCTCGCGGTGCATCCCGCTGTTGAAGTAGCCACGACGGTTGCGGTGTGCACGTCACTTTCATTCAAAGCAGTTTCGATGACAGCATTAACCGTTTCACCAGCGTACAGCTGTCCTTCGATGTTCCATTCGAATTCCGCCGCCAAAGAACCTGTTGCCTCAAAATCAACTTCGAGTGGAGAACATCCGGTCAACACGTTAGCGCTGGCCTCAACGGAAGGAAGGGGGTTGACTTCAATCAACTGAGATGTTGAAGCAGAGCATTCGGGAGTGGTGACCGTCAAACTCACGTTGTAGTCTCCGGTAAATGCATAGTCGTTTGTTGGATTCGACTCGTAGCTGATTGAGCCGTCTCCAAATTGCCAATACCATCCAGTAATGTCAGAGCTGTAGTGAATGGTTGACTCATCTGTAAATTCAGTGGTCTCTCCAATGCACGTGCCGTTGAAAGCAAAATCAGCTACAGGTTGGTGGTGCACCGTCACAAATTGTTGTGATGTTGCTTGGCAACCGTTCACTCCAGTCACTGCGACTGAAATGGGGTGGTTACCAGGATTGTTGAACGTAATGGGGTCAAGCGTAGTTCCTACCTGAAAGGTGGGACTTGGCATGAAGGACCAAACGTAGAGGTATGAATTGGGTGCTGAAACATCTCCAGATACCGTCAAACTTCCGCAACCCTCCGTAGCTGAAAGGTTCATATCAATTACAGGCTTTGGCAAAACGGTCACCTCGATGCTCGAAGTGTCTGTGCAAGCCCCATTGGTGCCTGCATATTGGATAACACTTTGAATGGTGTATTGACCCGGGTTTTGAAAAGTGAAGCTCACATGCCCAGTTGAGGTATTTAAGAAATTCGGATTGACCCCAAAATTCCATGAATACTGAACGCCAGTTGCTTCTTGATGAAACTGAATGGAGTTGCCCTGGCAAACGCTTTGTGAGCTGCTCCAAAAATCACTCACTGGAGGGCTACTGAAATAATGGCCTTCAATGCTGCATGAACCGTCAGCTTCAGAAAGTGTAACGGTGTACGAAGAAGCATCTCCAGCAAAGGTGTGCTCAACAGCAGGATCTCCTGGATTGAACGCTCCAACTGACTCCAACGCACTTCCATCACCCCAGTCAATAACCAAATTGGTCCAACCGGATGAAGTTTCAATGCTCAGGATTTCTGAACCTGTGTCGCAATTATGCCACGTCGGGTTTGAAGTGGCAAAACCTTCGTTATCAAGTACTTCGGGGCACTGTGAAAAGGCAATTCCCGGCATGATCATGCCGAGAACGATTGCTAATGAAATGAAATTTAAGCGGATCATACCGCACTTTTACGGCATTTATCCTGATAGGTTGCAAATCGGAATGCTTATTTATCAATCGTTTACCTCAGCCAGAATGGATTGAAGCATTTTCGAAACAGCAGGGCAGAGATGGGTGTTTTGTTCTGTGATTCTCAAAATTTGATGCATGTTTTTGCGATCAGTATGCGGAAAATCGCGGCATGCTTGAGGCCTTTCTGCGTAGATGGTACAGGCATTGGTTTCCAATTCTAAAAAGGGGCAGGGGGCCCACTGCAACACCCAATCGCCTTCTTCATCTCTTTTGAGGTACTTCGACGAAAAATGACCTACACTCATTTGCAGGTGCTTCGCAATCCTCACAATGTCGCGTTCCTTGAAGATGGGGCTTGTGGTTCTGCAGCAATTGGCACATTCGAGGCAATCGGTTTGTTCAAAGGCTCGATCATGCTCCCGTTCAAAGTGGCCATCAATTTCAGAAGGATGAGACTTTTTCCATTGTTGGAAGAGCCGCTGAATGGGCTTTCTCATTTTGGCAGCCCATATCAATCGTTTTGAGTACTCTTCTTTCAATGGGGATCCTGAAAATGGGGATTTTGAACAAAGGAAGTGTCTGTCAAGGTATGCAAGAACGCGATGAGCTGCGACTTTTGGACCGGGCTCAAGGCCAATCCCCCCGTGGTGTATTTCATGAAAGGATCAATGGTTGCGGAAGGCACGCCACCTGAATTGTAATGGTCTATGACCTCTTCCAAGGATTGAAATCGACCATCATGCATGTAGGGACCCGTCAAGGCAATATTTCGGAGCGTCGGAGTTTTAAAGCGTCCAGAGTCCAAAGGATTTCCTGAAACAATGGCGTGCCCAGCGTCTGCCGTAAAGGTGCTGTCCAATCCATTGTTTCGGAACAAATAATCACTGAATTGCAACCCTGCTTCACTGTGGCAATGAAAACAATCACCTCCAAATTGCCCCCCTGGAGTGGTCTCGGGATCACCTCCTTCCCGCAAGAAAATTTCATATCCGGCAAACTCGTCATCGGTCAACACGGTTTCTCCACGACGCCACTGATCAAATTTTGAATCGGCGGAAACCATGGTGCGTAAAAATTGTGCAATGGCTTTGGTGACGCCTTCTGCGGTAATGTTTCGATCTCCAAATGCCACTTCAAATCGGTCGGGATAATTGACGTCGCTTTGAGCGGCAGATTCCGTTGCTTGCAATCGCGCGACTGCTTGCGTCCATTCTAACGCCATCTCGTCAGGGTGTTCGACGGGCTCGAGAATTTGTTCTTCTAAGGTCAAGGCCCGACCGTCCCAGAAAAAGGAAGGCGCCCATCCAATATTGATGATGGCCATTGCGTTCCGTATTCCTGTCGCGCCTGTAATTCCCGTGCTGTAAGGGTTGGGATCTGAAAAACTCGATTCCGGGAGGTGACATGACCCGCAGCTCATGGAACCGTCGGCGGAGAGCTGTTTTTCCCAAAACAGTAACCTCCCCAATTCAATTCCTTCGACCGTCAATGGGTTGTCTTCTGGAATGTCCATTGGCGGGAAAAAAGGTGGAATTTCCAATTCAAATGGGGTGGCTGCAGGGCTACAATCTGCTGTGTCGCAAGGCACTTCTCTGCATCGATCACATCCCGTCGTGAAGAGGACGGAGAATAGCAGCAAAATGGATGTGATCGAATGCGTTTTCATGGTAGTAAGTTCCATGTCCATGCATCATCCAGTAGGTTCATCATGACACTGCCTAGGCTGTCTCCACTGGCATTATGCGTTACCGGGTTCAATGCGATATCAATGCTTTCATCAACGCCGATCAATGCTTTGGCAGCATCAAGCGTGAGAATGGATGCGGTTGCTTCATGGCTTTCAATCGCCAGTGGTTCATCCCACTCGAATAGAACGGTCCGGTAGCTTTCATCGGTTCCACAATGGTAGGACAGGGGTTCAATCAATTGGCTCCCGCTTTCCAAAGCGAATTTGCCTTCGTATTTGACGAAAATGTAGCCTGAAGCCCAGGTCCAAAACATTCCGGCCGAACCCAAAACACTCAAAGGGTGATCGTTTGGATAAGAAGCAGGATCGATATCGGTATTGATCTCTGGAGGGATGCCCAATCCCATCCTGAAGGCATCGTAGCTTCCAGCAGGAAGTGCAGCGACGATGGTGGGATTGTGTTCACTGAAATCAATTAAGTAAACGTCATCGATTGTGATCCATTCGCCATCTTTTTCACGGAATTCAATGGGAGCGATGTAGCATTGCAAATTGTCGATGCGCACTGGATGTCCCAAATGATCCTCGGCCACATCTCCCACAGCATAGGGCTCGTCATTCCATTCCAATGCCACTTGCATCCTTAAGGATCCTGGCACGGGATCTAAATCATCGGCATCCCAAGGTACACAACCCAACAAAGCAATGGAGCAAATAATTAGTATTTGATTACAAAAGGATTTCATAAAACGAGGTTGCTTCTCAAAGGTAAGACGCCTAATTTGTGCTGACGTTGCACGGCCATCACAAAAAGCACGAAATGGGGGAGAAGTTCGAAAAACGGGGGTTTCATATCGTCAAAGCTTCTGCAGGATCGGGAAAAACGTATCGACTGGTACGGGACTATTTGGCTTGTTGTCTTTGGGAAGGCAATCCCCACGATTTCAAACACATTTTGGCCATTACGTTCACAAACAAGGCGGCTCAAGAAATGAAAGATCGCATTCTTGAGGATGTTCAAGAAGTAAGCCTTGGAGAAGGCCACATGTACCATTCCCTGTTGGAGATTGTCTCAGTAACAGAAAAAGAATTGCAGCGTAGGGCAAAGGAAGTGTCCAAAGCGATGATGCATCAGTACGAGGATTTCAGCGTCATGACCATCGATAGTTTTGTCAATCGACTCGTGAGGAGTTTTACCAAAGACTTGAAATGGGATGAGGATTTCCAGATTGAGTTGGATGAAGGGATGATGATTGAAGAGGCCGTTTCAAGGTTGCTTAGTCGCGTTGGAAAGCCGGGAGAGGAGCCGATAACTCAGCTGTTGGAGGGGTTTGTCAGGCAGCAGGTCGAAGAGGAAAGCAACGTCAATTTTCGAGCCCAGTTGGTCGCATTTGGCAAGCAAGTCACCAAAGAAAGTATGCAAGAAGCGCTGGATGCCTTGGATCCAACAGTTTGGACCCCGGATGCCATCGAAACGTTTCGTAAGCAGCAATACATCCAGCTCACAAACCGACGAAAAGTTCCAAGGGAAAAGGCCCAAGCGGCGTTGCAGTGCATTCAGGATATAGGGCTCAGTGATGGAGATTTCGCTTACAAAGATTTACCGAATTGGCTTCGAAAAGTGGCCGCAGGCAAAGGACGTGGGGCTGGAATTGGGGTTCGTTTGAGAGGGCAACTCGAAGAAGAAGTTTTTTGGACGTCGTCTGCGAGCGAAGATGTGATTCAGTCCATCCAACAGGCTATGCCCACCGTTCATGATGCCATCGATGCTTGGAAGGAACTTTACGACGGCCATCAAGGCGAACGGTTTAAGTTGCAGGAACATCTGCAAGAACGAGTCAGCCTCATCGGCACCCTTGGGCTGATTCGCGATGCACTCAAGGAGGTCGAACTGGAGAAAAATGTTCGATTGTTGTCATCACTTAACCAAGAGATATCTGCGATCGTTCGAGACAACCCCGCACCTTTCATATACGAGCGCATTGGCAATCGCTACAGAAATATTTTCATTGATGAGTTTCAAGACACGTCGATCACCCAATGGCATAACTTGATTCAATTATTCGATCATTTAATCGCTTTTGATGAAATGGGAATGGTGGTGGGCGATGTAAAGCAAGCCATTTACCGGTGGCGCAATGGCAATTATGAGCAATTGGAAGCACTGCCAGCTTTGATAGGCCATCCTGGACCAGTGCTGCAAGAGGCGTCTGAATCGCTGAAAAGAACAAGTCAACAAACCAAGCTCATTCATAATCGTCGATCAGGTCATCAAATCGTTGAATGGAATAACCGATGGTTTAGAAGAATTCAGGATCATTTACCGGAAAAACTCAGGCCGTTATACGATGATGTGGAGCAGGAGCCAACAAGGAAATTTGGTGGCCGGGTGCATATCGCGAGCATTGAAGAAAAAGAAACGGCGGAACGAACGCGAATGCGCAATCGTTGGGTGCTAGAGCGTATAGCCCATCATACCGGAGGATCAATTTCTTGGGAGAATGGTCATCCAACATATGCTGCTCCATCCGATCCTGGGGACCATCATGCATTATCGGATATCGCGGTGCTTTTGCGAAGGAATCGAGATGGCGCATTGCTCGCACAGTATCTGTTGGAAGCGGGAATTACGCCATGGACATCGGAAAGCCTTCACTTGGGCCGACATCCTGCGACGCGCGGGGTCATCGCCTTGTTGCATTATTTGTTGGACCCAAAGAACCCAACCCATGTGCTCGTTTTCGTTCAGTGCTTTTGCGCGATTCATCCAGTGCATTCTGAATCCGAGATCCTGGAGAAGCATCATGAAGTTGAACAATATGAACGGAGCGATGGCAGCGTATCATACCGGGCCAAACTCAATCAGCGGGCGCTGCTAAGTGAATTGATTCCCACCCTCAACCTTTGGAATCAAGTAACGGCTCCATTGACCACGCAAATCGGACATTGTTTGGATGCTTTGGGCTGGGGCGAGCAGTTTCCAGCCTATGCTGAAGGCATGTTGGAATTGGCGCATGAGGTCGCCCAACGCGGCGGATCATTGAATGACTTTCTGGAACATTGGGAACGAACAGGCCATCGCAAAAGCATTCAAGTCGTGGGGGGGCGCGATGCAGTACAAATCATGACACCGCACAAAGCAAAAGGATTGGCGTTTAAGGTGGTAATTGCCCCCATTCATCCCGAGAAGATTGATCACTTTAAGGATGAGATTCCGGTCATGCTCGATCACCAAACCTATGGATTGCCTGTGGCCTTGCTCCGTCATTCAGATTTAAAAGATACAGAATATGACGGTGAGCGATTGGCTGAAATAGATCGCACCATGCTCGATGCGCTGAATGTAGCCTATGTGACCATGACCCGTGCAGTCGATCGGTTGGATGTGGCGCTTGAGTTTGAAGGAACGCCTCAATTGGGCATGGAGATTAAATCATTGCCTCAGCTGCTTTGGGCGGGTTGGGTAGAGGAGTTTGGCGAAATCATTGGTGCCGATGGAACGTCAGATTTTGGCACAATGGATCGCAAGTCAGAAAGAGTCATTGAGTCCTCGGGTGTGAGTCCATCGTATCCAGGCTTGTTGCTTGGACAATCGTTTGAACAGAAAGTTGCAGTGCCCAGACCTCACTGGTCCAATCCCTTGTCTCATGAAGCCTTTACACCCAAAGAGTTTGGAAATGCAATTCATGGTTTGTTGGCAGAAATCACTACAATCCATGACTGGCCTGAACTCAAGGAGCGCGTGCTATTGACCAATACCTGGACCGAAAGCCAACTACAAGAAATTATTAAGGTCGTTGAATCCATTCTACAACACCCGCTGATGTGTCGATTTTTTGAGTCTGAGTCGGAGGAAATTCTTGCAGAACGTTCGATGCGAATGGATGACGGAACCATAGCTCGTCCTGATCGAGTTGTCAAACGTGCGGACGGTTGGCATGTAATCGATTTCAAGACCGGAAAGCCTCGTGAACGGCATGAACATCAGGTGCAACAATATTGCAGAGGAATAGAGAGCATCTGCAAGGGAGAATCTGTGCACGGATGGTTGATTTACACCGAAAATTCGTTGCTAAAAGAAGTTCACACGCTATTGTGACGGATTATTGGTGACATTTGAGAGTCGTTGGTTAACTTGGCGCGCGAAGCCTGAATCATGAGACAATTTTCCATTGGCTATCTGTTTTTTGGAGCGATTTTATTCCAATTCGGATTTTTCTGTTTTTCTGCATCGGCACAAGACCAATCCGGGCAAGCACCGCTTTTTCAAAAGGGGTTCCCCGTTCCGCAAACTCAACCAGACCCAGCGGCGGAAATCCGAGCTGAGGCTTGCGCTCCGGCCACAGCGCTGAGAGATTTGGAGTGGAATAACGTTCGGGCACTCATCGAAAATGCCGGCGCCTTATGGTATGACAGAGCCATAGATAAGGGCGCATTCATGGTGCCAAAGGAGGAAGGTGTCTCAGTGGTCTATGGAGGAGCGCTGTGGTTAGGGGGTATCAGTCCCGATCAGCAGCTGAAGCTCGCCGCGGTCCGTTACCGAAACGTTGGGAATGACTTTTGGCCGGGCCCGCTGACCAATACCGGTGCAGCAGAAGTTGACCCTGCAACATGCGAACAATATGATCGGTTTACCATTGCTCAGCGGGCGGATGCTATGCGCCACCGCCAGTATTTTGACTGTGCGGCGGATCCCGAGTGTGACATGGAAGAGCAGTTTCCAAATGGGTACACCATTCCTTCGTATTTCTTTGAATACCCTGCTCATGGAAATGTCAGCTTGAATCAAGATTATTACCTCGCGCCTTTCAAGGACTATGATGGAAATGGTTTCTACGATCCTTCTGCTGGAGACTACCCATGGTACGACTTTCTGCAAGAAATTGATTGTGCCGAAAGACGCCGCGAGGATCAGGTTCCTTTGTACGGGGACCAAACCTATTACTGGATTTTCAACGACAAGGGCAACATCCACTCAGAATCTCAAGGTGAGCCCATCGGGATGGAAATTCGCGCGCAAGCGTTTGCTTTCTCGACCAATGACGAGGTCAACAACATGCAGTTTTATAACTACGTTTTGATCAACCAAGGAACGCAAACCCTTACTGAGACTTATTTCGCTCAGTGGGTAGATTGTGATTTGGGCGGACACGTCGATGATTATGTGGGGGTGGATGTAAAGCGCGGATTGGGTTACAGTTACAATGGAGACGCATTTGATGAAGCTACCAGTTACTCCATTGGTTATGGCTCCAATCCTCCGGCAATGGGAGTTGACTTCTTCGAGGGGCCCTACCAAGATTCTGATTCCATTGACAATCCCTTGACTACTGTTTTTACCGATGCGATTGATTCATTGGGAATTCCTTATGAAGGCATCGGTATCGGATACGGTGATGGTGTTATTGACAACGAACGGTATGGGATGCGCAAGTTCATCTATTACAACTGGAACTTCGGAATCAATGGTCAGCCGACCCTAGCTTCTCAGTATTACAATTACATGAGGGGATTTTGGAAAAATGGTCAGCGAATGGCTTATGGTGGAGACGGATTGACGGCGGCAACCGGAGCCGATTTAGACATTCCGGCGGATTATATGTTCCCTGGAGATACGGATCCATATCAATGGGGAACCATAGGGATCTCTGTTGATCCATGGACCGAAGTTGGGGCGGGCAACCCACCGGGCGATCGGCTCTTTTTGCAATCAGCCGGGCCATTTACTTTGGAGCCGGGCGATTACAATAACATCACGGTTGGTATGGTTTGGGCACGTGCCACGGGCGGTGAACCTTTCGAAAGCGTTGAATTGCTGCGTTTGGCGGATGACAAAGCACAAGCGCTTTTCGACAACTGCTTCGAGATAGTCTCTGGACCTGACGCTCCAGACATCACCATCCAAGAATTGGAAAACGAGTTGATCCTCTACTTGACCAACGACAATCCACTTTCCAACAACTACCAAGAAGAATACATGGCCATGGATCCTTCGATTCCAACTGAATTGGAAGATGGCACGGTACTTACGGATGAGGAGCGGAGTTATGTGTTTGAGGGTTACATGATCTACCAATTACGTGACAACACTGTGAGTCCTGCGGATTTGGGTGATATTGATGCAGCGCGACTCATCGCTCAATGCGATATTCGAAATGGCATTACGCAGGTCATCAATTACGATTTCGATCCTACGTTGGAACTTCCAGTTCCCACTTTGATGGCGAATGGCCAGGACGATGGGATTTTCCACAGCTTACGAGTCACCAACGACGCCTTTGCTCAAGGCGACAATCGCTTGGTAAACCACAAGACTTATTACTTCATGGCCTTAGCATACGGCTATAACAATTACCGTCCATACGATGCGGTGCTTGGGACTGGCCAGGACGTCCAATACAAAGCTTCACGTAAAGCAGCGGTGGGTTCTATTCGTTCGTACTCAGGCGTTCCCCACAACCCTTCTCCTGAGGCGGGTGGTACCGTTCAGTATGCCGAGTACGGCAGCGGTGTGGAAATCACGAAGTTTGAAGGCAAGGGCAATGGCATGATGGACTTGGAATTGACTCCAGCCTCAGAGCAAGCCATTCTGGAAAACACCATCGCTTCGTCGGTGACGTATGCGGCAGGCCACGGTCCCGTCGATATCCGCGTCGTCGATCCATTGCGTGTCCCTGACGCCGACTTCGAGTTGCGCGTCGCGGGTGATGACGCCGACCTCGAGGACGCCGTTGACGCCTACTGGACCCTCACCAACTTAACACTCCTCAACGACGACGATCCCGACAACGACTACAAAGCGGTCCACGAGTCCACTTCGTCGATTGCGCTCCTCAACGAAGAGCTCCTCCTCGACTGGGGCATCTCCGTGACGGTACATCAATATGATTATCCGCTCGATGGCAAGTTCACCGAGCCCGTTCATGCATCCATCAGCTTTGACGACCCTGCACGTCCTTGGCTCCTCGGTATTCCCGACGCAGAAGGCTTCAGCCAACTCAACTGGATCCGCGCTGGAAACCAAGAAGGTGCCAGTGACGTTCCTTCGGAAGTCATCTTCAATGACTTGAAGACAGGCAACCCACTCGATGAGGAGGAAGTCTACGAAGGCATCTTAGGAGGCACATGGGCGCCGTATTGCCTCGTTTCCTACACGGGTGACGTTGAGCTCCCATCTGGAGACGTAGTCAAGCTCCCGAACATCGCGCCAACCATCGACGGCTTTGAAGGCGACCTCTCGCCATTCTCTGGCATCAGCGGCTTGAACAACGTCGACGTGGTCATCACCAAAGACAAGTCCAAGTGGACGCGTTGTCCGGTACTGGAGATGCAGTCGGTAGAAGAACTCGCACAAAACGGTGGAGAGAAACTCAGTTTGCGCCGTCACCCATCGGTCGATAAGAACGGCCGCTACGAAGGGCAGTCGGGCTACAACGCCGGTGAAGCCAACCCCGGCGGTAATCAACCCATCGGCATGGGCTGGTTCCCCGGTTACGCCATCGACCTCGGTACCGGTGAGCGCCTCAACATGGCGTTCGGTGAAGACTCATGGCTCGGAGCGGAAAACGGAAAAGACATGCTGTGGAATCCATCGCCCAACATCACTGGAGGTGTGGGTGGAGGCTTCGGCGGAGGTGGCGGAAGTGCCATCTATGCCGGCGGACAACACTGGATTTATGTCTTCAAGAACTCTCAATACGAAGAAGGTACCGAAAACCGCATGCCAGCCTATGACGGCGGAAACTACCTGTGGAGCAACCTCGAAGACAACCCGTCGACGACCAACGTCCGACGTGTCTTCCGTGCGTGCACTTGGGTCGGTTCTTCACTCCTCAATGACGACTATGAGATGTTGTCTCCTGAGGATGGACTCATCCCCAACGACGTGCGCATCCGATTGCGTGTGGCCAAAGCGTACGAGAAGTACAGCCCCACCAACATCGACGCAGAGAATTACGACGGAGCTGATAACTACTGGAACCCGCTCTACACCTTCTCTACGAAAAACGTCGCGACGCTCACCCAACAAGACACCGTCTTGACGAGCATCCTCGATGAAATCAACGTCGTGCCCAACCCGTACTATGCTTTCAGCCAGTACGAAACCAGCAAGCTCGACAACCGCATCAAGATCACCAACCTGCCGGAAGTGTGCACCGTTCGCATCTACAACTTGCAGGGAACACTCGTTCGTTCGTTCTTCAAAGCGGACCCCCTCACTTCACTTGATTGGGACCTCAAAAACGAACGAAACGTCCCCATCGCAGGCGGTGTATACATCATCCACGTCGATGTCCCAGGCATCGGTGAAAAAACCCTCAAGTGGTTCGGCATCATGCGCCCAACCGATTTGGATAACTTCTGATGTTATGACTTTTCGTTACAAATCCAAAGTTTGATTTGATAACAAAGTGCGGTGAGCATTCATTTTCTTGTTCCACCTTTATTGAAATAAACAAGCGGAAATTAGCAGTACAATTCGATTTGTATCATGCGGAATTTCTTCAAGACCCTGCTTAGGATTGCTGCAGGGTTGGCCATATTGGGTTTCGGTTTATTTGTGATGAACGTTCTCATTTCAATGAAGCCCGAGCCCCAAGTCATTGAGCGGCCCGTTGCAGCTCGTGCCGTTCGAACGACTGATGTTTATCCTCGCACTTGTTTTCCAACGATTCCCGTGGAAGGGCGCGTGGAATCATTGTATCGATTGGAAATCATGACCGAAACGACAGGTGTTCTTGCCATGAGCAGGGGTAAGGAATTTCGAGAAGGCACAGAATACCGCGCTGGTGAAGTATTGTTGAGTTTAGACGCCACTGAGGCTGAGGAACAGTTGAAATCACAACGTGGTCAATTCTTGCAATTGCTATCAAATGCCTTGGCTGATTTGGAATATGATTTTGAGGGAAGTTGGTCGAAATGGGACCGATTTGCGGCTTCAGTCCAAGTCGATCGAAAACTTCCCGCATTGCCAGATCCAAAATCAGACCAAGAACGGTTGTTCCTCGCGAATCGAGGAATCATAAGCACCTATCATGCGATTCGAGCGGCAGAAGAGCGCTTGGAGAAATACACCATCAAGGCGCCGTTCAATGGAACGCTAGCTTCGGCCAACGTACGGCCTGGCGGATTGGTAAGAGCCGGACAAGTCGCTGGCGTTTTATTGGGGCAGGATGAATTTGAAGTGAAGACGGCAGTGCATGCACGCTATTTGGATACAGTCGAAAAAGGCGATGGAGTGCAGTTCAAGGATGAGCAAGGAAATTTGGTTGCCGCAGGTCAAGTGCATCGGGTATCGGGTAACATCGATGCCATGACGCAATCTGCAAGCGTTTTTTGTCGTGTCCGTGCCATTAAAGGAAAAGAAGATGCCGTCCGGGATGGTCGATTCTTGACAGGCGAAATCAAAAGTGCACCAATCCAGCAATCTTATTTGTTGCCTTCGAATTTGTTGATGGAGGATGGAAGTGTTTACATCGTCGAAGAGGAAAAGTTAAAAACCCAATCCGTTCAGCTGCTTTTTGAATCACGGACCGAGGTCATCGTTCAGGGATTAAAACCGGGAACGCAACTCTTGGATGAAGTGCTCGCAACTGCTTTTGACGGCATGCCTGTCGTAACTGAAAAAAGTCAGACGAACTGATGCGGGGATTGATTCAATATTTCGTCAAATACAATTTGACGGGTGATCTCTTGATGATCGCTATCCTCGCTTCAGGATTTGTCGGATTGACCAAATTGCGATCGAATTTTTTTCCTGAAGTCGAATCCAAGACGATCCAAGTCCAGGTGGTTTACCCGGGGGCTTCACCAACTGAAATTGAGGAAGGCATCATCGCGAAAATTGAGGAAAACCTGAAGGGCATTGCAGGCTTGGATCAGGTCAAATCCGTTTGCAATGAGAATGCGGGGAGCATCACCATAGAAACCATTTCAGCGGATGTCACTGACGAGGTGCTCCAAAACGTCAAAAATGCAGTCGACCGCATTGCCAGTTTTCCCGTTGGAATGGAGCCTCCTATTGTCTTTAAACAAGACGCCATAGGAGTCGCATTTTCATTTGCGATCATTGGGGTAGACGATTTAAACGTGCTGAAACAAGAGGCACGAAGAATCGAATTGGAGTTACGGGGCGTTG
Source organism: Bacteroidota bacterium (assembly GCA_027624855.1). GTDB lineage: Bacteria > Bacteroidota > Bacteroidia > Flavobacteriales_D > Sanyastnellaceae > UA16. The sequence continues at coordinate 73,001 of JAQBTQ010000007.1, forward strand.
AAGGCATTTCTCAAGTACAACTCAGCGGATTTCCAGAAGAGGAAATTGAGATTCGTCTGCGGCAAAATGATTTGAATGAACTCAATTTGTCGATGGCGGAAGTGGCCAACGCAGTTCGAAATGCAAATTTGGAAACGACTGGTGGGCGCTTGAAAATGGAGTCTGAGGAAGTCATCATCCGCGGTCGATACCGTCAGTATGAGGCGGAAGCTTTGAACGACATCATCGTACGGGCTGATCGTGACGGTCGAGTCGTCCGGTTGGGTGATATCGCGGAGGTAAATCAACAATGGGCAGAAAATGACCCCTCCAGGAATTGGTTCAACGGTCAGCCTGCGGCAGTCATTACCGTCAATAACTTGACTTCGGAATCCATTTTGGATATCACCGACTACGTGCGAGACTACATCGCCGCGTATAATGCGAGAGAGTCTTCAACGCGTATTGAGGTCATCCGCGATGCGAGTACCGTATTAAATCAACGGATCGACTTGCTGGTGAACAATGGAGTGATTGGCTTCCTACTGGTTTTGCTATTTCTGGCCCTCTTCTTGGATATTCGACTTGCTTTTTGGGTGGCACTGGCCATTCCTGTTTCTTTCATGGGGATGTTCCTTCTGGCCGATCAAATGGGAGTGACCATCAATGTGATTTCATTGTTCGGTATGATCCTCGTCATCGGGATTTTGGTGGACGATGGAATTGTCATAGCAGAGAATATCTACCAACACTTTGAGCGAGGAGCCTCTCGGCTAGATGCGACCATCAATGGGACGCTCGAGGTGCTGCCAGCCGTCTTTGCAGCGATTGTGACAACGGTGGTGGCCTTCTCCTCCTTTTTCTTCATCGAGGGAAGGTTGGGGGATTTTTTCGGAGACATGGCCACCGTAATCATACTCACGTTGGTCTTTTCGCTTGTGGAAGGAGCACTGATTCTTCCTGCACACATTGGACATTCGCGCGCCCTCAACCGAGAAGTCAAAAGAAACCGTTTTGAACGGGCCATGCGGAGTTTCATGAATGGATTGCGGGATCGGTTGTACGCCCCAGTTCTCCGATTCAGTTTGAAGCAGCCATGGGTGATGTTTTGCATCATTTTGGCAATCTTCATGATTACGGTTCCAGGATTGATCGGAAGTGGAAAGGTGAAAACAACCTTTTTCCCATTCATTGAAGGGGACAACTTAACCATCAATTTGACCATGCAGTCGGGAACCCGCGATGAAATCACCGTGGCCGAATTGGACCGCATTGAGAAAATCATATGGGAGGTCAATGATGAGCTGAATGCATTGCGGGGAGACTCCCTCGAAATGATTCTAGCTGTTGACAAGCGAATAGGGCCTTCCATGCACAATGGATTGATCAACGTTCAATTACTGGATGGAGAACGCCGAAACATGCAATCAACGGAGATATCCTCAATGATTCGAGAACGCGTGGGAACCGTCTTTGGCGCGGAGAATTTGAGCTTTGCCGCATTTTCTCCATTTGGACGGCCGGTTTCGGTTTCCCTCTTGGGCAATGATTTGGAAGCATTGACGTCCGCAACAGAAGAACTCAAGGCGGCCATGTTGCAGCGTGAGGATTTGAAAGACGTCACGGATAATAACCAGAAAGGGATGCAGGAGATTGAAATCATTCTCAAGCCTCGCGCTCACCAATTGGGGTTCACTCATGCGTCCGTCATGGGGCAGATCCGTCAGAGTTTTTTCGGAACGGAGGCACAACGCCTGCAAAAGGGACGGGATGAAGTGCGCGTTTGGGTCCGTTTGGATGAGCGCGATCGTCAATCGATAGGTGATTTGGAATCGTTTCGGTTGGTTGATCCCACGGGAGGGCTGGTCCCGTTGAATGAAGTAGCAGAGGTAAAGATGGGCAGGGGAATTACCGCAATCAACCGCCTTTATGGGCAGCGGGAGGTGCAAGTATCTGCTGATTTGGCTGGTCCGCAAGTGAGCGCTACGGAGGCGAATGCGGCCATTCGAGAAGAGGTATTACCCGACATTTTGGCCCGCTATCCCAGTGTAACGCCCAGCTTTGAAGGTCAGAATCGAGAAGTTGGAAAATCTCAACGAAGCATTTCAAGCATCATGCCCCTGGTTTTTGCCTTGATGCTGTTTATCATCATTTTGTCGTTCCGTTCACCGCTGCAAGGGCTGGCGGTATTTGGGCTCATCCCCTTTGGATTCATTGGAGTAAGCATTGGCCATTGGCTTTTGGATGCACAAATCAGCTTGTTTTCAATTCTGGGAATGATCGCCCTCATTGGAATTTTGGTGAATGATGCGCTCGTTTTTGTCGCAGCGTACAACGTTAACTTGAAACAAGGAAAAGACGTGAAAGCGGCCATTTGGGACGCTGGCATGAGCCGCTTCAGGCCCATCATATTGACCTCCATTACGACTGTAGCAGGGCTCGCACCGCTTATGTTGAATAAGAGTTTTCAAGCGCAGTTCTTGATTCCCATGGCCATAGCGGTGGCGTTTGGTTTGCTGTTTGTGACAGTCATCATTTTGGTGTTGTTGCCCATCTATTTGCAATGGATCAACCCGCTGCATCGAAGTTGGGTTTGGATCAAAAAAGGCCATTGGCCGGCAATCGAAGCTGCTGAGCCTGCAAATCGTGAAGAACAACCATTTGAGTCATGAGTGTAAGGAAAAACCTGATGTTCATTCTCCTGCTGACCATGTGCGGGGCCCCACAACTTCATTGGGCTCAAGATGCATTGACTCGGGAACAAGCTGTCGCTATGGCGCTAGAACAAAATTTGGGCATCCGCATGGCCAAATTGGAAGTGAATCGAGCGGAAATCGATGATTCATGGGGAGCGGCTGGCGCCTTACCACAAATTGGATTGAATGTGTCAGGTGCAGGTGCAGTGAGCGATCAATCAGAAAATCCCACTTCTTTTATCCAAGAACGACTGGAAAGCCAATCATTGAATGTCGGGACCCAATTGAATTGGGTGTTATTCGACGGATTTGGCATGTTTGCGAACAAACGGGCACTGGAGACGCTGGTAGAGCAGGCAGGTGGTCAAGTGGATGTTATGATAGAACAAACCCTTGCAGGCGTATTGCAATTGTACGATGTTGCGAAGATTCAGGAGCAATTAGTGAAAATGTGGGAAGAGGAGGTGGCCAATGGCAAGGATCGCGTAGAATGGTTGGAGCGTCGCAGGGAATATGGGGCAGCGGCAGCCTTTGATCGGATTCAACTGGAAAATGCCGTCATCGCAGACGAGTTGACGTTGGCCCAACAGCGCGTTGCTTTGAACGCTACGATGCGCAGTTTGAACCGTTTGATTGGAGCGGATCTCAGTACGACGTGGAAATTGACAACCGAATTGGACGAGCCTGAGGCACGGGATTTTCAGGTGCTTGAAGAAGCGCTGCTGCAGAACAATACGGCGATGGATAACGCACGTCTCGGACAGGAACTTGCAAGGATTGGCATGGATCAGGCGAAATCTCGTCAGTTGCCATCATTGCAATTATCCGCGAGCCAAGGAAATCAACGGAGTCAATTTGCTGCGGGTGATTTTGAAGGTGAGGGGCGAATAGCCAATGTTTCGGCTAATTTGATTTTGAATTTCAACCTGTTCAATGGGGGGAGCACTCGCCGCGCTATTGAGCAGGCCAAATTGCAAATGTTGGTCGCGGAACAACGTGTTGAGAATGAGGCTGAAGAAGTGAAGCGAATATTTGGTGATGCCCGAGATCGTTGGGAAGTCGCAGCATCGTCTTTCGCACTCTCGAAGCGATTGCGCCAGAACACTGAAAAAGCGATGGAAATCGCAGAATCCACATTCCAGTCAGGTGCCATGAATTCATTGGATTTTCGGGATGTACAATTGCAATTGATGCAAGCAAAGCAGGCTGAATCGCAAGCTTTACAAGAGTGGCTGGCTGCAGAGGTTGAACTTGCTCGACTCTCTGGTCAATGGACAAATCAAAATTGAGCGAGAAGAGGCACATACTCATCATCACCTACTATTGGCCACCAGCAGGAGGAATAGCGGTCAGGCGATGGATGGCACTTGCAAATGAGTTGTATCGCAAAGGAATGGAAGTTTCAGTTCTCACATTGGAACCGAATTCTGCGGAATTTCCGCTGTTGGATGAAACCCTCGAAGCCTCGATCCATCCAAATATCAATGTTCATCGCATTCGAGCGTTCAATCCTTTTAAATGGGTCAAAAAGTTGTTTAGTAGTTCAATTCCAGCGCCTGCATTCGCTCCAAAGTCTCGAGAAACACATTCAGCCAATTGGTTGACCGTCTTACGGAGTCATTTATTTATTCCAGATCCTCGAAAATCGTGGAATCGAAGAGCCGTGAAGCGCGCGATCGAAATCATCCAAGAACAGTGCATTGATGTCGTAATTACTTCGAGTCCGCCACCGAGTGTTCATTTGATCGGCTTGCGAACGAAACGTAAAACAGGGATCCATTGGATTGCGGATTTTCGAGATCCATGGACTGATATTTTCTATTATTCTCGATTGGGACATTCGAAGCTATCTCGCGCTATTGATAAGAGATTGGAAATGATGGTGCTGACTAAAGCAGATCAAGTTCTTGCGGTTAGTTGGGGGTTTGCAAGGTTGCTTTCGGATAAATTACCTCCAGAGCATCTGAAGAAGTTTCATGTTCTTACCAATGGAATGGACTTTGACCCCTCCTCTACAGTAAGTTCAAAAAACAGTGATTCTTCCGTGTTTAGGATTGTCTATACGGGTGTGCTGGCACAGTCCTATCAAATTGAAGAGTTTTTAGAATCATTGAAATTGATTTCAATTCAGATAAAAGCCCCTTCTATTGCGTTTGATTTTTACGGAAGTGCTCCGCCACAATACATAGAACAGTTGGAGGAATTATTTGATTTTGTCCACTTTCATGGTAACCTCCCCCAAGAAAAGGTCCTCACCAAACAGATTGAAGCTGATGCACTTTTTTTGATTGGTCCAGCAGATTATGAAACCACAGGCCATATTCCCGGGAAGTTGTTCGAGTACCTCGGAGCGCGAAGACCCATCTTATATTTCGGCCAACCAAATGATGATGTGATGCGCATTATTCAAGAAACCCAAGCTGGAATTTGCTTAATTCGTGGTGATTCGCCCCAACATTTGCGAGCTTTGCGGTCTCAAATTGAAGAACATTCAAAGGATTTGTTGCCCGTCGATGGATTGGGGCCCTACTTGAGAAAAAATCAAGCCCAAGACTTCATTGAATTGCTTCCTTCATGATTCGATGATCATTCATACTGCGTATGCACTTCATGTCCGCCGTCTCGCAAGTATTTCGTCTGCTTAAATAAGGCCAAGTCGGACTCCACCATTTCAGCACACAACTGTTCCAATGTGTGTTTCGGCTCCCACCCTAGTACGCGCTTGGCTTTGGAAGCATCCCCAACCAATAAGTCGACCTCAGCAGGTCGGAAGTATCGAGGATCCACACTCACCAGCGTCCGCCCCGTTTTCTTGCAAATTCCTTTCTCTTCAACACCAGTTCCTTCCCAAGAAAGTTCACGTCCTACTTGGGCAAAAGCCATGTTGACGAATTCTCTGATCGAAACGGTTCGCCCGGTCGCGAGAACATAGTCATCGGGCTCTTCTTGCTGCAACATGCGCCACATCCCTTCGACGTAGTCTTTGGCATGGCCCCAATCGCGCTTGGCGTCGAGGTTTCCAAGGTAAAGTTGATCAGAAAGTCCCAGCTCTATTTGCGCCACACTTCGTGTGATTTTACGTGTGACAAAGGTTTCTCCTCGGAGTGGGCTTTCGTGATTAAACAAAATTCCGTTTGACGCATGCAGACCGTAGGATTCTCGGTAATTCTTTACAATCCAAAAACCGTAGAGCTTGGCCACTCCGTACGGGCTGCGGGGGTAGAAGGGCGTGGTCTCACTTTGCGGTGTCTCCTGCACCAAACCATACAACTCTGATGTGGAAGCTTGGTAAAAGCGACAGGATTTTTCGATGCCCAAGATGCGCATGGCTTCTAAAATCCGCAAGGTCCCTATGCCGTCAGCATTGGCTGTGTATTCCGGTGTGTCGAAGCTGACCTTAACGTGGCTCATGGCTGCGAGATTGTAAATCTCATCGGGCTGAACTTCTTGGATGATTCGAATGAGATTCGTGCTATCCGTCAAGTCTCCATAATGCAATTGAAGCCGAATTTCGGATTCGTGCGGGTCTTGGTAAAGGTGATCAATTCGGTCCGTATTGAGCAACGATGCCCTGCGCTTTACTCCATGCACTTCATATCCTTTTTCCAGGAGTAATTCGGTCAAGTACGCACCATCTTGTCCAGTAATCCCCGTTACGAGCGCTTTCTTCATTTTGTTGTCCTTCGTGGTTGCTTAAAATTAAGCAATGAATTCATACCGATTAAGCCAAGTCAATTTCTTGGTTTTCGACGAGCCTTTTGTAAACGCCATCTACCGCCAATAATTCTTCATGGGTGCCCATTTCTTGAATTTTTCCTCCCGACAAGACGGCAATGCTATCCGCATTTTTGATGGTGCTTAGACGGTGAGCGATGATGAGGCTGCTGCGATTTTCCATCAGTCGGTCCAAAGCGAGTTGCACTTCTTTTTCACTCGAAGCGTCCAAGGCGCTGGTGGCCTCATCCAAAATCAAAATATCAGGATCCCTCAAGATAGCACGCGCAATGGCGATGCGCTGGCGTTGACCTCCGGATAATTGCACCCCACGCTCACCAACGACCGTCTCCATTCCTTCTGGAAAAGCCTTGATGAAGTCCAGGGCGTTTGCTTTTTCAGCGGCAGCGCGAATTTCGTCATCGGTTGCATCGTGTTTTCCATAGGCGATGTTGCTCCGGATGTCGCCACCAAAAAGGATGACCTCTTGTGGCACGAAGGCCATGCGGCGGCGCAAAGCCGTCAAATGAAAGTGACTTAACGGGGTGTCACCAATTGAAATTTCGCCACTAGACGGGTCATGAAATCGCAACAGGAGGGACGCGATGGTTGATTTTCCCGCGCCAGAAGGTCCGACCAAGGCCAGGCGTTTCCCGGGTTGTATGTTCAAGTCAATTCCATTCAAAACCTCCACGTCTTCCCGATTCGGGTAATGAAATTTTACTTTTTTGAATTGAATGGCCCCAGACAACTTGATGGGTTCCCAAGGTTGGTCATTTTTGGTAATGATGTCTTCTTGGGATTCCTTCATCAATTCCATGAGGCTCTCGATGGCACCCAAACCTCGTTGAAGCGCTGAAAATTGTGCTGCGATTCCTCCGATGGAGCCAGCGACCAATCCAGTCATGAGTAAAAAGGTAAAGAAATGCTCGCTGGCCAAACCTCCGCTGACCATCAATTCCGCTCCTTTGAAAATGACCAATGTGATGGCTCCAAATATGAAAAGAATGATGAAAGAAGCGAATGCACCCCTCCAGATGGCGCCGCGCATGGCAAGCTTTCGGATGTCTCGAATGCTGTCGATGTATCGGAGCAATTCCCATACTTCGTTGGCAAAACTTTTGACACTTACGATTCCCGTCAAAGTTTCTTGAACAATGGTATTCGAATCCGCAACTTGGTCTTGGGTTTGTTTGGAGAGTTTGCGAATGAAGCGACCGAACAGCATAGCGGCCAGTATCATGACAGGCAGCGTAGCCAACATGAGTAGGGTAAGAGTAACCGAGAAATACAACAAAGCCAGAATGCCCCCGACAATGATGATCAACTGGCGAATCAATTCAGCCAATGTGGTCGTGAATACATCCTGAATGGCGGTGATGTCAGAGGACACTCGACTGTTCAAATCCCCAACCCGTCGGGTATCAAAAAATCGCATGGGCATGCTGATGATGGATTCAAAGGCATCGCGCCGCATCGCCATCATCATATCCTCCGTCATTTTTGCAAAAAGCAAAACGCGTGAAAAGCTCAACGCGGCTTGAATTCCCAAAACAATCAATATCGCCCAGCCGATCTCCGTCAAGTTCTGCATGTCAATTTGCAAAAGGGCCATGGGCGATTCGAGTTCGGATTGCGAATCAGTTGTCGTTCCTACTCCGCCAAGTTGACCCCACAATCGGGTCACAAGGAGTGTAAGCACACCACTCATGCTGATGATGAGCACCCCTAATGCGTATCCCCACGCATGGGGCTTCAGGTATCGCCCCATTTGTCGAATGGTCGACCAATTCTTCCAGTTGAATTTTCGGGCCTCCTCTTTTGTTGAATCCATTGGAGCAAAATTAAGGCGATGCAAGCGGCAATGACCGCGACTTAGAGGTCAATTTTCAATTCAGAATCGCTAAAAAATTCATTTCAGCATGACTTTCATGTCCGTTCGTTTGGTAGCATGAATTCTATGATTATCTTTGCCGTCCCTAAAACGCAGAGTAAGTTCCGCGTTCGAGGCAAAAGAAATAGCTATGAAAAGGACTTTTCAACCCTCTGTTCGCAAGCGCAGAAACAAGCACGGTTTCCGAAAGCGTATGGCTTCAGCCAATGGCCGAAACGTATTGAGCTCTCGTCGAGCAAAAGGACGAAAAAAGTTGACCGTCAGTTCTGAGCGCCGACACAAAGGCATCGAACGATAAACGCATATGATAGGGTTCATTCACGATGAGCCAAACCAATATTGAAGGAGCCCAAATGGGCTCCTTTTTTTATGCGGATGTGGAATGGTCTGAACCACATGCAATCCAGCAATCGAGATCTTCCCAACCGATTTGTCGAGCAGTCAATTTTCGAGTCCAGCACCGTCGGACCGTATTGAAAAGCATCGTTTCAATTCCGATGTCATGGGCTTGCTGGGTATCTGTCCACCGTACGCTGACGTCTTGGCGAAAATCCAACTGCGTTCCTTTCGCTTTAAAAAAGGCCTCTTTGATTGTCCATGATGCGCACAACGCGTCAAGGTTTTCTCCAAAATCCGCTAATTCAGTTTCATTGAGGAAGCGGGGAGCAATTTGGTTGAGTTGAGGGCGCATCCGCTCGATATCACATCCAATGGGTGCTTTCCCAATGGCCACAACCCCAATGCACTGAGTCCCAACGGTGCAATGCGAAATACTCACGAAAGGGTGCTCGCAGCCGGAAAGGGAGGGTTTTCCATGCCCATCGAATTCGACGATAGCATCCTTTGGAAGTTCGTTGAATTGATGGAGTGCGAAGTCGATGATGCAATGTTCTCTTTGTCGATGTTCAGAGAATTCATTGACTTTGCGTGTTGGAAAGCGCGTTTGGTTTTCACTCCAAGAATTCAAGTCCTCAGGAGAAATTGTGCCCTGCACGACAATCAGTCGAGGCGCCAAACTTTCCAAAATGACTCTAAAATTGGGCATTGACCTCCGGTTATGGGGTGTAAGACTAACTCAGTTTGTAGTAATTTTGCAACTCGAAATCAACGCGTTATGAGCACAACAATGACTACGGAATACTTGCCGTACAAAGTAAAGGACATCAGCTTAGCTGAGTGGGGTCGAAAAGAAATTCGTTTAGCAGAAGCAGAAATGCCAGGTCTTATGGCGCTGCGAGCGAAGCATGGAAAAGATAAACCTTTGCAAGGAGCGCGCATTGCGGGCTGTTTGCATATGACCATTCAAACGGCTGTTTTGATTGAAACGCTGGTGGAATTGGGTGCTGAGGTGACTTGGTCTTCATGCAACATCTTCTCGACACAAGATCATGCGGCTGCGGCGATTGCTGCAGCAGGCATCCCAGTCTATGCTTGGAAAGGAATGAACGAAGAAGAATTTGACTGGTGTATCCGACAGACGTTGTTCTTTGGTGCAGATCGCCAGCCATTGAATCTCATTTTGGATGATGGGGGTGATTTGACCAACATGGTATTGGATGAGTTCCCAGAATTGGCTTCTGGTATCAAGGGGCTTTCTGAAGAGACGACAACGGGAGTTTTGCGTTTGTACGATCGCATGAAGGCAGGAACGTTGCCCATGCCAGCTATCAATGTGAATGACTCGGTAACGAAGTCGAAGTTTGATAACAAATACGGCTGTCGTGAATCAGCTGTTGATGCGATTCGTCGTGCGACGGACGTGATGATGGCTGGAAAAGTGGCTGTCGTTGCGGGCTATGGAGATGTTGGAAAAGGAACGGCCGAATCATTGCGCAATGCAGGTTGTCGTGTGATGGTAACAGAAATTGATCCCATCTGCGCGCTTCAAGCTGCGATGGACGGTTATGAAGTTAAGCGCATGGCAGATGCTGTCATCGAAGCAGACATCATTTGCACAGCCACCGGTAATAAGGACATCATTCGTGGAGAACATTTTGAATCCATGAAAGACAAGGCCATCGTTTGCAACATTGGCCATTTTGACAATGAAATCGATGTTGCTTGGCTCAATGCAAACCACGGTTCGACAAAGGATAACATCAAGCCGCAGGTCGATTTGTACAACGTCAATGGCAATGACATCATTTTACTTGCAGAAGGACGATTGGTGAATTTGGGATGCGCCACCGGACACCCAAGTTTTGTAATGTCAAACTCATTCACAAACCAAACATTGGCTCAACTCGAATTGTGGAACAACGCGGGTGCTTATCAAAATGAAGTGGTCACCTTGCCTAAACATCTGGATGAGGAGGTGGCACGACTGCACTTGGCGAAGATCAACGTGGAATTGGAAACCTTGACACAAGAGCAAGCGGATTACATAGGAGTTCCAGTCAATGGTCCATTTAAATCTGATTTGTACCGATATTGACACCCATGCGCTGGGTTAAGTCTTTAATTGAATTCGTCCGGTCTCAGCCGGACGTTTTCCGTTTTTTGGTCATTGGTTTTGGTGGCTACATCATTTGGCACTTGACCTATGAATCGTATTTGAAGCCGGCAACTTTATTGGATGAGGTGGTGACCGAAAACTTGGTTGTCATGACGGAAGCTGCAATGCAGCTTTTGGGTTATGAGCCATTGACCTTCTTCCAAGAAAATGACGGAGCGTTTCGACACCGTGTTGGAATAGAAGGGGCGCAAGGAGTTTTCGTAGGCCCTTCTTGTGATGGTGTTGTGCTGTTTGCCTTATTCACCATTTTCATTTTGTCCTTTCCGGGCAGGTGGGTCCGTAAGTTGTGGTACATCCCCATGGGAGTCGGTGTAATTCACCTCACCAACATGTTGCGCATCGCGAGCCTACTCTTGATTCAGTTGTATTTTGGAAAGGAGGCCCTTGAGTTCAACCATGATTACACCTTTACAGTGCTGGTGTATGCGGTGATTTTTGCCTTGTGGTATGGTTACACGACCCGATCTGGTTTTACATTGAATCGAAAATCGTCCAAATGACCAACTCGGCGGGAATAATTCACAAACCCATACTTCCTTGGAAACGTCCATATTGGCTTTTGGTTCTGGGAATGATGCTGGTTTTTGGGTTCTATCAAGAGCGTGCAAAGGTTCAATTGAATCACTACGTCGAGGTACTGCAGGAAAATCCGGAACTTCAAAAAATGCCTTCTGAATTGCGCGAGAAATGGTGGGATATCAACCAACCGCCCAAGCGCATTCACTACTTTGTCATGACGGGTACTTGGAATGGTTTCCACCACTATTCTTTGATTCAGTTAGGACGGCTAAAGTGGGCGCTGAGCATTGCAATTTTATTGGTCTTCTTTGGGCTGGATGCCCTTTTTTTGAGAAGCACCGGGCACCTCGATCGCTGGCCTTGGTTAATCATCATGTATGCCATCGCGGGGACGATCATGCTCATTTTTATCGGTCTCGTCCCAGGAAAATCGGGCTATGGCGTAGCCCATGAGTTTTTGTCGTTTCTGCAATCTCCATTGCCCTCACTCTTGATTGTACTCGTTCCTTCTTTGCTAGAGCGAATGCGCCATATAGAGTAAATCTGCTACGGATTAAAAACGTGCAGAATGGGCTCATTCCATTGGGTTCCATACCGGTGCAATGGATACACGGCATCACCTGAAATGACAGAACCGTCAATGATGAGCCATTCTGAGTTGCTGCACGGGTCGGTGATGATCAAACCATCTTCTGCCACTTCAACTTGGCATCCTGCGGGAATGTCAAAGGTCGCGTGCCGGTCGATGGCAACAAATTGATCCAGGGTGTACCGATACAGGATGATGCCTTTTGAACCGCCATTGACCAGCACATGGCCACTGGGAACGGACAGGTCGATGTAGGCCGGAAGGTTTACATTGATGGAAAAATCGACTGGAACATAAGGAATGAACTGTTGGGGTTCGTTGCAGCGTGCTTGCAACAGGACGCCAGCGAGCGTGACCCAACCCAAAATTTTCCAGGGTAAAATCCTTCTCATCCGATGGCGGGTTTGCGCAGGCCGAGTGGGTCCTTTGGTTGTCCAGCTTGGAATTCTTTTAGGTACCTGGGCGTAAAGTATGCAACATCATCAAACTGCTTCTGCTCAAACGCGGCAAAAGCTGGAATCCTTAAATCTTTCGCTAACGGATGGGCTTCCATGAATTCCCAGCCGTGCCCCGCTGTTCCCAGCAATCGTTGGGTTTTTGATGCGGCATCCCCAATTACTGCGACCTCAGCACCCACGTGTGGAAAAGGGGAAGCCGTTGAATCAGGTGAGAGGATCACAGCACGTGTTTCGTTGAGGGATTCCAGCGATGCGCCATTCCAGCGAAAAGATTGGGTGTAAATTTCATTTCGCCGGGCATCCATGACTGCGATGATGGTTTTTTCAATCGCATTTGACGCTCCATAGGCCTGGATTTCTAGGCTGTTTACACCAATCAAAGGAATGGATTGAGCATGGCAAATGCCTTTTGCGGTGGATACTCCAATCCTCAATCCGGTATAACTTCCAGGTCCGGCGCAAACAGCAACTGCACTTAAATCGCTTGCAGAACAATTAGATGCCTTCATTGCCTCATCAATCATTGGCAAGAGGCGTGAGGCATGCACGTGCTGCTCTTCACACACCTGTCGTTCGTAAAGCACTTCGTTCTGATTGAAAAGTGCAACCGAACAAGACAAGGTGGAAGTTTCAATTCCGAGGATCAGGTAGTCATTTTTCAATGTCTTCAAATTCTTCTGCGATGACTACTTTTTCCCCTGACTTGAGGGTTCGAGAAACGCTTTGGTAAGGACCCGTGATAACGGTTTCTCCGGGTTCCAATCCAGCAGTGATTTCAATGTAACGATTGTCTTGAATGCCCGTTTCGACGATGCGCCATTCAGCCTCCTCATTTTCTGTCAATACAAAGACGCCCAATTCTTCAGATGCTTCGTCGTCCCCTTCTTTTTCACGGGTGGTGACGGCTTGAATGGGAATGGAGATGGCCTGTTGGGATTCTCGGGTGAGCACGTCCACTTTTGCGCTCATGCCAGGTCGGAAAGGAGAAACGTTTGAAGCGGTCGTTTCTTGCAAGTCACGATAAGCGTCAGGAAGGAGTCTGACTTTGACCGAAAAGTTTGTGACTTGATCCATGGCGAAGCCATTGACACCTGCATTGAGTGCGGTATTTCCAATTTCGGTTACGATGCCTTGGAATGTTTGTTCAAGATAGGCGTCGACCTCCACTTCTGCTTCATCGTCAAGCCCTACACGCACGATGTCACTCTCGTTCACCTCGACATCCACTTCCATGACCGATAAATCGGATACCTTCATCACGATTTCCCCAGCGGTGAACCCATTGCCTTGGACACTTTCCCCAACTTCCTTGACCAAAGCTGTAACGGTACCCGACTGTGGGGCAAGCAGGGTGGTTCTACTTAAGTTATCGCGCGCTTCTTGAACTGAAGCTTCGGCGCTGGTAATAGCGAATTGAGCGCTCCTTATGGACTCAGTAGCGGCCGTTCGGGAGGCTTCTGTTCCCAGGTAATTGGCTTCGGAGGCATCAAAATCTGCTTGAGAAATAACCGATTCTTCGAAGAGTTGTTGGGTGCGCGACCAGCTTTTTTTTGCTGCAATGAATTGAGCCTCTGCTTGAGCAAACTGCGCTTTTGCACTTGCCAGATTGGATCGTGCACTGTTGGCTGCGGCTTGAGCCCGATTCAATGCGGCTTGGTACAGATCGGGATTGATTTGAACCAATAAGTCACCCTTCTCGACGTAATCACCCTCTTTGACAGGGAGTTGAATGATTTGACCACTTACTTCTGCGGTGATATTGACTTCGACTTCGGGTTGAATTTTTCCTGAAGCTGAAACGCGCTCGATGATGTCGCGAATTTCTGCTTTTTCAACCTGTACTTCATTCGCCGTTTCCTTCCCTCCGAACCATTTTCCAGCGATCAGTAAACAAACCAATACGACGCCTGCGATGATCCAAAATTTCTTGGTGAGTTTCATAGAAAACAATTATTCAAACGTGATTGGCTTTCCCATGTAGAAGTCCAAAATTCTGCTCTTAAAAGCCAGGTCATAGCGCGCTCGTAATGCATTTATTCTTGCATTGTCATATAGGGTTCGCGCATCAGCATAATCAATGGCGGATGCTGCGCCAGCTTCATAACGTTTTTCGGTGCTTTGAAAGGACTTCTCTGCTGCAGTCAAAGCCGACTCTTGCGCAATCAATGTTTGTGAAGCAGCTTGGGCATCAGCCCATGCAGATTCGATGCTGACCTGCAGAGTTTGGCGCGCTTGTTCCAATTGATACTTGGACCGTAAGGCATTCACCTGCGCTTGTTCGATGGATGATTTGACGCTGAAATTATTGAAAATGGGGATGCTCATCGAAAAGAACACACTTTGGTTGAAGTTTTGATTGAGCTGCTGAGAGAATGGTGTCGTGATCAGGTTGAAGACTTCTTGTTGAGCGACGAGATCGTATGAAGTGGAATCGTCCACGACCAGTGATCCCAAAACGAATTCTTCAATGGAAGGTGGGCCATCAATGGTACGCGATGCGCCACTGAAACCTGTCCCGATGTTGTAGCTTGCAAATAAGCGGGGATAACGACCGGATTTTGCGATCTCGAGTCCCAGGCGGCTGTCTTCAACTTGCAATTCTGCCTGTTGAATTTCTGGGAATGTGCCCATCGCGTGGTTCACGGTGCCAGCTGGTGATGCAGGCAAAGCTCCAGGCACCAAGTCTGCATCAGTTGGACGCACCCACTCAAAATTCTGGGCCACCTCTGCCGGGAGTTGTAGAAGTTGCACCAAATTGAGTTTCGCCAAGGATAAGGCGTTTTCGGAGGCAACAATGTTGGCATCATCAGCAGCCAATTGCGCTTCAAGATCGAATAAATCGAATTCTGCAGCGGCCCCTGCTTTGACGAGGCTTCGCATTCGGTCGACTTGTCTGGAGGTAGCTTCTCGATTGAAATTGGCCAATCGCACGAATTCCTCTTGAAATAAAAGATTGAGGTACGCTCCGGCAATCGTTAGAACTACGTTGTTTTGAGTGGTCAATAGCGAAGCGGCAGCGGACTGCTGAGCCAGACGAGCTCGTTGAAGGTTTAAGTGATTCTGAAAACCATTGAATAGAACGACACCAGTGGATAGACCAAAACTGTTGGAACGAATGGCAGAGGATTCTACGAATTGATTCGTAAACGGGTCAATGGTCCGTCCAAAGTTGTACCCATGCGTGAGGTTTCCATTGAGGTTAGGAAGGAAGGCGCCTTGGGCAGATTGCGTGCCAATTTCGGCGCTTGTTGAGCCCAATTCTGCGAGCTTAATCTGGAGGTTATTTTCCAATGCGTGTTCCACACACCGTTCCAACGACCAGGTGTTTTGTGCGTGAATTGGCATCCAAATGAAGCAGGCAAAGATGAAAGCCGCGCATGCAGCGCTCCGTTCTTTCCAAAAATCAATTGTCATCTTGAGCATGGGTCAAAATTAACGCAATGCGCCTGACCCTGAGCAAATTCTCAATAATTGGTAACCCGTACTGAAATTCTTCGATTGGCTTCAGCTTCCTCTGGAGTTTGTGGTTCTGGAAAGACCAAGGCTTGATCGCCAGCGCCTTCTACGCTCAATCGATAGGAATCAATACCAGAACTAACCAGGTACTCAAAAACAGCACGTGCTCGGTCACGGCTCTTCATTTCGGCATCGACCCGATCGGTTGATTCATTTTCATGACCAACAATGGCGATGGCCAATGTCGGGTGAACTTGAACAAATTCCAGCAACGCTTCTAGAGCAGGGATGGATGTGAAATACAAATCTTCTGTTCCCGGCATGAATTCAATTCCCGGGAGCGCAGTTTCCAATCCAACGGCGATTGGAGCAAGTTGGATGGTGTCACAGCTGATGTCCGGGTCGGCATAGATGTAATCGGCGTAGAGCATGTAATTGGGTTCGACACAGATCCGACCGTACCTCCGGTAAGGCGATAATTGCAGGAGGGTATCCTCGTGGATTTTCAAAGCCACGGGCTTTCGCGGATTGATTCCTTCCACTGTGAAAAGGGCCTTTATAGGTTCCTTGGTCTGAAGATTCGTTACGCTCCAACGTTGTTCAACGGGTTCCTCGGTAATCGACTCATCATCCAACCATGGACTTCGCTCGACCACAAATTGACCGTGGGACCAAGAGGCCAACAGACAAAAAACAACCGGGATGACCAGCCTTCCCAGTGCCTCAATGGATCGAGTAAGTGACATATGGTTTTCTATTTCGCCGCGGACTTATGCTTTCTATAAATTACAAAGAAAAGTGCGGAAAGCAAAATGTAAGGGACCGCCATGAGGTATAAAATGCCGCGATTGAGTCCAGCACCTAAGCCTCCATCCTCTGCGCTGTCCTCAGCAACAGCCTTGCACATGACGCACTGACCATTCATATCAATGACCAAGATGGCCATGAATGACAGGAGCCACATGCATTGGACTGCCCAAGTCTTTGGTAGTTTTCTCAGCATGATCAATGGGGGTAATATGGAGAGATCATTAAATACACGATGACTCCCGTAGCTGTGACGTACAGCCAGATGGGCCAGGTCCATTTGGCTATTTTTCGGTGCTTTTCTACTTGCATTCCCAAGCCCCGCGCATACGTGAATAATACGAGTGGAATGATGCCCGTTGAAAGGACTATGTGGCTGATGAGGATGAAGAAATAAACGCCTCTAATCCAACCTTCGCCGCCAAATTTTGTGGATTCTGTTGTGAGATGGAACGTAACATAGCTCAGAAGGAATAAAACACTCAAGACCAAAGCAGCTGTGGTGAATGCTTTGTGCACGGTGATGTTCTTTTTTCGGATGGCAATGAATGCAGCGATGAGGCAACAAAATGCCGTTCCATTGAATATGGCGTTGAGCGCGGGCAGTCGATACAGATTGGTCTTCGTTGCTTCAGAGAGGTTCTCAATGGGCGGGATTAAAAAAAGTGCAGCAACTGCCACGGGGATCAGAATTCCCATGGTCCAGATGAAGCGTTTTACTCGTTTTTCGTTATCGATCAAAGTGTTATTCATTGGTGGCCCATAATTGTTTCACGTCAATCAATAGTTGATTGACCTCTTCCGTATCTGTTCCATCGTAGTACCCCCGGATGCGACCTCGGCGATCCACCAAGGCGAAAAGGTCACTGTGGAAAATCCCGCCTTGGGCAGTATCACTCTCAATGGCGGTCATGAAATACCCGTTTTTTGCGAGATCATAAATGTCCTCCTTCTCTCCGGTGAGGAGTTTCCACAAAGCGGCATCCTGTCCCAAGCGGTTTCCATAGCCTTGAAGGATGGATGGTCGATCGTGTGCAGGGTCTACAGAATGGCTGAGCAACAAGACATCCCCCTGCAATTCGAGCTCGGAGAGTTCAGACTGCATGCGAGCCATTTGGCTGGACATGATGGGGCAAATTGTAGGACATCGCGTAAAGAAGAAGTCGACGATGCGAATGGTGTTTTGGCAATCGCGATGCGAGAACTCGATGCTGTCGCTGTCAATTAACGAAAAGGCGGGAATCACATGTTCTTCAGGGCCTAAAATGGGAAGTGGAGGGGATCCTTCATAGGCTTCCTTCAGTTTTTTCTTTTTGTACGCCCTTTCGTCCATTTCCTTTTGCAACAAGGCGATGTCTTCAACGGCGTCCTTGATGGCATCCTCTGAAGCGGCATGGTAGACACCTCGCAGGTAACCCTTTTCATCGACTAGCCACAACGTTGCAATGTTGTTCGGGTCGTCTTGATCACGCTGAATCATGAAAGACGAAGCGATGAGCGAATCGATGGTTTTTTGATCGCCCGTCAGGAATTGCCATTTCCCTTCAAAGCCATTGTAGCGGGTATTGCGATCGACATAGCTTTTGAGTACCTCTGGGGTGTCATGCGAAGCGTCCAATGTGAAACAAACCATGGTGATGTCATCCTCGTCTCGGTACCTGAAGTTTGGCCATAGCAACTGCTTGGTGAATTGGGCTACATGCGGGGAGTTGGTAGAGAAAAAGGCGGCAAGCCAAACTTTTCCGCCCAATTCATTGGAGTCGAATACTTCCCCAAGATGGTTGGTCAACGCGAAATGCTGAACTTGAGCGGCCTCATCGGATCGCATCTCAATTGCACCCGCTTCGCTGTAATAAGGCAGCGTGCTGAAATGATGGTTTCCATCAATGCCCAAAATCAACAAGCCTAACAACGGCAGGGCGAGCATCACGCTCAGTAAGGTTGCATACTTTTTTAGGGGGTTTGAGACCGGAGCTTTCACAACATTCAAACCGATTAGCTCAAATTAAGTTCACCTCCCGCTAGGACAGGAAGCGAATGAAATCAGTGGAAGCTGTTGGACAATCCGAAGTGTCCAAAGCCCTCCGTGATGGCGATAAAGAGCAAATAGCCAATGAAAAGCATGTAAGGAGCGAGGATGACCTTTTTGAGGTTGCTTCGTTCATCACCTAGGTGCATAAAAACCAAAACGATGTATGCGGCTTTGACAAGAGTCAATACAATGAATGTCCATTTGATCATGGACCAAGTAAATGTTTCAGACCGCTTGAAGTAAATCCCCATGAGTACCTCAACCGTGGTCAATATGGTCAAAATGCCTGTGACCTTCCAAATGTTGCGTCGAATCTTGGCGCCGGCCTCCTCACTGTGATGAGCATTCAGAGCGTAGCTATCGTTGACTATCAGATCGTCTCGTTCCATGATGTAGCGTTTTCCTTTGGGTTAGACCAGGTAGAAGAAGGTGAATACAAAGACCCAAACCAAATCTACAAAGTGCCAATACAAACCAACTTTTTCGACCATTTCATAATGCTTTCGACGTTCAAAAACGCCCTTGATTGCCATGATGAAAATGATGATGTTGATGACCACTCCTGAGAACACGTGGAATCCATGAAATCCAGTAATGAAAAAGAAGAAGTTCGCGTAGGCTTGCTGGATGGCATATTCGTTATCATGCATGTTTGCGCCAAACGCGAAACTTTCTGATCGAGCATTCCAAAGTTTTAGGGCTTCAGCTCCTTCAACTTGGGATTCATTCTCAACGTATTTATTCAATGTCAGCCCGTGTAGCGCAGCCTCATGAGAGTGCTCACCCACCTCAATCAATTTCACTCCATCCGCATTTTCTACCAGCGAAATGTTTGAAGCTCCTTCGAGCCAAGGCTCTGCGAGGTGACCAAAATGATGATCCATATAGACCGCATCACCTTTTGTCAATTCATGCGTTTGACCATCGGCAGATTGAACCGTTACGTTCTCAGCGAGCAAGAAAGAACCTCCACTGCCATGAATGAAATGCGACCATTCCCAGGCTTGGGAACCCAAGAAAAAGAATCCGCCTACGATGGTCAAGCCTAACCAACGAACCACGCCGCTTTTGTTGTTTCGATGTCCAGCCTCCACCGCCAGTACCATGGTTACCGATGATACGATGAGAATGAACGTCATCAATGCGACATAAATGAGGGGGTATTCGCCTTCCAAACCGGGAAGCGCTCGGAAGACTTGTTCGCCGATGGGCCAAGCATCGGTGCTACTTGCCCGAACAAAACCGTATGCAGTCAACAATCCTCCGAATGTCAATGCATCCGAAACGAGGAAGTACCACATCATCATTTTTCCGTAGCTAACGCTGAAAGGAGATTGACCTCCTCCCCAAAGGATTTCTTTCGAAATGGCTTTTGATGCTTCTCCGCCCATGGTATCAATTTGCGCGCAAATTTATACAATGAAGCCCAATTCCACCACGTTTTTCAGCGTTTCAAGTGGAATGATTGACCCGATGAATGTGCGGGCTCCTTTTTTCTCAGTTCAAGTAAAAGAGAAAGGCAAATAAATAAAGCCACAAAGCACCCATAAAATGCCAGTAAATACTGAGTGATTGAAGCTGAACGACATCGTTTGCATGAATTTTTCCAACGGCAACGCGGATGCCATTTACCACCAAATAAATGAAACCAAACGTGAGGTGAAGAATGTGCACGGCAATCAGTGCCCATAAGTATCCACCACCTGAGTTGGAAGTTCTCGCGATATCCCGGGTTATAGGCTTGACCATAAGTGGGTCATCGGATGCATAGAATTCTTGACGTTCAGCACTGTAGAGCACGGCTTGACCATTTCGGTAGACTTCGTAGTCCACACCATAAACGGCCTCCCCGTCCATAATGGATTCGATGCTATTCCATCGATACGCGTTCATGCCTGACTCATGCTCGCTTACTGTCCAGCCCATTCCCAGTTCAGACAAGTGATTCCACCCCGCAGCCTGACTCAATGTGAATCCAATGCCCAACACCAATGTCATTCCCAATGCGATCAGTGCCTTCGACTTTTCGTTTTGACGCATGGATCGAACCGCGAACCAAAGAGAAACGGACGAAGCGACAAGTAACAGATTGGAGAACCAAAATGCATTAGATGCAGGAACATGCACCCAATATTGTCCCATGTTGGATACGATGTAGGCACTGGTAAAACCAGCAAAGAGCATGACAATGGCGAAAACGATGAAGTACATCAGCATTTTCTTGGTCCGTTCCCGGATGGCCGGGTCAACTCCTTCAAAAACATCTGGTTTGCGGGCGGTGGTGACTTCAGACATGATTTAAATCAAATTTTATCCAAGACATAAGCCAGTTGAACTGCTGGCAGATAGGCGAATGAAGTGAACATCAGCCGCCGGGCGTACTTGGCATCGAGTGTTCGATGCAATTTCCAAGCTGGAATCAGGAACAACAGTCCAAAAACAATGGCTACAACCAATGCGACATTTCCCACCATCGGATTGCCCGTAGGCAAGGCCCATGGCAACAGCGATGCCGGAATACAGAACGCGGTGTACAGCAGGATTTGCCAGGCACTTTCTCGGGTTCGTCCAGTGCGAAAGGGGAGCATGTGATACCCCGCCTTTTGATAATCGTCGTGGGCGAGCCAAGCGATCGCCCAAAAATGAGGAAACTGCCACATGAATTGAACAGCGAAAAGCGTTCCAGGTTCAATTCCAAAATCACCCGTAGCCGCAACATATCCGATCATGGGTGGCAGGGCCCCTGGAAAGGCTCCAATGAACACACTGAGGGTGGATCGGCTCTTGAGGGGTGTGTAGACGAAAGCATAGCTGATCAAAGCGGCCAATCCCAACCAACCACTGAGTGGATTCAACCAAAAAAGGCTTCCTAAACCCAAAACTGCTGCAATGAGACTGTACGTCCAGGCTTGCCAAGGCGCCATTCGACCTGAGGGCAAAGGCCGTTCGGCCGTACGATCCATCAATCCATCCACACGCTGCTCAATGATTTGGTTGAGTCCGTTTGAGGCCCCAGTCAATAAATAGCCCCCAATGGTCAACAGTAAAAAGCTGTTGAGATCGAGTGAATCGACGGCCATAAACCATCCCAAAATCGCTGACATGACCACGAAAAATCCGAGTCGAACTTTGAATAATGCCGCGATGTCCTTCATGAAAGATGGAATTGGGGGGCAAAATTACATCCCAAGATGAGATATCACATCACCAATTTCGCTCTTCGAGGACGCGATTGAGCCGAATTCCGCATTCTAAGCGCCACCAATCCTTATCTGTTATGGAACCAAGTTCGCGATTGCGCATGGCTCGAATAAAAAATTGCTGGTCATCCAATTTTGGAATTTCATAACCGATATCAAGCCACAACAGTTGCTGATTGACCACGTCGGTTTGACCCGCTAGGCCATTTCCATCCCACATGAGTCCCACTCCATAATCTGCGGGTCTCGATGCATAGGAAAGCAAGGGGTCGGAACCAATGCTAAATTCAGGAACATCGTCAAGTTCAACCTGCTCCTCGCGTCCTTGTCTGCGTTGGACGACTCCAAAATGAGCATGCCACGGAGCTCGATCCCAACGGATGTGGATTCTGGCTTCTGCGAAATTGCTGCCGGCGGGGTGTGCCAGAGGTTGACGGTTGTGCGTCCAAGCTTGTGCGGGTGCAGTATGGGCAAAAGTGTAAGGTCGAACCGCACAGACTTCGGCTACGGCGTGCCATTCCTCATTGACGCTGGCCCAACTGGATGATCCAAGTAAAGCCCATTTGTTGGCCCACCACTGGTCGGGGCTAAAAATTTCACTCACGACGAGCTCGTCAAGTGTGAGTTGTCCGTAGAATCGAACCCTTGATTTGAATAATTCTGGCTCGTAGGTAAGGGACGCACCCACCATCGCGTTATCCGCGGATCCCAAACTGTACTCTTCGGGTCTAAATGCGATGATGGGCAACGCATACGCGGCTTCAAAGCGGTGGGTGTAACCTACGTCGCTGCCCAGCCAGGTTACTGCACCAAATAGGCTTCCTATAAGGCTCGAAGTGATTTTGGCATCAACGACATGAGCGGCCAACCAGCTCGATCTCTTGTTGACATATGCTGCGGGGCTGAGTTGTCCTGACCCGGGAAAGTCGGCAGGACTTCCGACGCTTCGGTGCAGTGTTTTGCCAATGAGATGGGTGTATTGAATCCGTTCTGTTTGCAGGTGAATGCGCAAAAAAGGAAGCGGAGCAGCTTGTCGATCTAACCATATCGACCTCCACCCGTTGCCCCAGTGGTGTCTGCGGCTTCCGGCTTCAAGATGGACCGATGGACTTACCTGATACTGGACGCTTCCTACTGCTCGTAACAAACCGATGTCGGCTTGATTTGGATTCCATGCCCAACCCATTCCGTTCCATGTTCCCCACTGCCAAGCTTCATTCCAATCATCGACATTGACTCCGGCTACTCGCCAGTGCTCAATCATCCCAGAACTTTTCCATTTTCCATGATCCCAATTCCAAGTGCTTCCCAATTGCCATCCTGCGCCTCCGGCCGATGGCCAGCCAAGCCAGAATCCTTGTAGCTGAGCTCCAGGGCTGTATTGGAGCGTGCCAAATCCGATGAGCTCAAAACCGTTCTCATCATCTTGCGAAATGGAATCGGGTTGTGGCCAGATGCCCGCGGATTTGGGCGACAACGGGCCTATTTGCCATTGCGGTGATTGGAGTTCTTGGGCTTGGGTGTTAGCGCAAAATGCAGCAATCCAAGCAAGCAGTATGAAATGATGAAATTGACGACCCATTCCGTCTGGAAAGGTACAATTAAGCGACCGCTGAATCAGCTTTCCTTTTTTTTTGGTCTTTGGCCTCAGCTTCAGCTTCCTTCAAAACCCGATCCCGTTGCTCAGCCAACTTGTGTTGGCCCCTCGTCGAACGAAGTACTGGCAAAAACCATAAAAACGAGAGGGCGAATAGTCCGATGAACATGCCTTCCTCACCGAGCTTAGGATAGATGTATGGCTTGGCCCAGGCAATTAGGATAATGGAAACGGAAAAAACGTAAACGAAAATCGACGTTTTCGAATGCTTCCTATTTCGCATCATGAGGCGGTGATGCAGGTGATTGCGGTCGGGGTTAAATGGGGAGATGCCACGCGCAGCCCGAAGACAAAACACGCGCAAGGTATCGACAAGCGGGTAGGCCAAAATACTCATGGCCAAAACCGGTTTTGAGAGCATGCCCCATGCTTCAGGTACCAATTCCTGGGGGGTCTGCATCACTCGTGTGGCGAGGGCATACGCTATCAAGCCTAACAACAAAGAACCGCAGTCTCCTAAGAAAATTCTTGCTGGGGCAAAGTTGAAAATGAGGAATCCTGCCATCGATCCTGCAAGGGTGAGGGAGATGATGGATTCAGGCATCTGGCCCGTATTGATGAACCAAATTGCAAAAGCGGTCATCGCGATGATGCTGTACCCTCCAACGAGTCCATCGATTCCGTCAATCAAATTCAGTGCATTCACAATGACGATGTAAACGAAAATCGAGAAAATCATGGAGAATGGTATCGGCAATGTCTCAATGCCAAAAAGGCCGCCAAATGATTCAATCCGATAATCCCCAATTGAAACGAGCAACAATCCCACTCCCAAGTGAACTATCAGCTTTTTCGCTGCGGATAAACCGATGATGTCATCTTTCAGTCCCATGAAGAAAATTAGGACCGAACAAGCCGCGAGGATGGCACCTGCCGACATGGCTTTGGCATCAATCGCATCTCCAAGCGACGACCAAAAGAAAACATTGAACATGAGTGTAATGAAAATCATCACGCCACCGATGGTAGGGACACTTCGGTGGTGAATCTTCCTCGGATCCTCAGGTTCATCAACCAATCGCTTTAGTTTGGCGACCTTGATGAGGGTCGGCATGCCAAAAAGCACGATAAAAAAGGCTGATATTGCGACTAAGAATAACATTTCCTCGCTAAACTAATAAAAAAGCTGATAAAAAAACAGTAATAAGAAATATAATGTGACGCACCGACTGTGGATAAGTCCACAATTGGCTTACGGTGCTTTTCATCTTTGGGTTACTTCCAGGAAAGGATTCCTGCTCTGACTCCAAGCGTCAGTTGCTGATAATTCAAGATGGGATTTGATGAATTCACTCGTCCCCATCCTAGTGCGATACTCAGGGGCCAAACGGGCTGCACGAGGAATTCGACTTGAGCGGTCGCGATTTCGCCGATGTTATTCCATTCTTTTAAGGCGCTGAATTGCCAACGATGCAAACTGGCCTGACCATTCAGTCTGAAGCTATTGTTCCAAAGACTTTGTGTCGATATGCCAGCATTCTCATGCACCGATTGAAGCGGACCTGCATTCGAAATACCCAGATAACCCCAACAGTCTCTGCAATGTGCATCGCTTCGATTGACGAATTCTGACTGAAGGGAAATGGATCGCCAGTTAAGCCTCGTTCCCAACACGGTAGTCAATGGAATGAAAACTTGAGACTCCCGTCCTGGTATGAATCGTTCTTTGGTTCCCACGTCAAATGACTGTTGCGCATATGCAATCCAATTTGCTCGCTGTGTCAATGAATGATGAAATTGGACCTCCATGCCCGTGGTATGCCGATGTGGTTGGTATGTTTCGCCCGGTAACATGCCTAATGCTTCCCATCCTTCCGGGACCTCCAATGGTGTGGTCTCCCAACTAAATTGATAAACCCCTTGAACCACCCAGTGCTTTCCAATGAATTGTTGATGGGTCAAAAAAACGGCGCGGGTTCGCTCCAAAAGCGATTCAGCGGTCTCGCCCAAGGGACCCCGACGCGTGGACATCCAGCGTGTGGTCCAGCCCGTAGTCCGGTGGTTTTTTCCTACAAAGGAGGCGCGGGCATAGGGCGAAGGAACAGCCTGCTGAGATAAAAATGCACTCGAACGTCCCGCTCCGATGTGCAAGGCATCAATGCCGACATCCCATTCCCAAGCACCCGAAATCCAACCCATCCATCCCCTCGTTTGAGCTACGTCGAAGTACGCGTCTTCTATGGTATTGTGACCATTGTCCTTGCCCAGTTTTGACCGGCCCCATCCAGGAATTCGATTTTGTTCAGCCCAATATCCCAGCAGGGGTTCCGCAATTCCTTGACGCTCTAATAATTCTCCTCCGAGGTGCCATCGCTCATCAATGATGGCTCGAAATCGAGCCCCGCGAATGTTATCCCAAATGGAACTGCGCGCTATGGGGTCTCCATCAGATGCTGGCATGAGCTGTCCTACGAAGGCCTCAACGACCGGATCCACCACAATGGCATTCGATTTTGGATCGTCGTCAGAAAAGTCCAATAAATGTTGACGCATCACGCGTTGTCGCCAGAGCGGTTCTTCAGAGTGAGGTACAATGTCGACACGCAGCGCGGGGACATGACCCGTGCTATCTCGATCGTGTAAATCAGTTCTTGATAGGTTTGAGGAATGTAGGCTCAATTGAGATTGCCCGGAGGTCATCAACGATGCGCTGATACAACACAGTAGATAGCTCCAGCGAACAATCATTCAAACTCACCTTTTACTGCTGCGTATACTGACTCAATGCCCTGCCTTAATGGGATTTCGGCCTTCCATCCCAATCCATGCACGCGACTTACATCCATTAGTTTACGGGGAGTGCCATCTGGTTTACTGGTGTCCCAACTTAATTGGCCTTGGTATCCAACGATTTCGCAAATCATTTCCGCCAACTCTTTGATGCTCAAGTCTTGCCCCGTTCCAATATTGACCCACGGCGCTTCATTGTACGTTTCCATCAAATGGGTGCAGGCGCGCGCTAAATCATCAACATGAAGGAACTCTCGTTTCGGAGATCCCGTGCCCCACAATTGCACCTCATTGGCATCTGTCTCTTTTGCGACATGGATTTTTCGAATCAATGCCGGCAGAACATGGCTGGTTTCCAAATCGTAATTGTCTCCAGGCCCGTACAGATTGGTGGGCATTGCGCTGATGAAGTTGGCGCCGTATTGGTGCCGATAAGTCTCACACAATTTGATGCCTGCAATTTTTGCGATGGCATAAGGTTCATTGGTCGGTTCCAAAGGGCCAGTCAAAAGCGCGTCTTCCACCAATGGCTGGGCAGCCATTTTTGGATAGATGCAAGAGGAACCCAAGAATAATAACTTGGACGTTTGATGTCGCCAAGCTGCATGAATCACGTTGGCTTCCATCATCAGGTTTTCGTAGAGAAACTGTGCCCGGAAAGTGTTATTGGCATGAATCCCGCCGACTTTGGCTGCAGCCAAATAAACTTGTTCGGGTTTTTCTCGGTCGAAAAAATCCAAAACTTCGGATTGATTCGTCAAGTCCAATTCATCACGAGTGCGTGTAATGATGTTGCTAAACCCTTGAGATTTCAGTCTTCGAACGATCGCAGAGCCGACCATTCCGCGATGCCCAGCGACGAAAATCTTTGTTTCTAAATCCAAAGGGTTTTGACTCATGACCTAAAGTTAAGTCGTAAAATTTAGCGGGATTGCATTTCTCGAATTCCATCACCAATGAATGTAAATGCCAAGACGACGGAAATGATGAGCAATCCTGGAATGATGGCCAGCCATGCGTGACGTCCAGTTATCAGGTGGTAATGTTCCTGGATGACATTGCCCCAACTCGGTGTGGGAATTTGAGCACCGTACCCTAAAAAGCTCAATCCAGATTCGATCAGGATTGCAGAAGCGAAGTTGGCTGCTGCGATGACCACGATGGGTCCCAAGGCGTTCGGTAGCATGTGGCGAAACATGATTCTCGCGTCCGAAAAGCCCATGCCTTCAGCTGCCTGGATGTATTCCATTTCGCGTAGGGACAGAAATTGTCCACGAACAATCCGTGCGACGTCCACCCACATGGTCAGGCCGATTGCCAGAAAAACTTGCCATAGTCCTTTGCCAAAGGCCATGGTGATGGCCAGAACCATGAGCAACGTAGGCAAAGTCCAAACCACTTGAATCCACCAGCTGATTACCGCATCAACCCAGCCACCCCGGTAACCTGCCCAGGCGCCGAGCATTATTCCAATGAACAATGCAATCAACACGGAAGTGAATCCAACACCCAAACTGATGGCTGATCCGGCCATTAGTCGACTGAGTACATCACGGCCATATCGGTCGGTACCCAGCCAATGAATTGATTGAACGCCCGACGCGTCGGTCCAGTTCGCCCCTGGACTCAGCAATGCGCGTTCCAGGTTTTGCGCGTTGGCATGTTGGCTTGGGTCGGGTCGAATGGAGCTGCCCAACAAGGCAACGATGATGAGCACGGCAATCCAAATGCTCCCAATCAATGCCGGAGTGTGTTTAGCAAATTCACGAAAGGTTCTGACCATGAAGAGCAATCGAGCAGGTGAAGTTAAATCCGTCGTCCTTTCCACTGGACTTGTCCCCTGAAAAGTTCCCACCAAGCTCCCCACACCATTAAGCCGTATCGCAATGAAAATAAAACGTAGTCAACCATCTGAACTGGTACACCTTGCAGCCGCTGGGCGCTTCGAATGAGCAAACCATCGAGTACCGATTTTAGGATGAAAAAAGTCCCTAAAAGGATGGCCCAATCAAGTTGCCACGTCAGCACACTTTCAAAGGCCATGATTGGAAGTAGCACATGGATGGCCGCTATTCGCAAGGCTACAATGCGTGTTTGTGCATCTTGACCTTGTGTTTTTGATGCCCAACGTGCTCTTTGTTGCCACAATTGTTTCCAAGAATTGGCAGGATGGGTATCGACAAAGGCCGATGATTCGGGACACCAAGCAATGACTTTACCCTCATTTTTTAATGCGCATAGCGCAAAACCATCATCTCCTGATGCAATCTCCTCATGAAGTGATTGATGCGGATAATCCTGTGTGGAATAGAGGCTGTTGGCACCACTTCCCATGGCCAATTTTCCAAGAGCTACATCACCCGATATCCAAACCATCATGGCTCCAAATTCCTGTGATTGAAATCGTTCCCAACCCGAGGCAGTGTCGGCTTTGATCCGTACCAAACCCAGGACGGCGGAAGCTCTTTTGCTAATTGCTACCTGTAACATGGAATGCGCCCAATCCGGCCCAAGACGGGTGTCGGCATCTAATGTCGCCATCCAAGGCGTCTTGACCCGATGATGGCCAGCGATTAAAGCAGCTTTTTTGCCTTTTCCCGGACTTTGAATGACTTCAACCCCCAATGCTTCTGCTCCGGCTCTCGTATCGTCGTTGCTATCATCATCAATCACCAAGATTCGAACCGATGTGGTTTGATTTTGGAGATCTTCGAGCAGGAGGGGCAGGTTCGCTGCCTCGTCGCGGCATGGAATAAGCACGGTCAATTCAGGGCATTGAATGGGCTCCACATCAGGAATCGAGAGAGCCGCTTTTTGAGCCCTGACGCGGCATTTGAAGATGAAAACACCGTAATCCAGCAGCACAAGGCCCGCAATGGTCCCCAATGCCAAAATCCCCCATGCTTCAATCATCACGATGCATGAGTTGAATGACTCCTCCAGCCAAAGCGGGAACGCATAAGTTGATGAGCCAAATGAAAAAAGTAGCGGTGATGAGGTGGGGCAACAAGAGGTCATCGGGCTGAATCCAAGCAACCATCAATGCCTCTCGGATTCCTAATTCGGCCAGTGCAGCGCTTGGAATCAACATGTTTCCAAGGTACACCAATGGAATTGCTGCCAGCAAAGGACCAGTGGATTCCATGCCCCAAGCTTTCAACGCCAAAAAAAACTGAAGAGTAAATACGATGTAGCGCAATCCACTCCAAGCAATTTGCTTGATGCGCTGCTCAGACGAAAGCGGTTCACCCAGTTCGGCAAACCAGCGTTGGAAAATTCGAAATCTCTGAACCGTGATTAACCTGGGCAATGCCCACCATCCAATGGTTAAAAGCATCCCGAAGATTCCAACGGGAATGAAGAGGGGTTTATCAAGGGAATGCCCCCATGTCCATTGGGGCTTGAAGCACAAGATGAAGAAGGCCAGCATCCCAAAGGTGAGGGTCCAAAGTGATTGCGCCCACGCGCCATAAGCCCACGCTCGAGCTCCAGCTTTCTGTTCGCTTTTTGGCAATAAGGTCACGCGCGCAATGGCGTCTCCCGTGCGGTTAGGCGTGATCATTCCGAACATCGATCCCACCAAAACCTCGCGGATGCTTTCGCGCCATGGCTTCATGTTTCCTCCCGTCAGCGCATGCCATTTGAGCACTTCGATGCCCACGTTGACCGGCATGCCGACAATCACAAATGCCATCAAAACGGGGTGACTGGGATGAAGCAGGACATCCAACCA
The DNA here is from genome assembly GCA_027624855.1 of Bacteroidota bacterium. Classification (GTDB taxonomy): domain Bacteria; phylum Bacteroidota; class Bacteroidia; order Flavobacteriales_D; family Sanyastnellaceae; genus UA16. Next base: position 102,980 of record JAQBTQ010000007.1, read on the forward strand.
CACCGAGCCTCGCCAGATCTCATGCTGCGAAATGGCCCAAAAAACATAAGCGAGAGCGGCTGAGGTAATCAGCCACCGCATGATGCTTCGAATCTTGGGTGAAAAACGCATTTCCAAATGTACCTTCGTGAGACCATGCCGGCAACCGCTTCGAAAAACAAGGTCGAACAGATTATTTTGGGGATAGACCCGGGCACCACGATCATGGGTTATGGCGTCATTCAAGTGAAGGGCAAAGAGGTGAAATTGATTGAAATGGGGGCCTTGCATTTGTCAAAATACAAGGACCATGCGGTCAAATTGAAGCGAATTTTTGATCGGTGTGCTGCGTTGATCGAGGCCCATGCTCCAGATCACCTCGCTGTAGAAGCGCCTTTTTTCGGCAAAAACGTTCAGTCTATGCTCAAATTGGGAAGGGCGCAAGGCGTTGCCCTGGCAGCAGCTTTATCCCGGGATATCCCTGTTGCAGAATACGCACCGCGTAAAATCAAGCAATCAATTACGGGCGCTGGCAATGCTAGCAAAGAACAAGTCGCCGCAATGGTGGCGAGGACGTTGGATATATCGATGGATCAAATGCCGAAGGAACTGGATGCCACGGACGGATTGGCAGTGGCATTGTGCCATTATTTCCAATTGGCTTCTCCAAGGATGCAATCGGGATATAGCGGTTGGAAAGCCTTTGTCGAAGAACAGTCAGACCGCGTGGTCAGCTGATTTTTCTCAAAAGGTTTAACTGAAGTGTAACCTTTTCTGAACCTTTTCCGTTAAACATGCCGGAGCTTAGCTCTAACAGTTTACTTGTTTTCATTCAACAGGGAGGGTTGTCCGAAGGGATGACCCTCTTTTTGTTGGTGCCAATTGCTTGAGATGTGTGGATAGATCTTTCGTTTTTTCGGTTCTTTGATCAAAGAATGCATCATGATTGAACGCCGAAATTTTTCCATTCCAGGCAAACATGGCAAGCCCGTTGTAGCCGATTTTTGTTGCGCTTCGACGGGAGAGGCGAAGCCGCTGGTTTTCTTTATACATGGCTACAAAGGGTTTAAGGATTGGGGTGTTTTTGGTTGCATGGATGAGTTGTTGTTGGCGGCGGGTTTTGCCGTTTTTAAGATGAACTTCTCCCACAACGGAGGGACTGTAGACGAACCGATTGATTTCCCGGATCTCGAAGCCTTTGGAAACAACAACTATTCCATTGAACTGGATGATGTGGCCTCAGCCCTTGAATGGATTCGGAATGAGCAAGCGCTCAGTGGCGAAGTTGATTTGCATTGCATTTCGCTCATTGGTCATTCGCGTGGAGGAGCCATTGCCATCCTCACAGCAGCGCAAGATGCTCGGATCCATCGTTTGGTTACCTGGGCTTCGGTTTCAACACTGCATCGAACCATGTTCAATGAAGGAGCAGAATTGAACGAGTGGAAAAGAAATGGGGTTTTGTACGTCAAGAATGGGCGGACGGGACAAGACATGCCGCACTACATTCAATTTTATGAGGATTACTTGGCTCATCGAGAACGGCTGGATGTCGAAGCGGCGGCGCGCAAGCTCTCCGTGCCTCATTTAATTCTTCATGGCAAAGGAGATTCATCCGTTCCACACACGCACGCTATGGAACTGCACGCTTGGAGTTCACTGAGCCGCCTGCATTTGATCGCTGATGCGGATCATGTTTTTGGTGGAAAACACCCTTGGACAGGAGAGTCTTTGCCAGCGGATTTTGAAGAGGTTTTGACAGAGACCGTTGGGTTTCTGCTGGAGGGGTGAATGCCCTGTTTTAAAGCAAGGTATGGTCGATGATTTGTGAAATCAGCTCTTGCTTAGAGATGCCGACTGCTGCTGCTTGCTTTGGAATGATGCTGGCTTCGGAAAATCCAGGAACCGTATTGATCTCTATGACGTGTGGTTCACCGTCTTCTTCAGCCATCATGTCGACGCGGGCCATGCCGCGCATGTTGGTTGCCCGATAGACGGAAACGGCGACTGCCTGAAGTCGGTCTCTCAATTCATCAGAAATTTCGGCAGGTGTGATCTCATCGGACTCTCCATTGTATTTCGCTGCGTAATCAAAAAATTCGCGGTGCGTCTTGATTTCAGTTATTGGCAGTGCCAGTGGATTGCCCTGTTCATCTGGGATGACTCCAGATGTGAATTCTCTCCCGCGGAGCATGGCTTCGATGATTACGCCGGTTTTCCCACCAATTTGCATCGCATCCTGAATGGCGGTATCCAGGTCTGCGATGCGATTGACCTTGTGAATCCCAATGCTCGATCCCGTTTCGTTCGGTTTGACGAAACAAGGCAACCCCAAATCCTCCGTGATAGCCTCGTTATCCCAAGTGTCTCCTGGCAAAAGTTGAATGGATCGAGCAACTCGAATTCCCCTATTTCGGAGGTGATTTGAGGTGTGGCCTTTGTGGAAGGTAAGTGCCATGGCCTGTTCATCCCCTGTTGTGCACTTCACGCCTGCAGCTTGCAATTCAGCTTGAAGGATTCCATCCTCTCCGGGTGTTCCATGAACCATGATGAAGGCACCGATGAATGCGTGGCTGGCCAGTAAAAGTTCCAAAGATGTGGGGGTCTTGGTTCCATTGGCATCGATGTACCATCCCGAAGGTTCAATGTGCACCAATGTTGGGTCAAATCGTTCACGATCAATATGGTCCATGACCATTTGGGCGGATTTCCGTGAAATCACCGCCTCACCAGAATAGCCGCCTGTAAAGACTAGGATGGCGCGTTTTGAAGCCATGCATTCAATGATTAGGAACCCCAATTCTGGGAGTCTCAGGCCAAAATAGTCTCGGTTTTCTATCGTCTGCGCTCACGCGGACGTATTTCCATTCACCGCCAATTGTTCACGAATGTGCATCATGCGCTCGATGACCTCGTCCCTCGATTTTCCAGTGAATGTGACGTGTCCCATTTTTCGAAATGGTTTGACCGTCGATTTCCCATAGAGATGGGGGTGAACTCCGGGCATTTCCAACGCCGCTTCGATGCCGACATATTCAGGAATGCCATTGGCTTCTGCATGACCGACAATGTTGACCATTGCACCAACGGGGTGAACGGCTTCGGTGCTTCCCAATGGCAAGTCCAACACAGTTCGGAGGTGTTGTTCGAATTGCGAAGTGGCGTTGGCTTCAATGGTGTGGTGACCGCTGTTGTGCGTCCGCGGGGCAACTTCGTTGACCAAAATTTGTCCTTCTTCATCCAAAAAGAGTTCCACAGCAAGCAATCCTTCAAATTCCATCTTTTCCACGACTGAGAGCGCGATTTGCGTTGCTTCGCTGGCTTGTTCCGCGGTAATGGCAGCAGGGGCAATGAGGTAGTCTACCAAATTTGCAACGGGATCAAAAACAGCTTCGACTACTGGAAAACATTGGGTCTCGCCTCGACCATTTCGAGCGACAATGACACTCAATTCTTTATCGATGGCAACGGCTTTTTCGATCACGCTGGGCACAGTGAATGCTTTGTTCAGGTCGCTGGCATCTTTTAGCACGGTTACGCCTTTGCCGTCGTAACCTCCTTTGCGCATTTTTTGTACGATTGGAAACCCCATTTTGCCCACTTCATTTGAGTCCTCGATGATTTCAAATGGTGCAGTTGGGATGCCATGATTGGCAAAAAATTGCTTCTGTAACCCTTTGTCTTGAATGATGGCCAGATGATCGGGTTTTGGAATGACACGAACTCCTTGGGCTTCGAGCGTGCGGAGACCACTGACGCTGACGTGTTCAATTTCGATGGTGATGCAGTCCAATCCTTGACCGAATGCAACGACAGCCTCTGCATCGGTCAGGGCTCCTTGCACAAATCGATGGGTGAGGTAGCGGCACGGGGCATCTGCACTGGGGTCCATCACCTCGATTCGGGCGTCAAAATCCACAGCGGATTGAATCATCATGCGTCCGAGTTGTCCGCCTCCCAGCACCCCGATGCGCAATGCTGGACCAAAAGTGCCTGAGTTTTTTCGTGCTTCTACCATGTTGCAAAGATATTCTCACGATTTTTGCGTCATGGAATTTTTGGACTACGAATTTTTAGCAAATCCAGTTAGGGAATGGGGCATTGCATTGCTTTGGGCTCTGGGTGGGGTGTTGGTTGGAAAACTTTTGTATCGTTGGTTTAGTCGGCGCATGCGTCGGTTAGCGGAAAAGACGGAGTCGCAGCTGGACGACATCATTGTAGACAAGGTGGAGGAGCCGTTGGCACTCGCGGTAATCATTCTCGGATTTTGGTTCGGTTATGATCATTTGCATTTCGGCGAAGAAGTGGATGAATTCATGGCCCACGTATTCTCCGTTGCTGTGGCAGTAGACGTGACGTGGATGGCCGCACGATTGTTGGATAGTTTGCTTGGAAACATGTTGGTCAATGCAGGCGAGAAGTCGGATTCTGCGATGATGTCGCAACTCGCTCCCATTTTGAGGAAGACCTTGCGTTCAACCGTTTGGGTTTTGGGAGTCATCATGGCGCTCAATAATGCTGGATACGATGTGGCGGCTTTACTCGCAGGGGTAGGTATTGGAGGTTTGGCAATGGGCTTAGCGGCTAAGGATTTTGTAGCAAATATTTTCGGAGGGATTACGGTTTTTGTGGATCGGCCGTTTGTCGTCGGGGACCGGGTTCAGTTGGATGGAGTGGATGGTACGGTAGTGGAAATCGGTATTCGCTCAACCCGAATCAAAACGTTGGCGGGCCGTATCGTGACCATTCCGAACCACAAATTCACCGATAGCATAGTCGAAAACGTGACGGCAGAGCCCGCTCGGAAAATCCGTTTGGATCTGGGGTTGACTTACGATACCACGCCCGAGCGAATTGAAGAAGCCATTGGTATTGTCAGAGAAATCGTGGAAAAGCACATCGGAACAGAAGACGATACGGTGATTTGGTTCAGTGGTTTTGGCGATTTCTCACTCAACATCAGTGTCGTCTATTACGTGAGAAAAGAGGCAGATGTCAGTTTGACTCCCGGGGCAATCAATTTGGAAATCCTCAAGCGTTTCAATGCCGCTGGCCTCGATTTTGCATTCCCTACGCAGACGTTGATTCATCAGGGGTCGTCAGAAATCAGTGCATGATGAATGGTTTGGGGGTTGATTGAGTTCGCCTATATTGCGTCGCTAACCCCCTCATTCTAATCAATCATGGAACAGGCTGAATTGGCCAATCAGGCTTATGATATTGTCATTCACGCAAGCGAGGCTCGGTATTGGTATTTCTTAATCGGCAGCATGCTTGCCGGATTTGTTGTGGCGCAAGGCATCGCAAAACTTCAAGGTGAAAGAAAAGAGCGGGCGCTCCGCACGGCCGGTTGGATATTGATTGCGGCCAACCTTGTTCCAACGGTTTACGGGGCACTGAGTCCTGATTTGGAATTATCTATTCATCGCAATTTGCCCGTTCATTTTTGTGCCATCAACGGCTGGCTCATCGCGTTGAATTGTTTTTTCAAGAGCAAGTCCATTTTTACATTTTCTGCGTTTTTAGGCACCATTGGCGGGCTTCATGCGCTGCTGACACCGCAATTGACCATTGGTGACGCTCCTGCGATATTGGTGCATTATTATTTCAATCATACCGCCATTATGGTGATGCCCATCATCATGGCACGGTCTTATGGATTTCAATTTCCAAAATGGGGATGGGTTTGGACTTATTTCGCAGCTGCCGTGTTGTCGACAGCTGTCGGTTTTTTCAATTGGTACCTGAACATCTATCACCCAGGGGATGTCTCTGCCAACTACATGTACATGTGGGAAGCGCCGAAAGTCGATAACCCTTTTGTGCAATCTATGGAGTGGCCTTGGTACATCTTGCCCCTTCATGGAGCACTGATTCTGCATCTCGTGGTCATTAATTTTTGTTATCGATGGGGTTCTCCGCTGAAGGAGCTCGCTGGAGAAAAGTGGTGGAAGCGCAGGTTCATTTGATCTGAGTTTTATTTCATCTTATCAACCCAATTTCCACGTCCTGCTCAATTGCGGAGGTCAGGAAATACCTTCGCAGTATGCGAGCCTATCTTGACCTATTGGATCATTTACTGACCACCGGAACGTTGCGCGAAGACCGAACAGGAACGGGCACCATTGGATGTTTCGGATATCAGATGCGTTTTGATTTACAGGAGGGATTTCCTGTATTGACAACGAAGAAGCTGCATCTTCGGTCCATCATCCATGAACTTCTGTGGTTTTTGCAAGGCGACACGAACATCCAATACCTCAAGGACAACGGCGTCCGGATTTGGGATGAGTGGGCCGACGAAAACGGTGACCTCGGTCCCGTTTACGGCTACCAGTGGCGCAGTTGGCCAAACCCCGACGGCACCCATACGGACCAAATCGCCAAGCTAGTCGATCAAATCAAGAACAATCCGTATTCGCGCCGACATGTGATTTCAGCTTGGAATCCGAGCTTCATTGACGAAATGGCGTTGCCACCGTGCCATTGTTTGTTTCAATTTCACGTTGACAACGGCCGATTGAATTGTCAGTTGTACCAACGATCGGCGGATACCTTTTTAGGCGTCCCATTTAACATTGCGTCCTACGCTTTGCTGACCATGATGATGGCGCAAGTGTGCGATCTCGAACCCGGTGAATTCGTTCATACGTTTGGCGATGTCCATTTGTATACCAATCATGTCGACCAAGCGAGGGAGCAATTAACGCGCGAACCTCGAGCGCTTCCAACGATGTGGATCAATCCTGATGTTAAGGACCTGTTCGCCTTTACATACGATGATTTCAAGTTGTTGAATTACGATCCGCACCCGCATATCAAAGCAGCGGTTTCGGTTTAAATTATTGCTGATGCGCATATCCATTATTGTCGCTGTAGCATCCAACGGCGTAATCGGAAGGGATAATGACCTTGTTTGGCGCTTGCGCGATGACATGAAGTTTTTTTCCGAAACGACACGGGGCCATGCGGTCATTACAGGGCGCAAGAATTATGAGTCGATTCCAGGCAAATTTCGGCCGTTGCCTCATCGCATGAACGTCGTAGTAACGCGCAACACAGCGTATGAAGCTCCCGGCGCCCAAGTGGTTCATTCCTTGGAAGCGGCGTTGAAAGCAGCTTCAGCAGTGGGTGTGGAGGAAGTATTCATCATAGGAGGAGGAGAAATCTATCGACAATCGCTTGAACGCGAGGATGTCAAAAGGGTGCTTTTGACTCATGTGAATGCATCGCCAGAAGGCGACACCTATTTCGATTTGGAGGTGGTTGAAAGTGGATGGAAGCGAAAGTCGCTCGAAAGCTTTGAGGCAAATGATCGCAATGAATTCTCGTTTGAGATTGTGGAATACACGAGGCCATGAATGAAGTATACCTGGGGATTGAGCACATCACTGATTTAAACGGCTACGACCACATGCTATACCTGTTGGCATTGGTGTCATGGGCAAGTTTGTCAGATGCGTGGCGCGTGGCGCTACTGGCCACGGCTTTTACCGTGGGACACAGCATCACCCTGCTATTGGCAGGATTGGGCTGGGTGCACGCCAATGGTGCGTGGATTGAGTTCTTGATTCCCGTCACCATCGCTGCGACTGCCCTGGTCAATTTGCGCAGGGGGGCGGGTCATAAAGGCACTCCAGGCCAATGGTTGACGTATGTCGCTACCGTTGGATTTGGCCTCATTCACGGTCTTGGATTTAGTTCGTTTTTTCGAATGATGCAGGAAGAGGGAGAGGGAATCGTTTTGCCTTTGCTCCGATTCAATCTTGGCGTTGAATTGGGCCAATTGTTGATTTTGGCGGTGTGCTTGGCACTGGCATCCCTCGCACGCCTTGTGGGTGTTACAGGCCGTGAACAACAAGTTTTTGTATGCGCTGTCACTGGCACGGTGGCATTCATGATGGCAATGGAGCGTTCTGCTCAAATATTTTGAACGATTGCGCCAACGCTTGGGTGATTGCCTCTCCGAATTAGATTTTGGGCATGTTTATGATTGGTGCATCCGGGAGGTTCGTAAATTTCGATCATGGTACGGGCATTGATGATTTTTTTCATTCGGATGTATCAAGTGCTTTTGAGTCCGCTATTGGGCTCAAATTGCCGGTTTCAGCCGACGTGTTCTGCTTATGCCAAAGAGAGCATCACGGTGCACGGTCCCTGGCGTGGTGGTTGGTTGGCCATTCGTCGCATTTCCAAATGTCATCCTTGGAATGAGCCGGCGTATGATCCCGTTCCAGCCAAATCTGCGAAGTCTTCAAAAAAAGAATAATTTCATGCCATGAAAAAGAATTCTGTCATCCTTTCCATCCTTTTTATTGCCCTTTTTTTTGGCTGCGGCCAGCCAGAGGAGAGTGAGAGCCTGAAGCAAGCACGAAAGGTGCATGAACAATTGAATCGATTATCCGGTGAATTCCATGATGCATTGCAAATGACCTTGTCGGAAATTGAAGGAGAGATTGAGGAAAGCATGAGTCGTGGCGATTCAAGTTTGGCCGTGCAATTGGCGCGTGTTGAGAGTCAATTAGGTGAATTGGATGTTCGATTCCACGATTGGGACGCGACTGTGGTAGGGATTCCCGGGGATGCTTGCGACCACGACCACGACCACGGTGACCATGACCACGGTGACCACGACCACGCAGGCCACGACCACGAAGGCCACGACCACGAAGGCCACGACCACGATCACGATCATGGAAACGAAGCGAGCCTCGAAGGAATGAGCGATGAAGATATCTTGAGCATTCAAGAGGCTCTGCTCCAAGAAATGATAGGGATTCAGTCACAATTTGACTCAATCGTCAGCACATTGCCCTCGATTTCTCAAGAATGAAAAGAGGATTCATCTTGCTTATAATGTTGCTTGGACTGGTATCCATCCAGGCACAACGCCCTCCCAATAATGTATTGATTTTCGATGGATATGGCTTGGGATATCAGCCATGCGAACCGTCCATCGCGGTGAGTCCATACGACCCAAAATGGATCGTTGCAGGATCAATCTTGGACAATGTCCATGTCTCAAAGGATGGCGGATGGACGTGGAAGTCAGAAAAGCTCGATTCAAAATACGGTGTTTTTGGAGACCCCTGTCTGGTGGCTTCTCCCAAAAAGGATTTCTATTACTTGCATTTATCCAATCCGGATGGCCAGGCATGGTCGTCTGATGCACTGCTTGATCGCATCGTCATACAACGCACGAAAAAACCGGGCAAGCGTTGGAATGCCGGAGCGGGTGTTGGCCTCAACGGAAAGAAAGATCAGGATAAAGAGTGGGCCGCAGTGAGCGTCGATGGAAGCACCTTGGTGACGTGTTGGACACAATTTGATTTGTATGGTAGTCCCGAAACTTCGGATAGTACGGTGATTTTGTGCAGCACATCGAATCGAAAGGCAAAAGCTTGGTCAGATCCCATCCGGATCAATCGAATTGCCGGTGACTGTTTGGATGGGGATGCAACGGTAGAAGGAGCGGTTCCGGACATCGCGGCCGATGGCACCATTTATGTGGCATGGGCCCAAGCAGATACCATTTGGATGGATCGCAGTCCAGATGGTGGGAAAACATGGCTCGATCAAGACATGCGTGTCGCGACGATCGCAGGAGGCTGGGATCAAACCATTCGCGGGGTAGGAAGGGCCAATGGCATGCCGGTGACCCGAGTTGATCGAAGCGATGGCGCCCACGCTGGTCGGATTTATGTGAATTGGACCGACAACCGAAATGGAGAAGACGACAATGATGTTTGGCTCGTTTACAGCGACGACCAAGGTCTAACATGGACCGATCCCATTCGGGTCAATGATGATCCTCCGGGCGCACAACAATTTTTTACGTGGATGGATGTCGATGATGTGACGGGTCATGTGCACATTGTTTTTTATGATCGTCGTGCAGCGGCAGCTAAGTATGAAGACCCCCGGATGCGGCCTTCATGGAATACGGAAGTCTATGTGGCCTCTTCTTATGATGGAGGCGATACCTGGGCAAATCTCAAAGTCAGCGAAACGTATTTTCGGCCAGACCCAAAACTATTTTTTGGAGATTACAACAACATCAGCGTATACGATGGAATTGTTCGTCCCATTTGGACCCGAAATGACGATGGGGTGCTAAGCATTTGGACGGCCATATTGGATGGTTTCGTCCATTGAGCCGCGACAGCCGCGACAGCCGTGACAGCCGCGAGCCGCATGGCGTCAGCTAGGATCAAGAAATCAGCTAAGATCGATTTGGCGAATGCGCTCAGCTGTTGCTGCTAGCTGCTCATTCGACCGTTCCAGTTTGGGTCGCTCGAAGTTGATATCGCTGACCGATTGCAAGGGGATGAGGTGCATGTGTGCATGCGGCACCTCCAATCCGATGACGGCGACTCCCATGCGTTGGCATGGAATCGCCTGTTCAATACGCTTTGCTACATCACGGGCGAAACCATTGATGCGACTCAAAAGCTCATCATCTAAATCGAAAAAGTAGTCGATTTCCTTCTTCGGGATGACCAAAGTGTGACCGTCTGCCAATGGTTGAATGTCCAGAAAGGCCAAGAACTCGTCGTTCTCGGCAATTTTGTGACAAGGGATTTCACCGGCGACGATTCTGCTGAAGATGGACGCCATGACTTAACCGCGGGTGATTTCTAAAATTTCGAAAGGAATGATGCCTGCGGGGACCTGTACTTCTGCAATTTCGCCTACCGCCTTTCCCAATAAGCCTTTTCCGATTGGGGAATCCACTGAAATTTTCTTCAACGCCAAGTTGGCCTCATTTTCAGCGACGAGGGTGTATGACATCTCCGCATTGTTTTTGGTATTGCGGATTTTTACTGTGCTTAGGATGTAGACTTTGCTGTTGTCGATTTTAGAATCGTCTACCAAGCGTGCATTAGCCAGGGTATTCTTGAGCTTGGCGATTTTGGCCTCGAGCAAACCTTGTGCCTCTTTTGCAGCATCGTACTCAGCATTTTCACTCAAGTCTCCTTTGTCGCGTGCTTCAGCGATTTGAGCAGAAATCTTGGGGCGCTCCACTGTTTCGAGTTGGTGCACCTCGTCTTTCAGGCGCTGAAGGCCTTCTTTCGTAAAGTAGGAAATGTTTGACATGTCCGTGTTTTTAGCTCAAAAGACCACCTCCTTTGATTGTTTTGGTTCTCTTTCGAGAGGGGGAAGGCGGTCAAAAAAAGAGAAAACCCGAGCGATTCCGGGCTTTCTCTTCTTCTAATTAGAATACAAAGATATGAAAATCAGTTCAGAAGCGGTTCGATTGACGTCCGCTTCATCCGTGAAAACTTGTCAAAATCAGATGGATAGGTGAATTCCTATGCTGTGGTTTCCGTTGAATGGATTCGTAGTTCGGAAGCCATAGTCGATGCCGAGGATGGCACCGTCCGTTGATGCGGGAAGCTTTAATGAAAATCCAGCAGCGGGACCAGTAAAGGCCGTAGTGATGGTCTCATCTCCTCCCAATCCATCTTCCCACAAATACCCTGCTCGTACTTCGAAGCGGTCGTTGTATGAAAACTGCAATCCACCTCCGAACTGGTCTTTGGTGAACGAATTTGAAATGAACTGACCCGTCAAAGTGGCGTTGAGCATTTCGGATTGATAGACATCATAACCAAAGCCGATGTTGACCAGTGATGGCAATTCATATCGTTCACTGCGTTGCAGCATGGTCAATGAAGTTGCTGTCCCTTGGGGTGTAGCAGTGACCGTCAAACCGTCGCCTTCAAATCGCATCGGTGCACCCACGTTACGCAAGGCAATTCCAAAGTTCAGTCGATCACCAGAAACGTACCGGATGCCCGCGTCAAAGCAAACACCAGACGAACGCACATTGGAAATGGCTTCGCTTACGACCCGCATGGTGATGCCGCCGTAAATTGAGTTTGAGAAAGCTTTGGAATAGGTGACGCCAATGTTCGAAAACGAAGGCGAGAAGGTTCCTATTCCACCTTCAGGCAGATCTTCCGTGGTGATTGGAATGTCTCCAAAGCCCATCGTCATAACCGTCAATCCAAGTACGCCACCGTCACCTACAGCCGTTCCAAATCCAATCGCATTCAACGAAATGCCCGATCCAGAAAGGTATTGGGTGTTCGCGAAACGGAGCTCGTTCTGGTTGATGAAGGCGAGTCCAGCCGCGTTGAGGAAGGTTCCTTCCAGGCCATTGGTGATGGCCATGTCGGTTCCTGCCATGCCGTTGGATGCAGCCCATGGGTTGATCAGGAGTTGACCTGCACCAGCCGAACCTGCGCGGTCGGGATTTCCCGCAAAGACGGTTGTTGCGAGCATCAAGCATGCTGTTAATGCAGTGGATGCGAGGATGGTATGTTGCTTATTCTTCATAGCGAATTCGAAGTCAAATCAGAAGTTATC
>JAQBTQ010000024.1 GCA_027624855.1 Bacteroidota bacterium
CTGCACAAACCGAAGGCAACAACGTGTTTGGTCCAGACCACATCCTTCAAGTAGACATCAATTTTTACAGTGAAACTTATTGGAACGAGTTGCTTGCAGAATATGAAGGTGAGCAAAATTACTCGCCCGCATCCATCACCATTGCTACCCCAATTGATACGACCACACTGGATTCCATAGGGGTCCGACTCAAGGGGAATTCAAGCATGAATCACCCAGGAAACAAAAAGCCTTTTAAAGTCGATTTCAACCGATACATCCCAGATCAAGCCTACGACCTGCTCAAAAAACTCAATTTCAATAACGGATTCAAGGACCCTACGTTTGCCCGGGAAAAAATGTTTTTAGACGTGTGCGAAGACGCCGGTATCCTAGCGCCTCGCGCCACATTTGCTGAAGTGCGCTTCAATGGGGAAGCATGGGGGTTTTATACCGTCGTAGAGCAAATTGATGACCAGTTCCTCGACAGGAGCATTGGAGATGACGATGGGATGTTATTTAAGGCAGGCTCCAATTTTGGTGCGGGCGATGATGAGGCGAGCCTCGTGTATTACGGTCCAGATCAAGCCAACTATGAAAACGCCTATGAATTAAAAACGAACGATGCAACCGACTGGTCAGACTTCATCGCGTTCATCGAATTCGTCAATAACGCTTCAGACGACCAATTCGAAAATGAGCTAGAAAACTACCTCGACTTGCAGCCTTATTTGCGCTCCGCAGCACTTGATAATCTTTTTGCGAACCTCGATAGCTACACCCTTTCGGCGCGCAATTACTACCTCTATCAAAATATCCAGCTTGGACGTTGGCAGTGGATTAAATGGGATTGCAACGAAACCTTTGGAAGCTACGCCATGGGCGTTCCGGGCGACATGACCGAGCTGGATGTTGCCTTTGATGGCGGAAATTTCGAAAGGCCATTGCTCGAACGGATCTTGGCAAATGACAATCTGAGGAATGATTATTTCGCGGCTATGTGTGACTTGCGCGAAGCCTTCTTCAATTCAACCTACCTCGACCCACGGCTGGAGGCAATCAAAACCCTCATTCAAGAAGCGGTTTACAATGACTCAAACAAGATGTATTCCAATGCAGATTTTGATTTCAACTTTGAAAACAACCTGAGCATGGGAGGGCCGGGGGGAGGCGGTCCAGGGGGAACCCTCTATGGCTTGCACCCATTCATCTCGGACCGAGGGGCTTTCATCGATGCTCAAATCGATTGTTCAGCATTGGAAATTGGGTATTTCGAAAATGACCGCCCCTTCGAATTGTTTCCCAATCCCACAAATGGACGCCTTTCTGTAAAGTGGAATCCTTCATGCCCGATTGCCAACCTTCAAGTGTACAATCACCTCGGCCAGCTTGTTGCCGCATTGCCCATCAGCGCTTTGCAGTCTGAACATACGCTGGACCTCCCTTCTGGGCTTTATTTCCTGACAACCGGTGAGAACATGGCGTCACGTGCCACCAAACTTCAGGTCATTCGATGACCCGTAACTTGGAAATTCCATTCCAAAAGGGTCAAATCGGGCGTATTATCACCGACCTTTGCGGCACGATTCGGGCGAATCTGCTCGCTTCGCGATTTATTTCTTTTGAGTTCATTTAACGACTTAGGCCTTTGTGATCCCGTTTTGCAAGCGATCAAGGCCATGGGGTATGAGACCCCAACCCCCATTCAAGCACAAGCCATTCCAAAGGTTCTCGCCGGACATGATGTCCTTGGCGTAGCGCAAACCGGCACAGGAAAAACTGCCGCCTTTAGCTTGCCCATGATCCACAAGCTTCATCTCGAGCGGTATGGTGGTCAGTTTCGCCCAATCCGTGTGCTTATCCTGACACCCACTCGAGAATTGGCTACACAGATTGAGGAAAATATCCTGGATTACACCCAAAACATCAAACTTTTTTCTGCTACGCTTTTTGGAGGTGTAAGTCAGCAAAGGCAAGTTCAAAAACTACGCAGAGGTGTTGACATTGTTGTTGCTACTCCCGGTCGACTCTTGGATTTGCAAGATCAGGGATTCGTGAACCTCAAACACCTCGAATACTTCGTGCTCGATGAAGCCGATACCATGATGGACATGGGGTTCATTCATGACCTTCGACGCATCATTAAGCACTTACCCAAGGAGCGGCAATCCCTCTTCTTCTCGGCCACAATGCCGCCAAATATCTTGCAATTCGCAAGCACCATGCTTCGCGACCCAGAACGCATTGAAGTTGCACCTGAAAGCAGCGCAGCAGAGACCGTTGACCAGCGCCTGATGTTTGTGAACCAAGGGGATAAAAAAGATCTCCTCGTTCACTTACTCAAGAAAGAAGAGGTGGAAACCGCTCTCGTGTTTACCCGCACTAAATACGGTGCTGACAAGGTTGTCCGATTCCTCAATCGCAACAAAATCAAATCCGAAGCCATTCATGGCAACAAAACCCAGCCCCAACGCGATCGTGCCATGAAAGCCTTCCGTAAAGGAGACTTGAATATTTTGGTCGCTACCGATATCGCGGCACGGGGTATCGACGTGACTGGAGTTAGCCACGTCATCAACTACGAAATACCGAACATTTCTGAAACGTATGTCCACAGGATTGGGCGTACGGGAAGGGCTGGAGCTTCCGGTGTCGCATGGTCATTGGTCAACGAATCCGATGAGCGTAAGTACATGATGGAAATTCAACGATTGATGGATCTTGAAGTCCCTGTTATTGAGGACCATCCGTGGCACAATGACATGGACAGTATTCCGTTAAAGCCGGAACGCGGTTCTCGAGGCGAATCAAATGATGGAAGTCAACGCCGAAAAGACTCAAAAAAGAGTTCCGATCGCAATCGAAGTAATCACTCCCGTAAACCAGCTCAACACAAAAATTCGCACACCAATCAGAGGCAACGAAATGATGACGGCAGCGAGAAACCCGCCAAAGCAGGATCATTCAATCGCAATAAGTTTCGAAAGAAGAAAAAGAACACTTTCGGAAGTAGCGGGCGGAAATTGAAGCCAGACGGAAACACGTCTTCGCGACAGTCATAACAAGCTCAAGCACATTCAAGGCCCTTGGTGACAACTGTGGGCGCATCCGTGAACCTGATTAGACTTTGAGGGTTCTCACTTTACGGAATCGTTTACGAATCGAACCATTTCGATGAAGTCGCCTCAACAATTGTGCTTTGATGATGCCCGTTCTTTTTTCGAAGAATGGCAACGACACCCAGAGTCTTCCCCGCTGGATTCATCCTCTATTCTGAAGAGGCTCCAGGAAATCGAGATGGAGATTCAAGCCACAGGAAGTTACACTCATAGATTTGAGGAACTCGTCTTTGGTGCGCGGCTAGCTTGGAAAAACAGCAACCGCTGCATCGGTCGTCACCTGTGGCGTTCTCTCGAAGTTCGTGATCATCGAACCCTTCATCAACACCCCAATCGCGAAGCGCAAATCATCCAAGCTTTGCAAACCCATCTCAAAGACGCATTTAGAGGGGGTAAAATCCGAAGCGTTGTCAGCATTTTCGCTCCGAGAATACCAAACCAACCCGATGAAGTGCGGATGGCTAATCATCAATTGATCCGGTACGCGGGATTCGAAGCTCCATCAGGAATCACAGGCGACCCCCATTCTGTCAAGCAAACACAGCATTTCGAGAATGTCGGATGGAGCCCTACAAACCGAGGGCACTTCACTCCCTTGCCTTGGCAATTTTATTTCAAAGAATTGCCGAGCCAGCCTCATGATTTCTTCGCTTCTCACCCTGAATTACTTCATGAAGTGAGCATTTCGCATCCTACATGCGAAGCAATTGAATCTTTGGGATTAAAATGGTACGCGCTCCCCGTCCTCGCCGATATGGCATTGAAAATTGGTGGCGTGGTTTATCCATTTGCCCCATTCAATGGGTTCTATATGGGGACAGAAATCGGGGCCCGAAACTTCGGTGATGAAAACCGTTACAATTTGTTGCCTGCAATTGCAGCTTGCTTTGATTTAGATAGGAGTTCCGATCGGTCACTATGGAAGGATCAGGCATTGGTTGAGCTCAATCGCGCTATACTCCACAGTTTTGATCAAGCGGGAATCACCATTGGCGATCACCACAATCTTGGAGCTCAATTCGAAGCCTTTTGCGTGCACGAATCCAATCAAAATCGAGAAATCCATGGCGATTGGACCTGGCTCAACCCTCCCCTTTCGGCTTCACAAACTCCGCAATTTCATAGAGACTACGACAACACCGTTTGCTCTCATACCAATTTCTTCTACCAGCCCCCGATTTGGAAGAAACTCCAGCTTCATCGCGCGAGTTCAGGATGTCCATTTCACCTTTGAAAATCGCAATCCACCAAACCGCTTACAACGGAGCTTTCGTTGTATCGGCAACTTGCATGTGTGAAATCTCAGCCCCCGTATCATTCAAACGAAGCCGCAACCAAGCCTCGATGCGTTGCTGATCCGCCGCCGTCCAACTCAGCGTGTCCAGCGAGTCCCCCCAAAGAATCTCCACATGGGGAGTTGGAGCCAACCCCGAACTCGACTGCATGATTCCCATTCTGGCACTCTGAATCGCACCGTGCTGCATTTCGATTTCGGCACCCAATGAAGATGGCAATTGCAGCCGGTCAAGCAAAGTCGTTTTTTGGAGCAGTTCGGTTCGCAGCTCCTTGATCTCTGTATCTTTTGAACTGAGGGATTCTTGCCCTTCACTGTATAGGCTTATCAGCCTCGTCATCTCCTCCAAGCCTTGGGCGCCCTTTGTATTCTGTACGACCATCAACTCCGCGCCTTGGACCTCCCTTTCCAGTCCATCTGCCCATTGTTTGACAAGGTCATCGGGAACCGATTCTCCAAGCAATACCAAATGCACTTGAGGATATCCCGAAGACCAGTCAATTTCAGATTTTACTACTTCTGTGCCGGGATATTGTGCGTGTTCTATGATGTACGCGTTGATGGATGAAGTTGTCAATGTTTCGCTTACCGTCTTATAAAAAATCCAGCCAGAGGGAATCACCAAGGCCAACAAAGCAATTCCAAAGTACCGCTTGTACTTCTTCTCCAAAGCCGGGTCCACAAAGGACTTTTGAGGAAAATTCAAGTAACGCACCACCAACGTGGTGGAAGTAGCAATCAAGATGGCATTGATTAGAAACAGATAAAACGCACCGAAAAAGTATTCCCACATTCCATGCGCCAAGCCAAATCCTGCTGTGCACAAAGGAGGCATCAGTGCAGTAGCAATTGCCACACCCGGAATCACATTGCTTTTTTCTTTTCGCGAACCAGCGAGAATTCCCGTCAATCCCCCAAACAAGGCAACCAACACATCAAGAAATGTTGGATTCGTGCGAGCAAATAGTTCACTCCCCGCTTCATCAATTGGTGAAATCAAGAAGTACAGTGCAGACGAAATGACCGCGATCCCTGAAGCCACTCCGAGGTTGACCAACGACTTGCGAACGGTATCAGAGTCATTGATGCCAATCCCCAGACCAAAGCCCATAATCGGGCCCATCAAAGGCGAAATCAACATTGCCCCAATAACCACTGCCGTCGAGTCCACATTTAGGCCAATGCTGGCAATCACAATGGAAAACACCAGAATCCAAAGGTTAAAGCCCCTGAACTCTATGTCCTTTTTAATTCCTTCAATGGTCGCTTCTGGATTGGATAAGTCGCGTATTTGTAGCCGATCAATGACCAATGGCCGAACGATGTCTATCACCTTTTGCCATGGTGATTTCGAAGTGGATTGCTCGCTGTTTTCCATCAATTATTACGCTTAAAAACCCCGAACGCTCGCGCATTCGGGGCTCTTCTCTAAATCAAATCAATATTATTTCGATATCGAAATCAATTCTGAATTCGAACCGATTTGAATGACATACGTCCCAGCCGAAAGGTTGCTTAAGTCGACCGTAAAGTTTTTCTCCACCCCAATCAAAGGCCACTGCCGCACCATACGACCGTCCAGGCTGTACAACGAACAATGTGAAGCCGCTTGTTCAAATACAATGGTCGTCACGCCATTCGTTGGATTCGGATAAATCTGGAAGCCTGCATTTTGTTCAGCTTCATCCACTTGATTCACCGGTTCCGTTAAGCCCAAGGCTGCTGCCATACGTGGTGCAGTATATCCTTGGATAATGTCAATCCATGGTAAGGCTTCGTCGGCTCCCATCGTTGGGTTCATCATCAACCCATTGGCAGCAATGTTCGACCCGTTGGCAGAATCAACTGCTTGGGTAACTGCAACATCCCACCACTGCCAAGGAGAACTATCGAATGGCTCTGTTGGAGCGCCGTCCACGTAGTTATTTAATACTGGATACAGGCCATCCATGCCATCGTTGAGCGCGTTTGCTGCTAGCGAAATGTCATCCGATAAATTCAAACTTTGGAAAACATCGTTGTTATTCGGAGCCGCCTGTGAATTGATCAACGTATGGAAATCATATGCACCGGTTGCTTCAATGACAGGCTCATTCGTTGTTGGCACCACGACCACACCCGTGGTATAAGGCGCAAATTGATCATGCGGACAATGGAAACTCACCATTGGCACGTCTCCCGAATCCAACCATTCAGCAGAACCGAGCGCTCCACCTGTATTCATTTGAAAGTTGAAGTCTGAGCTGTAATCTGGGTAGTGCCCGATGCACAATTGGGTGCCGTCGGGTGCAAATCCATCTTGCTTGGCTTCAGGATCACCATTGATCGCCTCGATGACCATTGGAATAAAGGACCCGTCTCCTGGATCATACCAAAAGCTTGTAATGGCTTCACCAGCGTTGTTCAAAATGATGTCATTGTAATCTTGCAGGGTTGCTGAAGCGAGCGTTACATAACCTCCTGTTCCATCCCCGAACATCGCAATCTTATCAGGATCAATTCCGTAGGTGTTCCCCATTTCAGCTGCATCCATCCTAAAATAGCGAACTGCCGTTCTCGCATCCTGCACGCCTCGATAAGCTGCATTGATCAATTGATACGTTCGTTCAACTTGAGTGCCTGCCAATGGGTTCCAGCCCAAACGATAATCAACCGAAGCAGTCACATAGCCCATGCGAGCAAATCGATTGCATAATTCCACAATTGAACTGTCTTTGCGAGTGCCCAATGCAGAACCATTGAGGTATTGAGGCAAAAAGTTTCCTGTATGAAACAAGAGAACGAGTGGTCGATTTGTGAGGGTGTCGCCTACGGGTTCATACACGTCCATAAATTGTGGCAAGGCCGCAGGCGGCATCCCTTGCAATGCAGTAATCACCGTTACATTGGTCGCGTAAATGACATCTTCCGTGACCGAGACCTCGTCAAAAACCTCATCGAGGTAACGTTCTTGAGCGTTCAAGCCGAATACGGCTAACATCATTGAAATCGTAAAAATTCTTTTCATGTGGTTGATAGTTTCGTTTCTTGGCAAATTAGCTTCGGAAGCTGCGCTGCCAACCATTCGTTTCAAAAGCTATGAACGATGGTTATCAACAATTTGAGTGATGCAACTGCCTGGTTGCGCCATCACAACTGTTGCGTTTGGCCATCTTCTCAGTCCAGTTCGAACAGTCTGTAAAACTAAATTCACCCCCGATCCCTGAACTGACGGATGATGGTTCAATTAATCATTACTTTAGGGCATGCAGAAAATCCTCACTCCTCACTTTTCGCAGTTGGCGCCTTTGGTTTTGATGATCATCATGGGCGGCTTATGGAATAATTCCGCGGCACAAGATGCTTCAAAAACTCAACCTGAGATCATGCCCGTTTTGAACACTTGTGCCATCATCGAAGATCGGACGGAGCGTGAAACATGCTCCAACCAGGCCATCATGGAGCACATCATGAAAAAATTGATCTATCCAGAAGACGCGAAAAACGCTGGAATCGAAGGCACGGTGATGGTCAAATTCGTAGTTGACACCAAAGGCCAAGTGACCGGAACTAAGGTGATGAAAGGCCCGAAAGAACTCTCGAAGGCAGCCATACAGGTCGTTCAAGAATTACCCGGATTTGTGCCCGGAACCCAAAACGGAAAGCCTGTTGACACAGAGTTTGTGCTCCCCATTCGATTCGCATTGAGCAATTGAATGCGCCGATACAGCGTTTAACTGAAGCACCGACTTACTCTTGAACGAGAACTGAAATTGCCCTTTCATGGAATTACGACGAATACTCATCATTGTCTCCATCATCCTCACTGGGATTTGTCTTTATCTCGGGTTGCAGTTGCGGCAACAATCCGAAACCATCACGTCCGTCGAGTCCAGTAACACCTCCCTGACGTTGGAGCGTGATCAAGTTTTACTCGACTTAGAAAAATTGCGGTTTAGCTATGATACGTTGAGTACTGAAAATGCTATCATGCTCGCAGAAATTGCGGACCAACGCACACGCATAGATCAGCTTGTTACGAAAGTGAAAAATGGTTCTTGGGAATTGAGTAAAGCAAAAAAAGAAGCCGAAACGCTTCGGTCAATTATGAAAGGTTACATCGTAACCATCGATTCCTTGAATCAACTCAATCTGGCATTGATAGATGAAAATGACCAGATGAAAGCCCGCGTGGAAGAGGTTCAAGAGCGCAATGCAAACTTGGTCGAACGCCAACAGAATATGGAAGAAATCATCGTCGCAGGACAAACCCTCCAAGCGGCAGAGATCAGTGCAGTAGGCATTCGAGTCCTTTCAAATGGTCGACAGCGGGAAACCATGCGAGCAGCAAGGAGCAGTATGGTAAAAGTTTGCTTCGCCATTTTGGAAAATCGAATTGCCGAAGCGGGTCCCAAAACCCTCCATCTTCAATTCGTAAACGAACAAAATCAAGTCCTGCCAGGAGAACAATCCGAAGCGGTCAATTCGATGGGAACAACCATCAGTGCTACCCGTGAAATCGATTACAACAAAGAAAGGGTAGAAGCCTGTATCTTCTATATCCCCGTAGGCGAGCTCCCTGCCGGAGCTTATGTCATCAATGTACTTGAAGGAAATGAAAAGATTGGATCAACGCAGCTTGTGCTGAATTGATTTCAGTTTGATCCGCCTCTAATCATCCCATTTCCTAAAATGTAGCCTACGGCAAAAGACCATTCAACGTAGCGTATTCCCTGTTCAGCTCCGGCCTCTGTAGGACCTTGAATTCGAATCCATGGAAGCGTCATCGCCCCAGCATGACCGGTTGTCTGAATGAAAAAGCGGCGGTGAACCTTGGCCCTTAAACCAAGGTGAGCCCCGACACCCAATCCACTGATATGTTGCGCGTTTTTCTGGCGCTCTCCAGCCCACGTAAAATCCGTACTACAAACCACAAACCCAGCGCCAGCTGCTGCAAATGAACTCAGCGCCATGTTGCCCGAATGTCCCGTCCAGAGCGGATGGACATTTTCCAAACTGAACCGGACAAAGTTCAAGCCATCGCTATGCTCCAAATTGAATTGAGGTCCCCACCACAATGAATCCCCCTGCCAATTCATCTTTTGACCATTGGGTTCATCCAAAAAATCAGCGGAGGAAGCAAAACCATCTGCTACTACCCATTGCTTTTTCAATTTGTACTTCATGTGATCCCAACCCGCCGAAAACCACCAATTGGAATTGATCTGTTTTCCAAATCTCGCATTGAACTGAGGAATGGTGAATAAGCCAGGATGAAAATACACCTTCGCCTGAAACCGTTCGGGCATGTCGTTGGCCTCTGCATCATGCAACACCACATCAAAGGCTTCTCCAGATCCATTCAATCCCCAAACGTGCACATCGGAAGGAGCATAGGCCGAGCGGTTGTAGCCCCAAGAGATATACCATTCCGAATTTTCCGAATATTGCCCGCTTTGTGTCCAACCCTGGGAACCCACACCCATCCAAATACACAGCACCAATCCCCATCGAAAAATCATGGCGCGAATGTAGGCCTTTTCTTCCCTCCATTTGTTCATGACTAACACAGAACGAGGTAGGTGGGGCGAATGCCTTGCTGCCAATTACCTCATCAGCAAAAACATCAAAATTCACTCGAGAAATTGGCGGTGGAATAAGTTTGAGGTTGACCTCATCGGACAGACCAAAAACACGTGGGTATTTGTCGAAGTGAAGGTGCGGAAATGGGGATTCTACCAATCCGCCATTGATTCAGTTTCATTGCAAAAGCAAATTCGAGTCTCCAGTGCCGCACATCACTTCATTCAACAAAATCTGGTTCCCTTACGTTCCGTGCGATTTGACATCATTTGTGTGGAATACGGTCGGCAATCCCATCGCATTCATCACATCGAAGATGCCTTCGTTTGCCTACCGAGATGAGGTATCTTTGTTCCATGAAAAAACCCTCTTCCTCAAGGCCATCAGGTTCAAAAGCTGGCCAGTCTGGACGAAAATCCAATCCAGATTCAAGAAAGGATTTTCGCCCAGGTTCGGCAGGAAATAAGCGGTATGCTGGCCGTAGTGCGGGGGGAGGAAAACCGAAACATAAACCTTTGGGAGTTGCTGGCGGACCCTTGCGACTCAATCGGTACATCGCAAATTCAGGTGTGTGCTCACGTAGAGAAGCCGACGCGTTGATTGAATCTGGTGTTGTTGAAGTCAATGGCGAAATCATTACCCAAATGGGGCATAAAGTGAACCCCACTGACACCGTACATGTCGGAGGCACAGCGATTCGACCTGAAACAAAGCGCTATGTCCTATTGAATAAGCCAAAGGGGTTTGGCACATCTCCGGGTGACGCAAAAGCAAGGCGAGGCGTTATGGAATTGGTGCAAAAAGCTTGTCGAGAACACATTCGTTCCATCGATAAACTGGATCGAGAAAGCACCGGCCTGATGCTTTTTACCAATGATGAAGAACTGATGGTTCGCATGAACCACCCTCAATCCGGGGCAGCCAGGCTGTATCATATTGTTCTAAAAGAAAAGGTTCAGCAGGATCATCTTGACGCTTTGAAGAAAGGGTTCGTTGTCGATCAGGGGTTCGTTCGTGCAGAAGAGGCCGAATTTGCAAATGACGAGCATACACAAATTGGGTTAAGAATTACCTCGAGTAGAAGCCGCATCGCTCGACGCATGCTCGAGCAATTAGGATATCACGTCGTTAAAGTAGATCGAGTGACTTTGGGGCCACTGACCAAAAAAGACGTACCACGGGGGAGCTTCCGTCATTTGACCCAATCAGAAATCAATCTATTGAGAATGAGTTGTTGAGCATGTCGGATAGCCTTGTCATCATCCCAACCTACAACGAAATCGAGAATGTCGAACGGATGCTCCATACCGTTCTTCAGCTTGACCCCGCTTTCCACGTCCTCGTAGTTGATGATGGATCTCCTGACGGAACTGCTCAAAAGGTGCAAGCCATTCAAGCCTCTTACCCTGACGCCATTCATTTACTTGAAAGGTCAGGAAAGCTCGGGCTAGGAACGGCCTACATTGCTGGTTTTCGTTGGGGGTTAGAAAAGGGCTACGACTACATTTTCGAAATGGACTGTGATTTTTCGCATAATCCACAGGATTTGGTGCGACTTCGACAAGCTTGCGTCGACGGCGCAGATGTCGCTGTTGGTTCACGGTACACACGCGGCGGCCGCGTTAGCAACTGGCCTCTGGGGCGCATCCTCATGAGTTTCTTCGCCTCTATCTATGTCAATGCAGTTTTATGGCTTGGCGTAAGAGACAGTACCGCCGGGTTCAAGTGTTACCGCAATCAAGTGTTGGACACGATTGATTTGGATCATATTCGGTTCATCGGATACGCGTTCCAAATTGAAATGAAGTACAACGCTCGAAGGCTGGGATTCAGGATTCAAGAAGTCCCCATCACATTCGTCGATCGTGAATTTGGAACAAGTAAAATGAGCATGGGCATTTTTAGAGAAGCTTTTTTGGGCGTTCTCAAAATGCGATTTACTCCTGTAAAACCCAGTAAAAACGAGAATTTATGACCTCCTCGCCCACCCTTTTTGTTGGACCATTGGTGGTCAACGAAGGCCAAGTTGAACGAAAGGATGTTTTGATTGCTCGTGATGGGACCATTGGTGCGATTGGAAATGCTTGCCACCAGCATCCTGAATTATCTGAAGCCATTCAAATAGATTCAGAGGGTCTTTGGCTCATGCCAGGGGCCATTGACGATCAAGTACATTTCAGAGAACCCGGTTTGACCCACAAAGCCGAAATCTCTACCGAATCAGCCGCCGCCGCCGCCGGAGGTATTACCTCATTCATGGAAATGCCAAACACGGTGCCGCAAGCTTTAACACAGCAACTCCTGCAGGATAAGTACGATCGTGCAGCCGAAGTGAGCGCTGTGAATTACTCTTTCTTCATGGGGGCGTCCAATGACAATTTGGATGAAGTTTTAAAAACAGATCCTCGTCGGGTTTGTGGTGTAAAAGTTTTCATGGGGTCTTCTACCGGAAACATGTTGGTCGATAACCGATCTGTTTTGGAAGGAGTCTTCAAAGAAAGTCCAACGCTCGTGGCCACACATTGTGAAGATGAGGCCACCATTCGCCGCAACACCGAAGCTGCGAAACAGCGTTTTGGCGCCTTCGTGCCCATTGATCAACATCCGCTGATTCGCAGTGCCGAGGCCTGTTACCGATCGTCTTCCATGGCCGTGGAACTCGCTGAAAAATCGAATACCCGGCTTCACATTCTTCACATCTCAACAGCAAAAGAGGTGGGGCTTTTCAGAAATGATATCCCCACCACTGAGAAACGAATTACCGCAGAAGCCTGCATTCACCATCTGTGGTTCACTGATGCAGATTATGCTGCGAAAGGAACGCACATCAAATGGAATCCTGCCGTCAAAACTTTTGAAGATCGAGAAGCCATTCGGGCCGGAATCTTGAACGGCCGCATCGACGTCGTTGCTACCGATCATGCTCCACATACGTTGGAAGAAAAAAGTAGTTCATACTTTCAAGCTCCCTCTGGCGGGCCGCTCGTGCAGCACGCGCTGCCGGCCATGCTAGAAATGGTTCATCAAGGCGTATTACCTGTCGAAGAAGTTGTCAATTTGATGGCGCACCGAGTGGCCGATTTATTCCAAATTGAAGGAAGGGGATTCATTCGAGAAGGGTATCAGGCTGACTTAGTTTTGGTCGACCCAAACGACCCTTGGTCCGTCAAAAAGTCGAACATTTTGTACAAATGTGGTTGGTCACCTTTTGAAGGAAACACGTTCAAATCGCGCATTCGAGGAACCTGGGTCAATGGTGTGCAGGTATATGATGGAGAACGTGTATTAACTCAAAATGGAAACCACGCTGGTCAACGATTGGCCTTTAACCGTTCATGATGAAGTCGCTTCATAATTGGAAATGGTTATTCGTGCTTTCGCTTCTTTGGGCATGCGGATCACCAACTGAATTTGATGAACCTGAAGCCCCAGCCAATGTCATTGCACGGGACACCTTCATTCAAATCCTAACCGAAGTGCACCTCATCGAAGGGGCAATGAAACAGCGCGTTTTCAGAAATGATGACCAAAAGACCATCATCGCAAAACACTATGCAGAGTTGTTCGATCGAAAAGGGGTCACAGAAGAACGCTTTCTAGCTACGTACAACTGGTGGTACGCTCGACCCGAAGCGCTGGATGCTGTGTTGGAAGAAGTCGCGGAAAATTTGACTGAACTCGAGCGGGATATCAATGCCGAAGACGCCAAGATCAACGCTTCGGAGGGCCAAGGGCCTCCAACACAAATGGAACCGTCGCCTTAATGGTAGCCTCTACCTTTTCGTAGCGCCACTCGACACCTTTAGATTTCAACGTTCGCTCCAATTTGTCTGTACGGTATGCATGATGCAAGCTCGTATTTCGAACGCTTTCCCTTGAAATTGGAGCTCTTCTTCCTGAAACCAATTCCCACAGCACCCCCAATCGCCAGGCCAATCCCAGCATCCAAGACCTCAAAGGACGACTTGGAGCCCTCACCTCCATTTCCTGAGCCATCCAAATCATCAATTGTTGATAGGTGCAATTTTCAGCACATAAAACAAACCGCTCTCCCCAACAACCTGTTTCAGCAAGCAATTGACACGCCTTCGCTACATCGCGAGCTGAAACAAATCCATTGGAGCCCTCTGGATACAATTTTAATCCCTTGTGCACCAGCGTGAACAGCATAGACGAACTGCGATCAAAATCCCCTGCTCCCAGCACAATCACCGGGTTCACAGCCAATACCTGCAAGCCCTCCTCTTGTCCTCTCCAAACTTCCAATTCAGCTTCAAATTTTGACCTTGCATAATGGCTGACATCGCTGCCGTCTTCGAATGGTACGTCTTCATGCACCGGCTCACCTTCCTTCCGGCCCAACGCTGCGACGCTGCTCACATGAATCAATTTGCTTACCCCTGTTTGCAGCATCGCATTCACGAGAGTACGCGTGCCATCTCGGTTGATCTGTGTGAGAGCAGCGGCGTCCTTACGATGAAATGAAACCAGCGCTGCACAATGAAAAACCCGCTCGCAATTGACCAGTGCATCTTCTAAAAAAAACACGTCCTCCAAAGACCCTTCAATCCACTCCAATCCAGCTTGGTCAGTACCGCAATGAACGAGAAATTTCTCAAGGGTTGTTCTCTTTGTTTCAGGCCGACAAAGCACCCGAACTTGACGACCAGAACGCAGCAATTCATCGACCACATGCCGCCCAACCAAACCCGTTCCTCCGGTGACAAAATCCATGCTTCGAAGTTAGTTGGAGAATCCGCCCGAAATTCGCAATGGAAATGGCAAAATCCGAACACATCGAAAACACCCTAGCAAGGCTTCCGCAACAACCGGGGGTGTACCAATATTTTGATGATTCTGGTCGGTTGCTCTATGTCGGAAAAGCCAAGAATCTCAAGAAACGCGTTTCGAGTTATTTCACCAAGCAACAACAGCACGGTAAAACCCGTCTGTTGGTGAACAAAATTGCAGATATTCAATGGATTATTGCCCCTTCAGAAGCCGACGCATTGCTCCTGGAAAATAGCCTGATCAAGGAGCATAAACCGCTTTACAATATTCAACTCAAAGACGATAAGACCTATCCATTCATCGTCATCAAAAATGAGCGTTTCCCTCGAATCTTTGCCACGCGCCAATTCATCAAGGACGGCAGCGAATATTTTGGCCCCTTTCCAAGCGTCAAGGTCATGCATACCGTGCTGGACCTCTGCCGCAAATTGTATCCGATTCGCACTTGCTCCTTGGCATTGACCGAGGACAATATTGCCAACGAAAAATTCCGTGTCTGCCTTGAATACCATATCGGTAATTGCAAAGGCCCCTGCGTTGGCAAACAAAGCGAAGCCGACTACTCCAACAGCATTGCTGCCATTCGCCACTTGCTTCGCGGGCATCTCGGCGAGGTGGTTCAAGCATTAGAATCACAGATGAAATCTGCCGCTGAATCGTTTCATTTCGAAGAGGCCGAGCAATTCAAGCGAAAGCTTGCCGCGGTTCAGAAATTTCAATCGAAAAACACCATTGTCCACACGGGCATCACCGATGTCGAAGTTTATACCATCGCCCAAGATGCCCGATGTGCCTATGTGAACTTTCTCAAAATACAGAACGGCACCATCATCAAAGGCCATACTTCAGAAGTCCGGCGAAAACTGGGCGAGTCTCAAAAAGAAATTCTCGAAGCCGCCATTGTGCAGATGCGAGATAAATTTGGTGGGGACGCACGCATTATTTACACCCCATTTGAGATTGAGCTTCCTCTGGAAGGCATTCAGCTGCATGTTCCACAGCGAGGGGACAAATTAAGATTGGTCGAAATGTCCGAGCGCAATGCGAAGTTTTTCATGCGCGATCGGCAAAAGCAACTCGAACAAACACATCCAGAAGCCGCCGCCTCGCGCATTTTGGAAACCGCAAAAGAAGACTTACGCCTATCGGAACTCCCGGTGCACATCGAATGTTTCGACAATTCCAATATTCAGGGAACCAATCCGGCATCGGCCTGTGTCGTTTTCAAGAATGGCAAACCCTCCAAAGCCGATTACCGCAAATTCAATATCAAAACCGTAGACGGCCCAGACGACTTTGCATCCATGACCGAAGTCGTTCATCGGCGTTACCACCGTTTGATACAAGAAGAGCAACCCTTGCCACAGCTCATCGTCATCGACGGGGGCAAAGGGCAACTTTCACATGCGCTCGAAGCGCTTGAAGTGCTGGGGCTTCGCGGAAAAATTGCCATCATCGGCATTGCGAAAAGGTTGGAAGAAATCTATTACCCCGGAGACCAGCATCCGCTTTATCTGGACAAGCGATCATCCACGTTGAAACTGATTCAGCAGTTGCGAAATGAAGCGCATCGATTTTCACTTGAGCATCACAGGAAACGTCGAAGTAAGGCTGCGCTTCGATCTGAACTCGACGAAATCAAAGGCGTTGGTGCCAAAACCCGGCATGCTTTATTGGCTCATTTCAAAACCGTCGATGCCATTCG
Source organism: Bacteroidota bacterium (assembly GCA_027624855.1). Classification (GTDB taxonomy): domain Bacteria; phylum Bacteroidota; class Bacteroidia; order Flavobacteriales_D; family Sanyastnellaceae; genus UA16. Next base: position 16,451 of record JAQBTQ010000024.1, read on the forward strand.
GAAAGCTGACGAAAAGAGTCTATTGGCTATTGTCAATTTGAAGGTGGCTCAGTCCATTTTAGGACACTTCAAAGACACGTCAAGGAAGCATTCTTGAACAATCGATCGAAAGCGAGCAAGCATCGCCAGGCCAATGAGTCCGGTAGCGCGAAATCAGTCGATAAGTCATGTTGGAGAAAGGGAGAATCACAGGAAACGTCGCCACCTTCATCAATGCACGCCAAGGAAATGGAAGCTCGTCAGCTAACGCCCCCAATCCGTTCATTTCAATCAATGTTTCGTTGCCATCCCAAACAACCAAGCTTTTGAGTGGAGCCTTTCGATGGTGCTCAGGCACCTGTTTTTCCGACGTGATTCCCTGTAAAGGCGCAAAAGCCACCGATTGCCCTGTGCGTTTCCACAACCACCTTACGGCACGGTTACACAAACCGCATGATCCGTCAAAGAAAACGATCATCACCAGTGAAATCTCGGGTCCTCTGCGCCCCGCGTCAGTTCCAAGTATCCTTCAACCAATTCAGCAACCACCGCTGCAGCAGGTTTGACCTCCTTTATTTGACTGCTTACTTGGCCAATTTCCAACTCCCCTTCTTGGAGATCTCCTTCAAACATCCCCCGTTTTGCGCGACCTCGACCAAGTAAAGATTGCAACTGATCAACTGTGTGGCCAGCGTCTTCCGCTGCCCTGACTTGACGCGCGAAGTTGTTGTCCAACAAGCGAACAGGGGTCAATGCCTTCAAGCTCAATCGCGTCGAACCTTCCCCTGCGCTTATGACTTCATCTTTAAACGCCTGATGAGCTGAGGATTCCGGTGTCGCTACGAAGCGGCTTCCTATTTGAACCCCTTCTGCACCCAACGCAAAAGCGGCCAATACCCCCCGTGCATTCCCAATTCCTCCGGCAGCGATTACAGGAACTTTTAGGGCATCGGCAACATCCGGCACCAAACACATTGTAGTCGTCTCTTCTCGGCCATTGTGGCCTCCCGCTTCAAAGCCTTCTGCCACCACAGCGTCCACTCCTGCAGCTTCAGCCTTTAGAGCGAACTTGACACTGCTCACCACATGGACCACCTTGATTCCGTTGGACTTCAAGTGTTCCGTCCAAGTAGCGGGGTTTCCGGCACTGGAGAACACAATTGGCACTTTCAATTCTAGAATGGTATGAATGTGTTCTTCAATCGATGGATAAATCAATGGCAAGTTGACTGCAAATGGTCGACTGGTGGCCGCTTTGCACTTTTGAATTTGATCCTTCAATACATCAGGATACATCGAGCCCGCGCCGATGATTCCCAATCCCCCAGCATTTGAGACAGCGCTCGCAAGTTCCCAACCGCTACACCAAATCATCCCAGCTTGAATGATGGGGTATTGAATTCCAAAAAGTTGACAAATCCGGTTCATAGCTCAAACAAGGCCAAGTTAGCCCGTTCAACCTCATCGCTTTGCACATGATCAGCAAAAAAGGCTCTCGAAGCGGCGGACTTTTCCTGCCAATCGGCATTTGATATGGAAAACGCCTCGGTCAATCCTCGAATCCAGATGGCCTCATCGAGCGGCCATTCCCATCCTATTCCCTTGTTCTCGAGTTCCTTCCACGGAGTGCGGTCACTGATCAACACCGGGCATCCATGGGCCCATGCCTCCACAATGCTATGCCCAAAATTTTCTTGCATTGTTGATGAAAGAAGAAAATGGGCTCCTTGATAGTGCGGAGCCAATTCGGATGGAGGCATCCCACCCAATAATCGCACTGATACTGCAGGATTTTGTTTCGACAACCCCTCCAGTTCGGCCCCATACTCCACGTCTTCCAATGGCCCGATAAAATCAACGTGAATCGGGCGGGTGCTTTTGCATTTCAATAAGGCCGACAACCCAAACATCACATTTTTCACCCGATGAATTCGCCCAACAATCAACACCCTCCAATGATCAGCGGGGCGTTCGGGGTTTTCTAGTGGGAGGGGGAGGGGAAGGTTTTGTGCGACTTTTATTGAATTCCGCGCTTTCGGAAATGACTCTAAAACCTCATCGCACTCATTCATAGACGACGCATGCCAGAGCACATGATTCATCCCGCCTGTCATTTTCATCATTGACAAGAACAACTGCTTTTTCAGTGGTTTGATGGCAAGAGCCGATTTGCCTAGCATTCCTCGAGGAGCAAGGCAAACCTTCGTATTCAATGAAGCCCTCACCAATCGCATTGGCAAGAGTGTAAATTCAAGGGAAAACAGGCTGTTTAAATGCAAAAAGTCTGGATTTACCTCTTCTAATAGTTGTTTCCAATCTCCTCGCGACAACCGCTCGCTGTAACGTACCTGTATTGTGCCTTGTGGCACATCAAATGGTATCCAGATGTCATGATTTGATACCAATTCTTTTGTCTCGCCTAAATCACGATTACCGGTAACCACCCAGACATCGTGATGCCGAGCGAGCAATCCAGCTAAATTATGTGCACTTTGTATGGGACCCCCCGCTTTATACGCTGGTGGAAACCAATCAACTGAAATAAGAATGCGTTTTCTCATTTCAATGAATGCCATTTCGTTCCATCCAATAACCAAGCACAACCAATGGCCAAATGCGTGAATAAGACCATCGGCGATCTCTAGCCAAAAATGCATTCCATATCCGATCAATTTCATCGGATTCCATTAAGCTTGAGCCTTTGAGATGTCCCAATCCACTTTCACACAAAGCCTTTAATTCATTTCTCATCCACATCTCCCAAGGCAATGTAAAACCCATCTTGGGTCGATGAATCACCTCATCGGGAAGCAGATCTGGCAACGCCTCGGTTAATAATTGTTTTGGTGTATGTGGCCACTTTTCTTCATCTGACACACGCATAGCTGCAAGAACAACATTGTGATCTAAAAAAGGAACCCTCACTTCCAAGGCATGAGCCATGGACATTTGATCCGTATCCCTGAGAAGCGTGTGACCCATGTATGTCCACATTTCTGCCAATGACACTTTTGAAAGCCTCGGTAATTTCGAGCCAGGAGAGTTTTGGTCAAGTGTGGCATTCAGCCATTGAAATACAGCGTTGGGATAAGAAGAAGAATTCGGTGAGAGCTTTCGAATGTCTCCCTCCAAAAACACTTGTCTAGATAACGGGTAAGTATGTTGAAGATCGAAGTAATTGCCCGCTAATATTTCAGCCTTTTTTCGTGCATTGGCATCTTGGTTTCGGAGTGTATATAAGCTCCCTATTAATTTTCGCATTCCTCGAGGCCAAGATCCGAGCCACCTCCGTTCCCATAGCTCACTCGTTCGTTTGAAGACTGGGTAGCCTGCAAACAATTCATCACCGCCGAGCCCGCTGAGCGCAACCGTTATTCCAGCATTTTTGGTCGCCTGGCTTACTACATATGTGTTGGGACCATCACCACTGGGATGATCCAGCGCATCCAAAGCAGATGGAATCTCTTTTAAAAAAGCCTCTGGTGTCAACCGTATTTCATGATGATCCGTGTCAAACTTTTGTGCAATTAACCTGGAATATGGGCTCTCGTCGTAATCACCCTCATTGAATGTCACACTAAACGTCGAAATCCTTTGCTCTGTTGCGGCGCTCATCAAGCCAACAATTGCACTGGAATCAATCCCACCGGATAAAAATGCGCCTAGCGGAACATCTGAACGCAGTCTCAAATCCACGGATCGCTCCAGTTTCTCACGGATCATTTTTAAATGCTCTGCACGTGAAATGTTCGATCCGATTTCGTCGACTGAAAGACTTGCAACATCCCACCAGCACCCCTTTTCTGTCTCTTCACCATGCAATCGTAACCAATGCCCTGGCTCAAGAAGAAATACATCTTGAACCATCGTCAACGGCGCATGAACTGTTTGATAACGCAAGTAATCGGCTAATGCCTCTGGCGACATGTTTCGCTTCACCCAACCGGAAGCCAATAAACTTCGAATTTCACTTGAAAAGAGAACCGCTCCTCGTGCATGGGTGTAATAAACTGGTTTAATACCGATTCGATCCCGGGCGATAAGCACTTCGCGATTGGCATGATTCCAATAAGCGAAAGCAAACATGCCATTAAATTCCTGTAAGGCGGATCTGCCCCATTGCTGCAAAGCAGCAAGAACTACTTCGGTATCACTATCCGTTTTGAAAACATAACTCCCACTCAATTGCTCTTTGAGTTCTCGGTAGTTGTAGACTTCACCATTGAAAATCAGCACATCTCCAGTCGACGAGTCTACGAAGGGCTGATTGGCAGCGTCACGGGTGTCAATAATGCTCAAACGCCTGTGGCCAAAAATTACTTCGTCTTCTTCCATCCAGACTCCAGAAGCATCGGGTCCTCGATGGGCTATTCTATCAACCATTCCGCTCAAAGCCGAACACGCCTCATGAAATGACGCTTTATCTCCTATCCCATATATCCCCGCTATCCCGCACATTTTTTACCCTTCACCTTGGGTGTTGTTCTTGGCAACACCGTCCCACCCTTGTGCCTTCAGTGGTGTTTCCATTCCATTTTTTGTGATCAGTGTCTTTTCCTCGGTATCCCCTGTCATGTGGCCTATCACCGATAGTTTTGGGTGATTTCGAACTTTTTCATAATCCTCTTGGGCAATGGTGAACAGCAATTCATAGTCCTCTCCACCGCTTAGCATGCACAGCGTTGGGTCCAGATTGAAGTCCCGAGCGGTCTTATAGGTGTGCTGGCTAATTGGGAGTTTATCCTCATAAATTTTCACTCCCGTACCAGAAGCTGCACAAAGATGAAAGACTTCGCTCGCCAGTCCGTCACTGATGTCAATCATCGAGGTCGGCTTCAATCCCAACTCGTCAATTTCTCGAATGACATCGGTCCGGGCTTCGGGTTTGAGTTGACGTTCCAAAATCCCCTCATGACCTGATAAATCCGGTTGAGCCATTGGCGCGGACTGGAACACCACTTTTTCTCGTTCCAAAATCTGCAAGCCCATGTAAGCCCCGCCTAATTCCCCCGAAACCACCAAGAGATCGCCAGACTTGGCTCCAGCGCGCGAAGTGACTTTTGCAGAATCGACGATTCCAAGCGCAGTTACCGTCAACATCAATCCCGAGGGAGATGTCGAGGTGTCGCCGCCAACCAAATCGACCCCATATACGGCACAAGCCTTGTGAATCCCAGCATACAATTCATCCAATGCTTCAACAGAAAACCGATTGCTCACCGCTATCGAAACCGTAACCTGAGTAGGCAGGGCATTCATCGCGCAGATATCGGATAAATTCACCGTTATCGCCTTGTAACCCAAGTGTTTCAAAGGGGCGTATGACAGGTCAAAATGCACCCCTTCACAGAGCATGTCCGTGGAAATTACCACTTGTTTCCCATCTGGATTTAATACTGCTGCGTCATCCCCTATTCCCATTAACGTCGAAGGCTGACGAAGCACTGTCCCTTCAGTTAGTCTCCGAATCAGCCCGAACTCACCAAGTTCTTCTATTTCCGTGCGTTGCATGCTTCAAAGGTACCGAATCTTTTTGCGAATCATTGTCCAGAAGGCGCATCCGAAACAGCCAATACCTCTCCCACGAAATGCAGCGCCAACCCTGCAAAAGGGTGATTAAAATCCACCACCAGCGAATTCAACCGCACCTCCGCTACCACGCCAATGATTTCGTCACCGTCTTCTGTTTGCATGGGCACCACCTCCCCTACTTCGAACACAGATTCGTCCCATTCGCCGTCCACTAAAAATGCCGATTTAGGCACCTCGACATAAGCTTCCTCATCTTCCTCACCATAAGCCTCTTCTACCGTCAATTTGAAATCGAATGAATCTCCCACTTGCAATCCCATCAATGCGGATTCAAAGGCGGGCAAGACATGGCCCTCACCCATCATAAAACCAAATGGCTCATCTGCAGGGCAAATTTCAAGTTCCTCGCCTTCCGCGTTCGCCTCGCGAAGGATATAGCTTATTTCAACAAATTTTCCGAGGGCAATGATTGACTGATTCATGCAACGAAAGTAGTTGCCTGATGTAAATTGCCGACATGCCACAGTCATTTCTTCGCCAATTTTTATGCTTCACCTTCGTGGTCTGCAGCATGCCTTTTGCTCAATCGCAAGAAGAAGCTCCACAACGTCAATTGAGAACACCTCGCGTGTTCAATCCCGTGCCTTGCCATCATTTCCGAGCGCAATCAAGCGACCGACAAACCGAACCTCCCTCTGCTGCGCCGCGTTGGATGATGAATTACGATATGGAGCCATCCATTGCTCGCAGCGACTCCTTTGATGTGCACACCTATGAATTGGATCTCGACGTCACCAATTATAGTTATCAATTATTGGAGGCTCACGCGCAAATCGAGTTGAGTGTTTTAAGTGATGAGGCAACGGATTTATGGTTTGACTTGGTCGAATTGACAGTCGACAGTGTGCTCGTCAATGGCGCTGCCGTTACGTTCGATCAGAACGAATCAGAACTTCACATTTCATCTCCAGAAAATGGTTGGATCACCGATGAGCAATACAATCTCGATATCTGGTATGGAGGACCGCCTTACCAAGACCCTTACTGGGGTGGGTTCTATTTCGTGAGCGACTACATCTACAATTTGGGTATCGGGCTGACCACCATCCCCCCGAATTTTGGAAAAGTCTGGTATCCCTGTTTTGACAATTTTGTCGAACGTGCGACCTACACCTATCACATCACCAGCGCAGGAGGTCGAAAAGCACATTGTCAAGGGCACCTCATTGGTGAACAAGTACTAGGCGGCGATACCTTGGTTCGAAGTTTTCAGCTGGATCACCCCATTACCACCCACCAATCCGCAATTGCCGTGGCACCTTATGTGGATTCCAACTACGTGCATACTGGAGCCTACGGCGACATCCCCGTGCGATTGACTGGAAAACAGGAGCACATTGGCCAAATGGTAAACAAATTTCAAGAACTCGGTTTCGCAATCGATGCGCTCGAATATTGGTGGGGTCCCTATGCATGGGAACGCGTCGGTTACGTGCTCACTACAGATGGCGCATTGGAAATCCCCACAAACATTGCCTATCCGCAGTTCATGGTAGGCGAGGGGTTGGTTGCCAATGGCGATTTATTCAGCCATGAATTGGGGCATCATTGGTGGGGCGATTTGGTCGCGCCACGCATTCACAATCACATGTGGTTGAAGGAAGGTCCTGCAGAATACAGCTCTCACTTGTTTGTGGAATGGAAAGATGGTGAAGAGGCATTCATTGATGTGGTCAAGGACAACCAATTGTTTGTTCTCGAAGAATGCCACGTGCAAGACAACGGATTTCATCCGCTTTCACCCATGCCGGACGAAGAAATCTATGGTAGGCATACCTACTACAAAGGAGCTTCCATTCTGCACAATCTCAGGGCCTACTTGGGCGATGAATTGTTCCGTTCTGGGATGCAATCTGTTATTGCAGCTTTATACGACAGCTTCATGGACGCAACCGACTTCGAAGAAACGCTTGAAGAAGTCACCGGCGTCGATATGACGCCATGGTTTGAAGCGCAAGTGTTGCAGCCCGGGTTCTCAACTTGGGTGCTTGACTCCACCTCAAATGCTGGCCCTCAGCAAACCGTTCTCTACCTTCAACAGAAACTGCGGGCTTGTGAAAATTACCATATGAACGAGCCCTTGGAAGTTGCCGTATGGGACGCTAATTGGCAGCGATTTGACACTCAGATTATTGCCAATGGTCAAAGCGATGCCATTACCATTGAACACCCCGACATCGATTATCCCGCAATGATTGCCTTGAATCCAAACGGACGGCTCAATCAAGGTCGAATGGATTTCATGTACACCATCACGGAGCCTGAAGGCATCCAAAACCTGCCATGGGTCGCGATGCGAGTTGGGTGCGATGCAATTCCAGAAGGCGACTCAGCTTTGGTCCGGATTGAACACCATTGGGCCGCCCCTGACGCAGGACCCACGGAGCCCTATGTTGACGAATTAAGCACCACGCATTTTTGGGTCGTCGATGGTATCTGGCCAGCAGGCATCTTATTGGATGCCCGTCTTCAATATTATGGAAATGATGCCAATGCATTGGATTACGAACTCTACGGCGGGACAGAAGCCGACGGGTTTTTGGCTTGGCGCCCTCATGCGGGCGCTCCTTGGCAAGAATGTGAATCTTATGAATGGCAGCCGGGGTCATTGGCAAATGGTTCCGGGCTATTTCGCGTGTTCGACTTGAAAAAGGGACAATACGCCTTTGCTAAGGGGGACGTTTCCATTGGTGTTGAAGAAAACCAATCGATCGATGCAATTCAGGTTTGGCCAAGCCCAGCTTCTGATCAATTGCACGTTCAGTCAAATCGTGCCATTGATCAAATCCAAGTATGGAACGGTCAAGGGGAATTGGTGACCCACGTTCGCCAGTCAAATGGCATCACGCAGTGGAGCATAGATGTGAATGACTGGAGTGCCGGTGCGTACATCGTCCGAGTCAATGGGGGCGATGCCACGACATTCTTAGTTCACTGAGCTGGCTTATTGACCGGTCGTAAGGCAATTTTGCCGCGGCCTGCTAACCAAGCGGTGCGGCCATCTGGAGTGAACCGCACGGTGTAAAAACTACTATCGGGTTCAGTAGACCACTGCAAGCCACCATCCCAGGATTGGCTAATTCCAGGAATCCCCACTGCCCATATTCCCTGGCAATTACTTTGTGGGACGTATTGCACACATGAACGATACCCGGGGCCTTCGCCTGGTTGATGCAATGCCCAGCTCGCTCCACCATCCACCGTAATAACCCGATTAGCTAGATTATCCTCCATGACGTCCCAGTTACCCCCCCAACCAAGGCCGACCAGATCGTCACAACGGTCAACACTGAACATCCCGGTCATAGCTGACCCTTGAACAATGGGCGTCTCAACCACGGACCATGTCCTTCCTCGATCCTCCGTGCGGTAAACTCGCGAGGCGATTCCTCCCGTAACCACCCATGCCTCATCCCCATGGATTGCAATGTTTCCGTTTGACGCAGCAAAGGCTGCTTCTCTTACCCCTTCTTCATTTTTAGCAATGGCTGGTAAGTCCGTACAAGGAACCGGATTCCAGGAACGGCCTCCATCTCTCGTAATTAAAAGGCTCAAACAATCCTCAACGGGATCACCCATTGCCAACCCTTCTTGCTCATCCCAAAACGCCATGCTATCGTAAAAAACCGCACTATCGAGGTTGACATAAACCGGAGACCAAACCCCTTCGATCAAACCCCTTCGATAAAGGACGGCGGGAGACGCAATGGTCAATGCATAGGCTGCAGAATCTGTAACGGCAACCGAACGAAATGATGGCACCGTGCCATTCGGAAGGGTAAGGGTATCCACACTCCACGTTTCACCATTATCCGCACTATGACCTAGTAAGCCATTTGATCCTGCCCACCAAATGGATCCGTCTGGTGCGATTTCCAACGCACGAATGCTGGATTCGAAACTCCACGTTTTTGGCACGATTGGCCTGTTGGTGTCCGTTATTGTCGTTTCATTGCAGGAAACCAACAAGGTCAGGACACCTGCCATTGTGATATACCTCATGGTAAATTGGGCATTGGCTGGGTCCAAGTCAAGGAGCGCACGACGGCCTCAACCTCGCGCATGTATTCCCTCTTCTCGAAGAACGGAGCATAAGCATAACCTTCCACTGTGACCAACTCCCCAGATTCTTCATGGTACAATGTGAGGCTGTAAAATGGCCCTCCCATAAAGTCCCCTTCGATGCGCCACAATCCTCTTAATTCAGATGCAAATTGGCCCTTAAAGACCCCCTCTTCATAAGTGGGTACATAGCGCATTTCTGTGGTCATATATGATTGGGGCGTCGGCCCTTCAACAAACTCCCGTAAAGCGCGATTCCGAGCTTGCAATCGCGACTGCATTGAAAACTGTTCATCACTGACGTAGGGTTCTCGATAAACAAAAAATCCTTGCTGAACATCGTGATTGTCGCCGCCCTTCATTCGCGTCAATTGGCGATCAATCCATAGAAATTGATCATTCTTCTTGGCCCAACGGGCATCGCGTGGAATCGTCAATTCTAAGCCTGCCAAATCAATCAATTCTGATCGGATCACTTCTTGATCATCCAAGGCAATCAAATCGGCAAACCGTTCGACTTCTGCGCGATGAAACACGCTGATTAATTCTTGGGCCTGCTCGCTAATTTGCATCGCCAGCCCCTCAATCGATTTTGCCTTGGCCACGACAAAAATCTGGTCGTGGGAATACTTTTCCTTGAAGAATTGCACCGACGGGGTTTGAGTATCCACCCGATCTGCAATTTCAATGTGAATGATGTTTCGGTGTGGCTTCCAAAAACGATCAAATGATTCGGGCTCGAGGTGCACCAAATCAAACCACGGCTCATATTGTGGCAAAACGGGAAATGGTGCGTCAAAAACGGCCCTGAGCGAATCGCCTATCATTCCGTCCCAAACCGACTGTTCAGCAACGACAACAATTTCACCAGCCGCTCCAACCTTGCCCGTCAATGGAGAACGTGCGCCCTCCTGGCTTCCACAACTTGCAAAAAAAAGCAAGCTGAGCAACCCAAACCACGTGCTAGCGACTCCCGTCCGCATGAATGATCAATTTTTGTCCAATGTGAATCATGGAACCCGATAAATTGTTCCACTCTTTTAATTGCCGAACGCTAACCCCGTATTTATCCGCAATTCGACCCAGCACATCTCCACTCTTGACTTTGTATGTTATGGGTTCTGGGACAAACACAATTTCTGGCGTAAGCTCAGGCTCAATGAGCGCCATGCTATCCTTTAGCGCCATAAACGCTGGAATCTTGGTTTGTGGAAGAACAATGGGGAAGTGTTCGTTTTCGGCGGGAATGACTCCTTGTCGAAACATGGGATTCAGCCGCTCCAATTCAACTTGGTCCATGGCTAGCATGGGAGCGATTTGATCAAAGCGCAAGGCTTGATTGACCATGACCGTATCCATAAAATTGAATGACGGCGCTTGATCAATGGGGTAAATATTGTGCTCCTCGGGGAATTCCATGATGTAAACAACCGCCATAAACGTCGGCACGTAGTTCCGCGTCTCTCTGGGAAGGAAATAACGGATTTCCCAAAAATTTCTTTTGCCACCACTCCTTCGAATGGCCCGGTTGACATTCCCAGGGCCAGCATTGTAGGCCGCCAAGGCCATGTACCAATCCTCATAGATGCCATACAACCTAGACAGGTACTGACATGCTGCTTCTGTGCTTCGCTCAGGATCCTGACGTTCATCAACGTAAGAGTCAATGCGCAAATCAAAATGCTTGGCTGTAGCATACATGAATTGCCACAGTCCTCTTGCACCTGCCGGAGATTTTGCTGTTGGGTTGAGTGCGCTTTCGACTACAGGCAAATACTTGAATTCAAGTGGCAAACTGTACCGATCGAGGGTGGATTCAAACAGTGGGAAATAAGCTTGGGATCGGCCCAACATCTTGCCGAAGTGCCTCTTTCTTTTGCTGGCGAAATAAGCAATGCGTCCATGAACGACTGGATTCCAACTCAGATCAAGTGGCGATTGAGCATCCAACAAGGACAACCTCAATTTCAGCTCCGTCGTATCGATGGAAGGGGTTTCGCTTGAATCGAAATCGCGAATGTTGAGCAATGTGGTGTCAGTCGAAAAACACCAGTCCTCTCCTAAAAATTCTAACCAATCTAGCTCTGAATTCAAAAGGGCGGTATCGCACATCATCTCCTCCTCATGCAGGCCTTCGAGACGGACGGCCTCACCATCGATTTGTGCGAACACAGAAATCGGCAGAAGAGTCAACGAAAAGACAAATAAAACCCGAAGCCGATTCATCAATCTTCTCCGTCGTCCTTGGAATCGTCCTTGTTGGTTGCGTCCTTGAATTCTTTCACTCCTTTGCCCAATCCCCGCATCAGTTCAGGGATTTTTTTGCCACCAAATAACAAGAGCACTACGAGTGCGATGAGAACAACTTGCCAGGGACCGGTAATCATAATACAGATTTTTTGTCAAAGTTCGAAAGAAATTTCCAAAGTATTGCTTCACATGGGCTTTCAATCAATGAATCGCACAATTATCAATCAACCTCACGCCGTCAACGTTTGCCGCAACGATGGCGTGCGACCCTTTGGTTTTCCATTCCCCACGCCGGGTTGCGAATGTTGTAGAATCCACCACGTCTACGTATTCCAAATCGATGTTCTCAATGGCAGCTGCTTCCATTCGAATTCCTTCCAAAGCCGCATCAATATCACTTCCTTCTACTGCCGCAATCCGGAGCACCCCGAGCCATCGCGATAAATTCAAGGCCCGATTTCGACCATTGGCATCCAATCGGATATTTCTACTGCTCATCGCCAATCCGTCCGCATCTCTCACCAATGGACATCCCACGATTTTCATGTTCGGAAACTCTTCACTGGCCAATCGACGAATGACCGCCAATTGCTGCAAGTCCTTTTCTCCGAAAAATGAGGCGTCTGAATTGACCGCTTGAAACAACTTCCTCACAATGGCAACGACACCATCAAAATGACCCTTGCGTGTTAACCCCTCGTATTCCTTTGTGATGGATCCATAATCTACTGGGTCGACGGATAAGTTGCCTCCGTACATTTCCTGAACATTTGGAATAAATACCAAGTCCACCCCTTCTGCTGAAGCCATGGACAAATCCTCGTCCATCGTCAAAGGATAGGATTTGAAATCTTGGGGATCATTGAATTGTGTAGGATTAACAAAAATGCTCAAAACGACCACATCACATTGATTACGCGCAATTTGCAATAAGGATTTATGCCCATTGTGCAAGGCGCCCATGGTAGGGACAAATCCCACAGTCAACATTTGAGTTCGAAAATGCTCAATTCGCGATTGTAGCTTTTCAACACTTGCAATTGTTTCCATTCGTCATGTAAAACCCTTATTTTTCAGGGCTTTTCCTTGGTTTTCGCCGGAAAAATACGTACTTTTGATATTCGTTCGAACCAAATTTCATCCGGCCATCATGGAGAAAGCAAGAATCCTCTACATATCTCAACACATTGTACCATTCTTGCCCGCTACTCAAATGAGCTCGGTTAGCCGGAATCTGCCACAAGCGGTACACGAAAAGGGAAGAGAAATTCGAGTTTTCACTCCTCGTTTTGGCAAAATTAACGAACGCCGTCATCAGCTTCATGAAGTCATTCGGCTTTCCGGAATGAATTTGATGATCGATGAAACCGACCATCCCTTGGTGATCAAAGTCGCATCCATCCCTACGGCCCGAATGCAGGTTTACTTCATTGACAACGATGAGTACTTTAAGCGCAAGGCTGTATTACGGGATGGCAGTAATAAGCTATTCCCAGATAATGATGAACGTGCTATTTTCTTTGCGCGTGGCGTATTGGAAACGGTCAAGAAATTGGGTTGGGCACCAGACATTATCCATTGCAACGGCTGGATGACAAGTGTCGTTCCGCTCTACCTAAAACAGCAATTCTCCAAAGACCCGTATTTCGCTGAAAGCAAGGTTATCTCAAGCATTTACAGTGAAGGCTTTGAAGGTTCACTCAATAGGAGAATGTCCGAGAAATTAGTCCAAGATGGAATTCAGTCCGATAGCGTATCAACCATTGAGAACCCCTCGTTTGACAACCTCAATGCCCTGGCCATCCAGCATTCAGATGGGCTCATCATTGGTTCGGAAGATCTCAATGAAGAGACCTTATCTGCTATCGAAAATTCGTCAGTTCCGGTGTTGAAATACCACGGTGAAGAGGGCTATGTGACGGACATAAACAATTTTTACGATACGATTTTGGAGGGAAAGGCTGAGGCTGTCTCGTAATTGCTGAACTTCGCGGCATGATAAAGATCACCGCAGGACAGTACGGGGCAGTCTTGGCAATGATTTTGGGGATCGCCGTCCTCAATGGTTGTAAAAAGCCGGATACCGAAATAGGTTTGGACCATGCGCAAGAGGATTTGCTTGGGCTCAACCAAACAGACACCATCGCGTTGCTTTTTGAAACAGTTCGAGAGGACAGCCTAGAAACAAGCCACCTCAGCACGGCTGTTCTGGGCAACATGGAACACCCTTTTTTTGGGATACACCAAGCTGGATTTGCCGCCCAATTGCGACTGAGCACTCCTGACATCGATTTCGGCTCCAATGCAACAATCGATAGCATCTACCTCACCTTGAAGTACACTGGTGATCGCTACGGATTATTAAGCCCACAAAACATTCATGTTTGGGAGCTGCAAGATTCCCTCACACTGGATTCCGCTTATTTTTCCAACCATTCATTCCTCACCACAGAGGAAGCGCTTGAAGACCCGGCATACCAGCCCATCATTATCAACCCCGCTGAAGAATTATTCATCGGAAACGATACTGTCGCTCCAGAAGTTCGCATCTACCTCACGAACGAACTTGGTCAACGGCTATTGGAAGCTGATCCAACGGTTTACTCATCCAATCAAGATTGGTCAGACTATTTCCAGGGAATTCTCGTAATGCCTGATCCACAAGGGCCTGGGCAGGGAGCGGTAGGAATCGACGTAACGTCGGGCGTAAGTCGAATCCGAATGCATTACCACAATGATACCGACAGTGCAGCGGTTTATGATTTCAATATCAATGCCCTCAGTCCTCGTACAAACCTGTTCGAGCACCAATGGTATCCACCATTCCAAGCGCTTGACGAAGCGTACATTACAGCTGTTGATGGTTCGTTGCAATCCGGTGTCTTCTCCGGTGCGGGCTTAAAAACCCGAATCAAATTCCCAGATTTGGAAGAGTGGGAGGCGCAGCGCAGTCCAAATCGAGCAGTACACAAGGCCGAACTCTGGTTACCTGTCGCTAGTGAATACAACGACCCTCGTTATCCCATTCCTACCCAGCTTTTCATACTGACCGAGAATGAAAACGGTGAGCCCATCTCTACCCCCGATCAAACATCCATTGGATTAAACATCAATGGAAATTTCGACCAGTCCAACAACGCCTATCGCTTCAACATCTCGCAAACATTCCAGCGAATGCTGAATGGCACTTTTTCCAGTGATCAACTTTATGTGGTTGCATCTCGAGCGGGAATTTCGCTTCAAGGTGTCGTATTGAATGGCCCCGAATCAGCGCCTATTGAAGGCGATACGACCAATTGGAAGCCCAACGCACGACTCGTCCTCACGTGGAGCGAATAAGGATTATTATTAAATTCGATACACGATGTGCGGAATCATTGGATACATAGGTGAGAAAGATTGCTTCCCCATCCTTATCAAAGGATTGCAGCGACTTGAGTACCGCGGTTACGACAGCGCTGGCGTTGCCGTATTGGATAAAAACAGTGCCATTCAAATCAAAAAGAAAAAGGGGAAAGTAGATGACCTTCTCACTTTTGTAGGTGATGATATGCCGCGAGGAACGACTGGCATCGGACATACACGTTGGGCGACCCACGGACCGCCCAATGACGTCAATGCCCATCCCCATACAGCACGATTGGGGCGGCTTGCCATGATCCACAATGGCATCATCGAAAATTATGAATCCCTTCGCACCAGTTTGGAGGCCAATGGCCACGCATTTGTTAGCGATACCGACACGGAAGTGCTGATTCACCTCATTGACGAAGTACAAAGTCGAACCCAGGCGCCCATTGCTGATGCCGTGCAAATGGCGTTGAAAGAAGTCGAAGGTGCCTACGCAATCGCCATCATCGATGCGAACGAGCCTGATTTGTTAATCGCTGCAAGAAAATCCAGTCCACTCGTCATTGGTGTCGGTGAAGAAAATGAATTCTACATAGCGTCCGATGCAACCCCCATCATCGAGCATACCCAAAACGTCATTTACCTGGATGATGAGGAGGTCGCGGTAATGAATAAACTCGAGGGATTAACCATCCGTAACCTGCAGAACATTGTGGTTACCCCGGAAATCCATGAACTTGAAATGCAAATCGAAGCCATCGAAAAGGGCGGGTTTGATCATTTCATGCTCAAAGAAATTTTTGAGCAGCCCAATTCCATTCTGGATTCTATTCGCGGACGAATGAGCATTCAGCGATCCGAGATCAAGATGTCCGGAATCGATGATCACTGGGGACGGTGGGAAAATGCCGAGCGCATTCTGATCATTGCATGTGGGACAAGCTGGCATGCCGGCCTTGTAGCTGAATACCTGTTTGAAGATTTTGCAAGGATACCCGTCGAAGTCGAGTACGCTTCTGAATTTCGATACCGAAACCCAGTCATCAAACCAAATGACGTGGTCATTGCCATCTCACAGTCTGGCGAAACTGCCGACACCTTGGCAGCAATCCAGTTGGCAAAACAACAAGGAGCCCATGTATTTGGGGTGTGCAATGTGGTGGGTTCGAGCATCGCGCGAGAAACCGACAGCGGAGCTTACACTCACGCAGGGCCAGAAATCGGCGTGGCGTCGACCAAAGCTTTTACTGCGCAAATCACGGTATTAACACTCATTGCTATGCTGGTTGGCAAGAAGAAAGGTCAACTCTCAGCTCAGCGCTTCAACCGGTTGATGGTTGAACTCAATGCGATTCCCGAAAAAGTGCAGAAGTTGCTTGAGCAGGAGGAGCGCATTAAAGAAATTTCTCGTCACTTCGTCAACAATGAAAATGCCCTCTACCTTGGAAGAGGTGTCAATTTCCCTGTGGCACTCGAAGGCGCGCTGAAGCTGAAAGAAATCAGTTACATCCATGCAGAAGGGTATCCATCCGCTGAAATGAAGCATGGCCCGATTGCCTTAATTGATGAAGAGATGCCGGTCTTTTTCATTGCTACCGCAGACGATGTTTATGAGAAAATCGTCTCGAACATTCAAGAGGTGAAAGCACGTGGCGGGCGACTGGTTGCGCTCGTCTCAGCAGGAAATACCGATCTGAAACAGTTGGCAGAGTTCGTGATAGAAGTGCCCAAAACTGACCAGTCATTGGCCCCTTTGCTCACCGTGATTCCGCTTCAATTGTTGAGTTATCACATCGCCGTCATGCGCGGCTGCAACGTTGATCAGCCAAGGAACCTCGCTAAGAGCGTTACGGTGGAGTAGGCGGCAGATATCCGGGTTGATTTCCCCGTATTTACTGAGGTTTTCAAGTGTTTTATCACCAAAGGTGTACTACTACAGTTCCCTGAATTTGTGGTGGAATTGTGTAGTGGAATCTTAAGGGTGGTGTTAAGGTCGTGGGTCTGATCAGTGTGATTGTAACTGAGGTCTATTCGATGTAGGATCAACTTTAGAAGTTCTCTTTTTAGATCCCCCTCCCAATTCTCAATACCACAGACATAATTCACTATCAATTTGTAGTTGTTGTACCACTTTTTGTGATCAGAATCTATTTTCTGTAGACCTTTTAAATGGTCGATTTCCACAGAGACTTCATCTAAATCATGATTCAATGACTTTTTAAGTGACTCATAAACATCAGAACCTTCGTATTCTCCATACAGTTGTCTTTTCTCTGTTTCAACAATACCATTCTTGATTTTATCTTTTCGTTGTTCCAACATTATGAGTCTATTCTCAATGTCATCGAGTTGTTGTCCAATGATGTTACGGAATTCAACTATGTCTGATTTCAACAGAGTCTTAGATTCATGTGATAAATGTCTATTGTCTTTAAGTGTAGTGAAAATAGAGTTCCATAGGAAATCGTCTGTGGTAGGGATATTAAGACACCTTTTCATATCACAGTTCAGACTCTTCTCAACTGACATGTTAAACCTCCGTTCACTCAATGGACAGTAGTAGTGATTTACATCTTGAGTCTCTTTTATTCGACCTCCAATTGGTCGTCCACAACTACAGAAAATATAGTCCCTAAACAAAAATGATCTTGTTGTTCTATTGAACTGACCTCTCTTTTCCAATTTGAGTTTTCGAATATCCTTTACCTCATTGAAGAGTTGTTTTGAGATCAATGGTGGACAAGTGTATTCAATGGTAAACCCACTTTTCTTGTCTGTGAAGGATTGTTTACCAATGTAACATTCATTTCGGAGGATAACTTGTATTGATCCTAGAGACCAATGTTTGTTTCCTCTTCGTGTTTGAACTCCTTGGTGTTCTAAGTAGTTCTTAATTTCCTTAATCGAATAACTTTGATGGTAAAGGGAGTAGATTGTCATTATGTGTTTTGATTCTTCAGGGTGTGGTTCCAATAATGAACCCTTATCCAATTTCTTTATTTGATAACCAAACGGAGGGTCTCCTCCTCTGTAGTAATTGGACTTTACTTTTTCAAGTTTACCAAGTCTACTTCTTTCTGATCGGATCTTATTATCGTATTGAGAAATTTCGGAAAGAATACCTAAGATCAGGTTTTCCATGTCTCCGGTGGTGTCATATTTACCAGTTGAAGTGTAGAGTACGACTCCTTGTTTAACCATCTTCTGTCTAATCAGAAACCAAGTAGATGTATTACGGGATAATCTATCTGTGTTCCAAACGTAAAGGTGTTTGATTTCACCTTTATCAATTCGTCTTAGTAACTGAAGTAGGACAGGACGTGTCTCTAAATTGTCAGTTGATGATGATGTACCTCCTTCGTTGTGTAACTCATATTTCATTCCAAGAGATTTGGAGAGTTCTATTCCTTTTTCTCTTTGAGTTGAAAGACTTGTTCCTCCTTTCTCTTCTGTTTGAGTAGAGGTACTTACTCTTGTTAGTATGTGTATTGTTTCCATTTAGTGAATTATGTCTGTGGTATTGAGAATTGGGAGGGGGATCTAAAAAGAGAACTTCTACAGTTGATTCTACATCGAATAGACCTCAGTTACAATCACACTGATCAGACCCACGACCTTAACACCACCCTTAAGATT
>JAQBTQ010000034.1 GCA_027624855.1 Bacteroidota bacterium
GTGTATTAATTGAATTAAGTTTGGGAGCAGAAAGCAGTGGGCTTTGCTTCATTTTCTTCTGCTCCAATGGTCGCAGTTTACCTTGAGCAAGATGATTCAACGTCGCGATAACAAGTTCCTTACCGCGATCAAGCAATTTATCGTGCAAACTTGCTGCGGTTTCTTCTATTGAAATATCAATTTCTTCTTGCATGAGGATATCTCCCGCATCAATTTCATGTTGGAGGGAAAAGGTGGTGATTCCCGTTTTTTTCAGTCCATGCATGATTGCCCATTGAATGGGCGCCGCTCCCCTCAGCTGAGGAAGCAATGAGGCATGAAGATTGATGGACCCGTAGGGAGGAGCATTCCAAACCGATTCGGGTAACATTCGAAACGCAACCACAATGAACACGTCGCAAGACCAATCATTCAAGGCGGACAGGAATGCTGGAGATTTCAGATTTTGCGGTTGAAGTGTCTGAATCCCCCGAATATCGGCCAGTTGTTTGACGTCGGATTGTTTGATGTGCTGACCTCTTCCCGCTTTTTTGTCTGGAGCGGTGACTGCACCGACCACATTGAATTGGGAGTCAATCAACGCTTGCAAACAAGTGGCTGCGAATTCTGGAGTCCCGAAAAAGCCGACCCTCAATGGTTTTTGAATGGGATGTTCTGGAAACATGTGCGATTCAAGTAGGGATAATGTTGTCGTTTTGCGATTTCCAGTTGCCAGATCGAAGGTAAAACCAGCTGCCCAATCCAATCATTGAGAAATATGCCCATTCAACCCTCCAAATAATCCATACCGGTTGCGGCCAAATCAAAGTCAGCGAGGTCGCAACAAGCATGTATAGGGTGACCGCAGCCAACTCAATTGAGAAAGCAATTTTGGTTCTGCCGCTGCCTTGAATGGTAGATAACATGATTCCTGTAAAGGCATAGATGCATACGGCGGAGAATATTACATAAAGCGTTTGAGTCATTGCCAATTGACCAACTGCATCGTCAAAGAAAAATGATGCAATCCAATTCGGGTATAGGATGAATCCGTGACAGAGCATGAGGATGCCGATGAAATTTAATTTCACGATCCTTTTCAATGCGATGGACAAATCATTCAATCGTTCTTCACCTAATAACCCGCTCACATAAGTCCGAGTTGTTTGCTGCATTCCCTGGGAAATGATGAATGCCAGCATGAACAGGTTTCGAGCAATATGAGAGACTTTCAATTCCATACCTCCCACTTTCTCGACAAAAAAGAAAAAGGCAGTCCATGTCGAAATCGTGATTAAGAACTGCCCAATCAACGGATAGGCTAATTTCCACCAAGCCACGAGTTCTTTTTTCGATAATAGACTCCAAGGCAAGAGGGCTTTTGGCAAAAAGATGACGGTTATCAATAGCCCCATTACCAATCCTAAAACCTCAGAAATCAGCGAAGCCCAGGCGGCTCCAACAGCACCAATCGGAGTAAAGCCCCACCAACCTTCGACCCATGCCGCATCCAAGAAAATATTGGTTCCTGCACAAACGATTCCAACGACCAAGATGGGCCACGTTTTTGCGGTTCCAGTGTAGAGGGCATTGAATGCGAGGAGCACTGAAAAAGGAATGAAACCAATCATTCTGATCGCGAAAAATTCATTGAAAACTTGACGAATACCGGGGTCTTGAATCACATTGAGAAGCAGCCATTTTTCTAGGACAATTGCGAGGACTGTTAGGACAAGGCCTATCATTAAATGAATAACCAGTCCCGTTCGAAACGTCTGCTGTGCACTCGGCGTATCCCCTTGGCCAATCTTCCTTGCAATCACAATTTGAAGGGCAGCACCACTTCCAACTGCAACCATTTGCAATGTGAGGTAAACCAATCCAGCATTGCCTGCGCCGTTGATAGCGTTTTCACTAAGCCGTGAGAGAAAAAAATTGTCCGTGAGCAAAACAAAAAACTGAAGCATTGTGCCCAGGGAAATGGGGAGCGCCATTCGAATGAGATCGGAATAGCCAATGTTCAATTTTGAGGTTGTGTTCATGCGGGTGCAAAAGTCGATTGAAATGATGAATAAACCACCATTCAATTCCTCATTCGGCGCTTTCGAAATGCCTTAGAATTTTATTCGAATGACGAACTGATTTTTTCGTCCATTCCAACATTATAGCCGCTTTTTCTTCATCGTTTAATTGCCATTGATCAGGTGGCTGAGAGTGCAAATTTTCAATCAATCGATGCAGGATCATGCCAGCAGCAACGCTGATGTTGAGGGATTCTGCCATTCCCATCATGGGAATCTGGACATGATAATCTGCAGCGTCTAAAAATGCATCAGAAACGCCCTCGAATTCTGTTCCCATCACCAGTGCAATCGGGTCGTCCAATGGTAAGTCCTTTGGTTCAAAACCGTCGACGTGTGGAGAGGTTACGGCCAATTTGTATCCAGCTTGCTTCAACGTTTTGATGCAAGCTTCGGTTGGGTTGGATTCAGAGTGATAGCGTCTTAGGGTAAGCCAGGTTGGGGTTCCCTTGGACACTCCGCGGTTGAATACCCAAGGATTGATATTCTCTATGAGGTGAACATCTTGAATTCCCATGGCATCGCACGTGCGCATTACAGCACTCGCATTGCGGCTTTGATAGACGTTTTCTAAAACAACACTGATTTTTCGTGTGCGTCGATTCAATGATCGATTGAACGTAGCGAGCCGAGCCTCGCTTACAAAAGGTGACAGGATTTCAAATTGCGATTTCGACATGTCCGAAAAATGTCCTGAAAAAAAAAGGCCTTGAGCATGATACTCAAGGCCTTCTTGTAGAAAAAGTTTACAATTAAACCTTTGAGTTTAATTCAGCACCAGCTTTGAACTTGATTACGTTCTTCGCTGCGATGGTAATCGCTTTTCCTGTTTGTGGGTTGCGCCCTTGACGAGCAGCTCTGTGAGAAACTGAGAACGATCCGAATCCAACGAGGGAAACACGATCACCCTTGCTCAACGCTCCAGCTGTTGCGTCAACGAATGCGTCCAATGCACGCTTAGCGTCTGCTTTTGAGATGCCAGCGCCTTCGGCCATTGCATCAACCAATTCTGCTTTGTTCATGGTATAAGGTTTAATAATGAATTTTCAACGTGGCCAAATATATAGGCGTGAATTCAACCGTGGCAAGGGGTAGAGGCCATTTAGTTAATAAACCAGTGCAATTTGTTGATAAGCACAAAAAATGTGCACCATTTCAGCCGGTCTCAGGCGCAAATCTGTTGCAAAATCACATCTTTTCGGTGGATTGCCTTTTGTGTACCATCCACAAAGTCATCGAAACGAGTGGAATCAAAAACAGCATCGGGTGGGCTGCATTTAAAATGAACCATTGGGCTAAGCATACCGCTATCGCGACCAAATGCAAGCTTATTACGAGGATTGATAAGAATGAATGGTCGAATTGACGTTTCATGAAAAATACGCTCACCAAGAGTGGGGTCAATGAAGATACGGTGGCCAATAACCAAGCAATGGACCGAGGCTCACCTATAAAACCCATCAAAGAGATCAAGAAAAGGATCGCCCAACCACATTGAAAAATTACCCTGGATTTGTTCATGCTGCGAAATTACAAGAGGATACCTTTGTCACATGTCAGAACCAAACCTACCTGATTGTCAAATCTATCGACCGGAAATTCGCTTTGTTGACATCGATGCTGCTGGAATAGTGAATAATGCCGTTTACTTGAATTACTTCGAACAAAGTCGAATTCACTTTTTTGAAGGCATCGTTGGAAAGAAATGGAATTGGAACGAAGCAGGGATGGTCGTCGCAAGGCATGAAATTGATTACCAATTACCCATTTTATTCAATGATGATGTGAGGATCATTACATGGATTGATCATGTAGGTGAAAAGAGCATAAAAGCGGCTTATGTTGTTCAAAAGCAAATGGAAGGAAAGTGGCTTCGGACTGCAAAAGCGAACACCATCTTGGTTTCTTATGACCACATCAACGGGAAGACCATTCCGTGGCCTGACAAAATGGTTGCTGGGCTCCATGGATTCGGGATAGGTTGCCCTGAATGTCTCTGATTAATGGCTGTTGATTTCTTGAGACGAAAAAAACGACCAATGCAGTTGGAAGAGTGGAAAAATTACTGCTACTTTTGGCTTCGTGTATTTTTAACACCATTAAACCCAATTTCATTAATCGCATGAAAAACTTTTACTTTTTATCTGTTATGTTGATCACAGCGTTGATGGGAACAGCACAAGTTTCTGTCACATTCCAGGTTGACATGACCAACGAAACCGTCTCAGGTGATGGAGTGCATTTGGCTGGTTCATTTCAAGGTTGGGACCCAGCTGCAACCATGCTTTCAGATGATGACATGGATGGTATTTACGAAGTGACACTGGATTTGCCTGGTGAAAGCACCTACGAATTCAAATTCATTAACGGTGCTGCTTGGGATTTTGTGGAAGATGTTCCCCCAACATGTCAGGTCGAAGTTTCGGGCAATGATAACCGATTCATCACCTTGGGAGCTGATGACACAGAAGCAACGTACCATGTGTGCTATGGCAGTTGTGCGGCTTGTGGAATGACCACAGTGCGCATGCGGGTAGACATGAGTGTAGAAACTGCAGTATCACCGAACGGAGTTCACATTGCTGGAAATTTTCAAGGCTGGGACCCTGCAGGCACACCAATGACTGATGCAAATGGCGACGGCATTTGGGAAGCATGGGTTTCCTTTTATGCTGATTCGATTGCGGAAGGCAACTTGGTCTTTAAATTCATCAATGGTAACAGTTGGACCAATCCGAACGAAAATCTGACCGGTGAAGACTGTGCGGATGATTTCGGAAACCGCATTTTAGAATTCACAGACTTGAATATGGTATTGACTGGTGATGAAGCCACCGGAGCTGCACCTTGTTACAATGCTTGTGGCACGTGTGTATCTCCTACAATGGTAACATTCCGGGTCGATATGACGACACAAGAGACGGTTTCCGTCAATGGCGTGCACATCGCTGGTTCATTCCAAGGTTGGTCGCCTTCAGCGAATCCACTTTCGGATGATGATGCTGACGGAATCTGGGAAGCAACGCTTGCGATTGCTCCTGGGGATATTCAATTCAAATTCATCAATGGAAATGATTGGAGTGGAAATGGTGATGGCAATGTGGACAATGAGTTGATTGTTGGCGATTGTGCAGCGGAAGGAAGTGACAATCGTGCATTGACAGTGGGGACTGAAGACATCGTGTACGAAGTGTGTTACAACTCTTGCGAAGCCGGTTGCGTCGAAAATCCCGATCCAGCGGACGTAACGTTCAGAGTGGATATGTCGGAAGAAGAGGTGAACGCAAACGGAGTTTGGGTGATTGGGAATTTCACGACACCAAACTGGCAGGCAGGAGCACTTCAATTGACAGACGACGATGCCGATGGAGTTTATGAAGTGACTGTAAATATCAGTGGTTCAGCGACCATTTTGTACAAGTTTGTAAATGGGGATCCTTCAACTGGTGACAATGGTGTAGACTACATCGAAGAATCTGGAATCTTGTTGGATGAGGAAGGAAATGAGTTGTCGAATTTTGAAGCGGATGGATGCGGTCTGCCCAATGGATTTGGGGCTTACAACCGAATTCACGAGCGAAGCGGAGAACCTGAAATACTAGAGGCCGTTTGCTTCAACAAGTGCTCTACTTGCATTGTCTCTGTGGATGAAATGTCAGTCAATATCTTCGAGGCT
>JAQBTQ010000008.1 GCA_027624855.1 Bacteroidota bacterium
CCAAACAATCGACCATTCTCTCCTAAATCAGTCGAAAATTGGGCGGATGGAAGCACGTTGGTGCCAAATCTAGAATTGGCGTTGACCCCAACGGTCGCAGTCGCAGTGATTTGGTTTCCCCGAAAATGAGCAGAAGCATAACCGTCCAGGTTTTGCCTGACATCACCAAAATTGTAAATGGATTCTTCGCCTTCTACGGGCTCCCCCAACCGATTGGAACGAATGCGCTCAGTTCGAGCGTCCGCAGCTGCAGAAAAGACCCAACGAGGTTTCGTCCAATTCACTTGAAAATTTGTGGCCCCGACAAACGACCGATGTTGGTTAGCCCCAGCATACCACGAGCTGGATGTAGCATAGAGTCCAGCCGTGTCGGGAGCCGCAAGCTGGGCAACATAAAACCCGTCATCCGTCAATTGATACCAGCCCACGCCCTCCCGAAACAATTCAAATCGATCCTGATGGAAACGAGTATGAATGCCGGCGCTCAACTCAAGCTCCTCCTTTTGAAAGCGCCAACCCAACTGACCCACAGCTGCTCCAGTCTCCTCAAATTGATTTGGATAAACAGCTGTATAAAAATTCTGTGCGCCAAAAGATTTTGTTTCTCCGGCCAGTAAACCTGTAAAAGCATGTGCATTATGCGCTAACTGCGTGCGATAAAAAAACCGTTTCACATCAACATCGGCATTCATGACATGACCAGAAGTTGTGAATTGTGAAGCACTGAATCGATGACTAAAAGCTCCCGTGTTCCACTCCGTTGAAGCTCGAAATCGCTGCCAATCAAAACTCCCGAGCTCAGCAGAAACGGTCACGCGATTATGATTTGTTGCTTGCTGGGTTTGCAAGTTTATTGCCCCAGAAAAAGCCCCCACTCCAGCCCATGGACCACCGCCAGATTTGATGACCTCGACCCTTCCAAGATCCTCTGGGTCAATGGGAATATTCATCAGATGGTGACCTGTATGAGGGGCGCTCCAGCGCATTCCATCCACCAAAAGCGCCACTTGTTCGAACGTTCCACCACGAATGCTTACGTCGGTCTGAACCCCCCAAGCGCCCCGCGACTGAATGTCCACACCAGGAATAAACTCGAGGGCTTCGGTAATTGACGCGCTGGTCATCCATTCCTCCGCTTGAAGCGAAACGACCGACTTGGGAGAATTCAGTTGATTTGACTGAACAAAATCAACTCCTATCACTGGAGCTGGGTTCAACGTTACCCAATTCAACAAGGAATCTTCCTCTTGTGCCACGGCTCCGTGAAGAAGCGCAAACGATAATGTTCCTAGCAATCCAATCCTCCAAAAGTGCAATCTAATAATCATGCGATGTGCCTGTTTTTATTCGCCCCAAAACTACACCGCCATTGTGACATCCGCTTAACTTTGCACCATGCAACGATCGGAACAAGAACGCATTCGACGCGAATCATTGGCCACCATGCGCGCACTGGGCATTGAACCCTATCCAGCCGCATCCTTTCCAGTGAGTCACCGCTCTCTTTCTCTGTCAACTTCATTCCAAAATGAACTCGACGTGACCATGGCCGGTCGCATCATGAGTCGTCGCATCATGGGCAAAGCGTCATTCGTTGAGTTACAGGACAGCGAAGGGTCATTTCAATTGTATCTCAATCGTGACGAATTGTGTCCCGGTGAAGACAAGACGTTGTACAATGATGTGTTTAAGAAGTTGCTCGATCGCGGGGATTTTATTGGAATTTCAGGCGTGACGTTTACAACCCAAACGGGTGAACAAAGCGTCAAAGTAAAGTCGATGACTGTCCTGTCGAAGTCCCTCAAGCCCCTTCCTGCGGTCAAAGTAGATGAAGACGGGAAAGTCCATGACGCTTTCTCCGACCCTGAGTTGCGTTACCGCATGCGGTACGTAGACTTGGTAGTAAACCCAAGTGTCAAGGCCACCTTTGAAGCTCGATCAAAAGTCATTAAAACCATCCGTTCTTCGTTTGACCAAGCCGGATGGTTAGAGGTAGATACTCCCGTCTTGCAGGCGATTCCCGGTGGTGCAGCTGCGCGCCCATTTACCACGCATCACAACGCACTTGACATTCCACTCTACTTGCGCATTGCAAATGAGTTGTACCTAAAACGACTGATCGTAGGCGGGTTCGAAGGTGTTTATGAATTTTCCAGGAACTTTCGCAACGAAGGAATGGATCGGACGCATAATCCAGAATTTACGGTAATGGAATTGTATGTCGCATACAAAGATTACCACTGGATGATGGAGACAACAGAGCGGCTTTTGGCAGACATTTGCACCGCAGTCCATGGGCAGTCGAAGGCCACCCTTCAAGGTGTTAAAATTGATTTTACACCGCCTTATCGTCGGGTCACAATGAGGGAGGCTATTCTGGAACATACTGGAATCGATATACACGGCAAAAGTGAAGACGAGCTCCGCACTGAATGCACGCGCATCGGCATTGAGACGGATGATTCGATGGGGAAGGGAAAATTGATTGATGAAATTTTCGGTGAACGATGCGAAGCTCATTTCATTCAGCCAACCTTCATCATGGACTACCCTGTGGAGATGTCTCCCTTGACGAAGGTTCACCGCGACGATGATGCATACACAGAGCGGTTTGAACTCATGATCAATGGAACAGAAATAGCAAACGCATACAGCGAGCTGAATGACCCTGATGATCAACGGAAACGATTTGAAGATCAATTGAAGTTGAGCGAGCGTGGAGATGATGAAGCCATGTTCATCGATCAAGACTTCTTGCGAGCCCTGGAATACGGGATGCCACCGACCAGCGGGATAGGCATTGGAATCGACCGACTCGTCATGATGTTGACCAACCAAACCTCCATCCAAGAGGTACTGCTCTTCCCTCAAATGCGCCCTGAAGTTTTCGATGCGGGTCCAGATTTAAATGCATTGCGCACCTGGGGCGTTCCCGATACCTGGATCCAACATGTGGTCGACGCTGGTTTTTCCAGCGCCGAAGCATTGAATGAATTGACTCCCGCGGGCCTGCGTGAGCGGCTCAATGGATATCGAAAAAAGAACAAATTGGACATCCCGGCGCTTACCTTGGAAGAGGTGGAAACTTGGTACGCCACCATCGCATAATCCATGTCTGTTCCTTTCGATCAAAACACTGTCATCTCCGTCCTTAAGACGGTACACGACCCTGAAATCCCTGTCGATATCTACGAACTTGGACTGATCTATGAGGTAAAAATCATGGACGATGGTTTTGTCCACATCGAGATGACGCTCACGTCTCCCAATTGTCCCGTAGCAGAAAGTCTACCAGCAGAAGTTGAAGAGAAGGTTGGCAACATCGTCGGTGCGACTGGAGCGAAAGTCAATATCGTTTTTGATCCTCCTTGGACGCAGGATATGATGAGTGAAGAGGCAAAACTAGAACTCGGGTTTTTATGAGTAGCGAAGAATCGGTCACGAGGGGAGTGGCCATCTTGGGGAGCACGGGTTCCATCGGGACCCAGGCGCTTCAAGTGGTTCGAGAACAAAAGGAGCGACTCCACGTCGAAGTGCTTTCGGCCCATCGCAATGCCACGTTGCTGATTGAACAGGCTCTGGAATTCAGACCCAATACCGTCGTCATTGGTGAACCGTCACTTCTTCCACTCGTCAAAGACGCCCTTTTTAATCATGGAATCAAGGTGTACGGCGGGCCCGAAGCACTGGAGCAAGTGGTTGAAATGGACGGCATCGATATCGTCTTGACAGCACTGGTTGGAGCCGCTGGCTTGAAGCCGACTTTGCGGGCCATTCGCGCAAAGAAATCGATTGCACTGGCCAATAAAGAAACCCTCGTAGTCGCTGGCCAAATCGTCATGGCAGAAGCCCGAAGGATGGGCATTGATATTCATCCGGTCGACTCTGAGCACAGCGCCATCTACCAGTGCCTCGCTGGTGAAATATTGAACCCCATTGAAAAAATCATTCTGACCGCGTCCGGAGGGCCTTTCCGCGGGAAGAATCGAGAGGATTTGATTCATGTCACCAAGGCTCAAGCGCTCAATCATCCCAATTGGGACATGGGGGCCAAAATTACCATTGACAGTGCTTCTATGATGAACAAGGGCCTCGAAGTGATTGAAGCTAAATGGCTTTTCGACGTCAAGATGGATCAAATAGAAGTCGTGGTGCATCCGCAGAGCATTGTGCACAGCTGTGTCCAGTTCGAAGATGGTTCCATCAAAGCTCAGTTGGGCTTGCCAGACATGAAGTTGCCTATTCAATATGCATTGGGCTACCCGCAGCGTCTGGTAAATAATTTCGAACGGTTCAGCTTCTTTGACTACCCCAATTTGACTTTTGAGCAACCCGACTTAAACGCATTTAGAAACCTTCAACTGGCTTTTGATGCTGGAGAAAAAGGTGGCAATGCAGCCGCTATACTGAACGCTGCAAATGAAGTGGCTGTCGCCCGTTTTTTGAACGATGAGCTTTCATTCCTTCAAATGACCGACGCCATTGAACATGCCTTAAATCAAGTCGATTTTGAAAAGGCCCCTGATCTTGAGTCCCTCATTCAATCCGATGTAGAAGCCAGAAGCTACGCTGCGGAATTCAAGGCTTAAACCGTCATGATGTCCGATTCCTTTTTCGCAAGGATTTCATCAATTTTCTTAATGTAGGAATCGGTCAATTTCTGCACCTCATTCTCTCCGTCTTTTGCCAAATCTTCACTCAATCCATCGGATTTTGCCGCTTTTATGAAGTCGTTGGCATCCTTTCTGGCATTGCGGACCGAAACACGAGCATGCTCTCCCTCGGCGCGTGCACGTTTGGTCAAGTCCCTTCTTCTGTCTTCTGTTAAAGGCGGAATATTGATCAAAATCGATTCACCATTGTTCATCGGGTTCAGGCCCAAATTCGCGTTGATGATGGCGGTTGCAATGGGGTCGAGCATGGTCTTTTCCCATGCTTGAACGGTTAATGTGCGCGCATCGGTCGAATTGATATTCGAAACTTGACTCAATGGGGTCATGGTTCCATAATACTCCACCATGACGCTATCCAACATCGCCGGATGCGCTTTCCCGGCGCGGATCTTCATCAACTCGCTTTCCATGTGGGCAATGGACTTTTCCATTCCTGAACGCGCTGTATCAAGCGCCATTTGAATTTCTTCTGTCATTTGACTCCTTTAAACATTGACCAAGGTACCTACATCCTCACCCGAAATCAACCGCTGTAGGTTGCCCTGTTTATTCATGTCAAAGACTACAATCGGCAATTGGTTCTCGTTGCACAACGTGATGGCCGTCATGTCCATGACCTTCAACCCTTTCTCATAGACCTCATCGAACGAAATCGTCTCGAACTTTTGGGCTGTTGGATCCTTTTCTGGGTCAGCTGTATAAATTCCATCCACACGGGTGCCCTTTAAAATGACATCCGCATCAATCTCAATCGCTCGAAGTGAAGCTGCTGAATCGGTTGTGAAAAAGGGGTTTCCGGTTCCTCCTCCAAAAATGACCACTCGACCCTTCTCCAAATGCCGCACCGCCCTGCGCCGAATAAACGGTTCAGCGATTTGCTTCAACTCTATGGCCGATTGCAGCCGCGTATCGACTCCTGTGCTCTCTAAAGCAGATTGCAATGCCATGGAATTAATTACCGTAGCAAGCATTCCCATGTAATCTCCCTGTGTTCGTTCCATGCCCCCTTCTTCAGCCTGAACACCACGGAAAATATTCCCTCCACCTATCACTATAGCCACCTCCAAGCCACGATCTACCACCGATTTGATCTCTTCTGCATATTGCCGAAGCCGATCATTATCAATCCCAAACTGCTTTTGGCCCATGAGTGCCTCTCCACTCAATTTCAACAGGATTCTCTTGTATTTCATTGCGCCGTAAATATCCGAATAATCCGCAAAGGTGAAACACGAAAAAAGGGCCACCAAATGGCAGCCCTATAGTATTTCGTACAAGTGAGATTAATCGAGGGCTTCTCGGCAGAATCCTGTAACCACCGCACTGCTGTCCAATGACTGAACATATTGAGCAATGCTCATTTTGTTGTCCTTGATAAACGCTTGGTTGACCAAAGTGGCTTCTTTGAACCACTTCTTCAATCGGCCCTCAGCAATTTTCTCTGCCATATCCGCTGGCTTTCCTTCTTGGATTGCCAACTCCTTTCCAATGGCGCGTTCTTTTTCAATCAAGTCCTCTGGAATGCTCGTTTCATCCAAAGCTACCGGAGCCATTGCCGCGGCTTGCATAGCAACATCACGGCCACCTTCACCAACTTCTGTGTTAAAGCCTACCAATGTGGCCAATCGGTTGCCAGGGTGGATGTAAGAGACAACCTGTTCAGAAGCCAAAGTGTGGAAGCTTCCAACTTCAATTTTCTCACCAATCTTTCCAATTTGCTCGGTGATTTTCTCTTCGATGGTAATTCCTTCGCCTGGGTATTGAGAACCCAACAAAGCTGATTTATCTGTCAATCCACCAGTGAGAGCAACTTGCAAAATGTTATTCGCTACTCCAATGAACTCTTCGTTCTTCGCAACGAAATCCGTTTCGCAATTCAAAGACAATAGGACTCCGAAATTTCCACCGTCATTGGTAGAAGCCAAAACCGCCCCTTCACCTGTTTCACGGTCACCGCGCTTCGCAGCGACTTTTTGACCCTTCAATCGCAAAATTTCAATGGCCTTGTCAAAATCACCGTTTGACTCCTGCAATGCTTTTTTGCAGTCCATCATGCCCGCTCCAGTTTGCTTTCGGAGCTTATTTACTTCTGCAGCTGTAATGCTCATTTCTATCAGTTGTTATTAAGCTTCTTTCGCTTCTTCGTCACCTTCTGCAGCCTCAGCTTCTTCTTCGGCTGGCGCTTCTTCTTCAGCAGACTCAACTTCCGGAGTTTCTTCTACCTCTTCAACCACTTCGTCAATAACCTCTGTCTCCTCTGTGGCTTCTGCTTTTGTTGCTAGGGCCTCGGTTTGATCCTTGTCTGCTTTGCGCTCATTCAATCCTTCTGCTACTGCTTGCGCTAAGATGTCAACCACCAAAGCAATTGACCGTCCTGCGTCATCATTGGCTGGAATTGGAAAGTCTACTGGACGAGGATCTGAATTGGTATCTACCATAGCAAATACTGGAATACCCAAATTTTTCGCCTCCGCAAGGGCGATGTGTTCCTTCACCACGTCAACAATGAAAATTGCCGATGGAATTCGTGTCAAATCTGAAATAGAACCCAAGTTCTTTTCAAGTTTTGCCCGCTGACGACTTACCTGAAGGCGCTCACGCTTCGACAAGGTGTTCAATGTGCCGTCTTGTTCCATCTTGTCGATCTGAGACATCTTTCGGACCGCCTTGCGAATTGTTGCAAAATTGGTCAACATTCCTCCTGACCAACGCTCCGTAACGTATGGCATACCGATGGCCTTCACTCGCTCAGACACGATACCCTTTGCTTGCTTCTTAGTAGCTACAAAGAGGATCTTTTTTCCGCTTTTCGCGATTTGCTTCATCGCCGCAGCCGCTTCGTCCAACTTGACCCCAGTTTTGTGGAGGTCGATGATGTGGATTCCCTTCTTTTCAGTGAAGATATAAGGCGCCATGTGAGGGTTCCACTTGCGCTTGAGGTGGCCGAAATGAACGCCGGCCTGGAGCATTTGCTCGAATGTTGTTTTTTCCATGTTTACTTTCCTGGTTTAAGCAACCTTTTGGTAGCCGTTTGCGCGAGGCTCACGAGTCCAAAAGATTTGGATGCTAAACAATATGTGATAAAATAAAAATCGTTTCGATGAAGGGCGATTAACGCTTAGAGAACTGCGTCTTCTTACGCGCTTTCTTTTGACCAAACTTTTTACGTTCGACCATTCGTGGGTCACGCGTGGTCAAGCCCAATTGCTTCAATGTAGGCTTCCAGTCTGGGTTCACCTCCACTAAAGCTTTTGAAATGGCCAATCTGACCGCCTCTGCTTGGCCGGTAATTCCTCCGCCGTCAACGTTCACTTGAACATCGTATTGACCAATCGTCTCAGTCAACATAAAAGGTTGGTTGATTTTGTATTGGAGAACGGCAGTTGTGAAGTACGCGTTTGCTTCGCGCTTATTCACAGTAACGTTTCCTTTGCCAGGCTTCATGTACAACCGTGCTACGGCTGTTTTACGACGTCCAGATGTATTGATTACTTCCATGCGGTGTAATGATCAAGCTTAAATCAAGCGTTCAATTTGAATTGCTCGGGTTGTTGAGCTTCGTGTTTGTGGTCAGGTCCTACATATACATGTAGGTTTCGGAAGATTTCTCGTCCAAGAGAATTCTTAGGAAGCATCCCTCGTACGGCATCCTCAACCAAGGCAAATGGCTTTCGCTTCAATTGCTCTTTGGCAGTACGCGTGCGCTGGCCTCCTGGATAGCCCGTATAGCGGATGTACTCTTTGCTATCCCATTTGTTACCAGTCAAAACTACCTTCTCCGCGTTGACCACAATCACGTAGTCTCCACAATCAGCATGGGGAGTAAAGTTTGGCTTGTGCTTACCGCGCAGGCGCTTAGCAACTTCAGACGCCAATCGACCCAAAGTTTGGCCTTCAGCATCTACGAGCAACCACTTCTTTTCGGCGTTCTCCTTATTGATGGAGACAGTCTTGTAGCTCAAAGTATCCACAGCTCAGTGTTTTGAATGTTCAAATTATCCCCAAAATTGGGGGTGCGAAGATAGCAAATGGATGTTTACAACCCAAGCTATCCTGTGGACAAAAATTTATTCCCGTGTTATTTCGGTGTTTTTACCCAGCCTGGTGAGGGTTCAATATACCGGCAAACCCCCGATTTATCAAAGCTCAACGACAGTCCTTCTCGCGCTGGAAGCAGCTGCAGTTCCAGCGTATTTAATTCATCTGGTGCGATCAAATACAGTGACTCACCGTCTGCAGACAATCCAAATTCAAACGAATTACGCCCTCCTTCGTACCCCAACCAGCATCCCGACTCAGGCAAAATCACCTCGTCAAATTGAAATCCTGCAGATGAAAGATTGTCCGCAATGCGCCAGTCCTTTAAGGTGCAAGCAGAAGGTCCTGTATTAAAAATTTCGATGTAATCGCCTGAATCATTCTTTGAGTTCACTTCCGAAACGCGCAGCATTTCTATTCGACAAGGTGGGCACTCAATTTTTGTGCTCTGACGCACGCGCTCACCACTTTTCCAAACGGCAGACGCGGTTGGACGCTTTCTGGGATTCCAGTCTTGAAGCGTCCAAGTCGTTTTTACTCTGAAGGTATGGCTACGCCAAGGGTCATTTTCATACCATTCATTACCGAACAAATACCCCATTTCTATGTCCATACCAGAAGCGAGGGGTCTACCAATGGAGGTCGTCCATCGTTCGCTCCACGATCCCGTTGCCGTTCGGAACACTTCCCAACTTGCACGTGATTCCCAATGATCATTCCAATCCCAAGAATATCCACATCGCAGCCGAGTCGTTGGCTCCCAGACATTCTTATTAAAACTATCCACTGAAGTCCACGGCTCATATGCCTCTGTAAGCATCATTCGAACCAATAATTTGCCTGGACCCGCATTCCAATCGCCATTCATCCTGAGTGCCCACCTTCGCCTTGATAGATAGCCTCCGAACACCTCTTGTCGCTCAGAAAAACGCAACTGACCATTGACATTCCAGTGCTTATTCAAACGGCGTTCAATTGCAAAGTCAACGAGTCCTTGATCATGCCAACTGAGTCCTTGATTCCATCGGTTTTCCCACTGAACAGACCAAGACCAATCCTTTGCCACCCGCTGCTTTATACCCGTGCCCAACCACATTTCGTAATCAGAAAACTGTGCACACGCCATTGCGCTTAGCAGCAATTGAATCCCAACTAAAAAGCCGAACCGATGCATGGATTAAATGTCCTTGTAGACCCTCAATGGCTCCAACACCACTTCTTCAACTCCGGATTCAATGGTGAATTCTCTCACAATGGCGATATCTGGAGCGTTATTAAACGGTGGCAACGTGTCTTCGCTGTAGACATAAACCGTGTAATCACCAGGGCGTAATCCATAGAATGCAAATTCACCATCGTAATTGGTTTGCACCCGATCATCCGGCCCTACCCGGTCTCCATATGTGATGAATACATCTTCATCTGCCGCAGGTGTCACTACGGCACCTGCTGGATTCGTAATCACTACCCTGTGCTCCATCTCAACCATGCCCCGAACGGCTGCAACACCTCCTTCACCTGCTGTTCGTGTGCACCCACAAAAGGCAACAATGGTTAAAACCATGAACATTCGCTTTTCCATGAATGCGTTGTTTTTAAATTGATGATCGTTCTTGTGCCTGCAAAGTAGGGACTGAATTAATTTCGAGCAGCAAAAAACTCCGCAATCCAATGGTCCCTCACGAAGAACATGCTCCCCTCCAACATACCGGACTCGGTGAAGGCCGCATTGAAGTCGTTTGCGGACCCATGTTTTCTGGTAAAACTGAAGAACTATTGAGGCGGGTAAGGCGGGCAAAAATTGCGCATCAACCTACCGTTATTTTCAAGCCTGCAACAGATACACGCTACAACAAAGACCAAGTCACTTCCCATGACGCGAATGCTCTTCCGTCAGTGACCGTCGACTCGAGTGAGGCCATTTTGAAACACCTTAGCTCATTACCACGACCGGTTACATTGGTTGCCATTGATGAGGCACAATTTTTCGACGCTGGATTACCAAATGTTTGTGAGACCCTTGCAAATCATGGCATTCGAGTAATCGCAGCAGGGTTGGATTTGGATTTTAAAGGGGTCCCTTTCGGATGCATGCCTATGCTATTGGCTCTAGCAGAAGAGGTCACCAAACTTCATGCTGTGTGCATGGAAACCGGAAGACCTGCGCATTTCTCCCACCGCATCGCAGGGGGAGACAGCACCGTTGAAATTGGCGAAAAGGACTTGTACATCCCCTTGACTAGACAGGCCTTCGTGGAAGCGAGAAAACCAAAATCAGATCCAACCTCATCATGAATGCTGGTGCCTGGAGAGATTGGATTATACGTTCGAGCGAAATGGCGTCGTATCAATGCGTTCGCCGCGCTAATGAGACTCCTGCGAATGAGCACCTTTTTGTCACCCAAGATTCAAGGGAACTGGTCCACGCTGCTTCATCATTAAAAGCATTCATTGCCCTTCAAGGAAGTTGGCATAACGGGCATGACTTCATCGAAGAGGCTTACGCCAATGGTGCACGGTACTTCATCATAGAGAGCGGAACAACCACTCCAGATTGGGAAGATGCTGATGTGCTCTGGTGCCCAAATACGTTGGAGGCTTGGCAATCGCTTGCTCAACACTGGAGGCAAACGTGCGATGCATCCATACTTGCCATCACCGGAAGCAATGGAAAAACAACGGTCAAAGAATGGTTGCTCCAGTTTTTTTCTGCAGAATCTGATGTTTTCGGAAGCCCCAGAAGTTACAACAGTCAAATAGGTGTTCCATTGGCTTTAGGTGAACTCCGGCCACATCACAAACTGGGCGTTTTTGAGGCGGGAATTTCGGAGCCTGGAGAAATGCAAAACCTTCAATCATGCCTCCTCCCCGAATTTGGAGTACTCACCCATATTGGTGATGCTCATTTGGAAAATTTTGACACCCAAAATGATTTGATGGTCGAAAAGCTCACCCTTTTCCAATCTTGCCAATGGGTCGCTATGCCACATGGATTGGAGGCAGCAAGAGTCCATCTTGAACAATCCGGTATCACCGTCTATTCATGGGGTGAAGAGCCAGATGCAACATTAAGGGTACAAAGCCGGCCTCATGCAAATGGAAGAAACATAGAGGCTCATTGGCAAGGCAAGACCCATGCGTGGAATTTGGGGATTTCTGGAGAAATCGCCTTCCGAAACGCAATGACCGCAGCGCTGACCGGACTATTACTGGATCGTTCTGCCGAGGACATCGCTGAGGGATTAACCCAATTCAATGACCTAGATCATCGCATGCAGCGGATTAGAAAATCAGATGGCCGATGGATTCTTTCCGATGCCTATACCAATGATTGGGATGCGCTTCAACTGGCATTAATGGATTTAGGTCGCATCCCCGATGACGCTTCAAAAGCTGCAATCATTGGCCCCATTTCTGGCATGAGAGCTGGAGATGAACAACGATTGATTCCGTTGATAGAAAACGCGGAAATTGATGTGGTATGGCTCGTCGGTTCAACATGGGGAGAGATCAAACCATCCGCAAATTGGCGTCATTTTGATACGATTGAAAAGGCCCTTGAAACCCTCCATTCGAAACCCGGCTCATTTGCAGATTTCCATGTTTTGGTGAAAGGTCCACGAGCAGGTCGTTACAATCGGATCACGGACTTATTAAGTGAGCAGGGCAATGCGACCAATCTGGTGCTGGATCTTGAAGCTTACACCCACAATCTCCGATTGATTCGTGAATACACCCGTTCTCATTGCGCCTCCAAAACGGATGTTCTGGCCGTTATAAAAGCCTCGGGATATGGAACCAATGCTGCTGCTATGGCAAGGGTTCTGCAATTTCATCGGGTGCCATTGGTCGCTGTTGCTTGCGCTGAAGAAGGCATAGAACTCAGAAAACACGGCATTTCGATGCGAATCCTAGTGTTGAACCCGACTTCTGTTACCCTTACCGCTTTGATCGCACATCGACTCGAACCCACCATCCACAACATTGATCAATTCAATGATTTGGTTCAATCGTTGGAGTCGAATGACATCGCAAGCTCTTGGCCCATTCATCTCAAGGTGGATAGTGGTATGCATCGGCTTGGATTCGCGCCAGAAGATTGTGCAACGATGCTCGAAATCGTCCAGCACCCTCGGGTACAGGTCGAATCGGTTTTTAGTCATTTGGCGGGCGCCGAAGACCCACGGCTTGACGAGCGCACCAAAAATCAATTGCGCAAATTCAATGAGGCACTGGGTGTTCTCAGAGAGGTTCGTCCTCAACTCAAGTCCCATATTTTGAATACATCGGGATTGATTCGTTTCCCAGAAGAAGCTGGTGATTACGTGCGCGTTGGTATCGGATTGTTGGGGGTGCAGCCCACCCCCTCAGCGCC
The DNA here is from genome assembly GCA_027624855.1 of Bacteroidota bacterium. GTDB lineage: Bacteria > Bacteroidota > Bacteroidia > Flavobacteriales_D > Sanyastnellaceae > UA16. The sequence continues at coordinate 13,087 of JAQBTQ010000008.1, forward strand.
ATTGCCTCTTGAACCGGTTGTGCGGTTTTTGACCTCCATCTCTTCTCTCCATAAAATCCCCGCAAACGAAGGAGTGGGCTATGGATTGGAAGATGCCTCGGATCATGAGCGCATTTTGGCCACTTTGCCTGTAGGATATGCCGATGGGTTCCCTAGAAACCTTTCAAACGGCAAAGGGAATGTTATCATCCATGGCCAAAAAGCGCGGGTGGTAGGAAAAGTTTGCATGGATATGGTCATGGTCGACGTGACCCATCTTTCACCTCTGAACATCGGAACACCGGTTGAGATTTTTGGGAAAACCCAGCGAATAGAAAGCTTCGCAAAGGATGCAGAAACCATCCCATATGAGATTCTCACCAGAATCCCGCATCGCGTGATTCGCACGCAATCCGGCAATTGATCGGTATTAAACGGATTGTTTCAAGAAATACTTGTACTGCATTCTGGTTATCCACCAATACATGACCGGCACAATGATCAAGGTGAGGAATGTAGCAAAGGTCAAACCATAAATAATTGCCCAGCTCATGGGTTTCCAAAAGACGTTGTTGTCCCCTCCGATATAAATATGCGGATCGTATTCTGTGACCAGGGAAACAAAATCAATGTTCAGTCCAATGGCAAGTGGCAAAAGCCCAAGAACCGTGGTAATTGCCGTGAGCAAAACCGGTCGCAATCGTGTTCGACCACCCGCGACAATCGATTCAACCACTTCACTAAAGCCCAGTCGTTCTTTTTCCCCAAGTTCTTTTCGCTTTCGCTCGCGAATTAAATCGGTGTAATCAATGAGTACGATGGCGTTATTCACCACCACCCCGGCCAATGAAATGATCCCAATCATCGTCATGATGATCACAAAGTCCATTTGGAAAATGACCAATCCAAGCAAAACACCAATGAGGCTGAAGAACACACTAAAACCAATAATGAACGGCGTCGTGATGGAGTTGAATTGTGCAACTATGATGAGAATGATTAAGAAAAGCGCTAGGAGCAACGCTTGGGACAAGAAGGCCAATTCTTTTTCTTGCTCCTCTTGCTGCCCCGTGAATGCATACTTGACCCCCTGAGGCACCTCAAACGATTCGAGTGCCAACTTCATGTCTTGAACAATCTCATTGGCATTCGCTCCTTCCAACACATTAGAGCTCAGTGTAATCAAACGATCCAAATCCTTACGTTTGACGCTACTAAATGTGGTACTCCGCTCAGCAGTCGCAACCGCACTAATGGGAACTTCTTTGATTTGACCATCCGATGCGCTTCGGAAAATCACCTTTTGATTCATCAATGCATCAACGTTGTTTCGAGCCGATTCCTCAAATCGAAGATTGATTGGGTAATCGTCCTCGCCGTCTTTAAACGAACTCACCTCACGGCCGAACAATGCCGTTCGAATGGTGTATCCGATGTTTTGAGTTGATAACCCGTACCGCCTTGCTTTTTCTCGGTCGATGGTGATGGGCAGCTCCGGCTTTCGCTTATCGACATCAATTTTTAATTCTTCAACCCCTTCAAAATCCAATCCCCTCAGGTATTGACGCATCTCATTGGCTGCAACCAATAGTTCATCGTAGTCTTCCCCCCGCAACTCAATGTTGATTGGTGGACCTTGTGGCGGCCCGTCTGAATTCTTTGTGACAATCACTTCAGCTTCCGGGTAACCACTTAAACGATCTCGAACTGCATTCAATACATCCCGCGTTGACTGCCCCCTGCGTTCCTGGAATTTGACAAAGTTCACGACGATCCGCGCTTTGTGCGGCGTGTTGCCCAAAGCCGGACCTTCCTGTGGATCCGTGGTTCCATTACCAACTTGCCCAATCACCGAATTCACCATGTACGATTCAAGCTCTCCCGTGATCTGGTTGGGTCGCTTAAACTGATCGTCGTTTAAGACCTCTAACACCGACAATTCAATCTCCTTCGTAATGCGATTGGTTTCTTCAATGTCTGTTCCGATGGGTTTCGAAATGAAGATGTTGAGGTACTGCGGTTCATTGCTCGGGAAAAACTCCACTTTCGGAGGAAAGAATCCCAAAAGCACAAAAGCCAGTACCATCAAACCGGCAGTACCAAAAAAGAAGAACCACGGGCGGCGTTTTGCTAAGGCAAACCTCAAAAACCGCTCGTAACCGCGCTCCAATCGGGGTAAAAAGCGATTTTGGAAGGCATTGCTTGCGGGATTCAAAACCAAACTATTCAGCAAAGTGAGCGCACCAGCAATGATGAAGATGTTGCCAATGGCCGTCATTCCAAGCATAAGAAACAACCCCCCAAAAATGCCAAAGCTCACAAAGACGCGAATGGATCTTCGGCGATTGACCGCCTCTTCGCCTACCCGCATGAAAACCGATGTAAGCACAGGATTGATAACAAGGGCAACAAACAATGATGAACTCAATACAACGATCAATGTGATGGGCAGGTACTTCATGAATTCACCAATGATCCCCGGCCAGATAGCCAAAGGCAAGAACGCCGCCAATGTTGTTGCGGTTGACGCGATGATGGGCCATGCTACTTCGCCCACACCTTGCTTTGCTGCAACTAAAGCCGATTTGCCCTCATCCATCAGCCGATATATGTTCTCGACGACAACAATGCCGTTGTCTACCAACATCCCCAAGGCAAGAACCAAAGAGAAAAGGACCATCACGTTAAACGTGATTCCCAATGCACTTAAAATCATGAAGGACATGAACATAGACAGTGGGATTGCCACCCCGACGAACAGCGCATTTCTCAAGCCTAGGAAAAACAACAATACCCCCACCACAAGCAGTACGCCGAAGATGATCGAGTTTTGGAGTTCCTCCACCTGCGTTCGGGTTTGATCCGATTGGTCATTTGTGATACTCACATTGAGATTCGTGGGCAAATAACTTTCACGGGCATCTGCAATAACCGCATTGATTCCATCCGAGGCCGCAATTAGATTTTCGCCAGCTCGTTTAATGATGTCTAATGAAACAACCGGTTTGGTGTACTCCCGGGCGTAACTGGTTTTTTCTTGCTCTACAAAACGAACCGTCGCGACGTCCCTCAAATACACCGGCGCGTTCTTTTCGCTTTTGACAATAACATTTTCAATGTCCGCAACAGATTGAAAATCGCCCACGACCTGAACCGTTCTACGGAAATTATCGACCAGCAAATCACCGCCAGAGATGGTTACGTTTTCTTGTGCAATGGCGCCTGAGATGTCATTGAAACTCACCTGCATCGCTTCGGCTCGCAAGTGGTCCACTACGATTTCAACCTCCTTGTCCATGACCCCGCGGATATCCACTTTTGAAATTTCTGGAAGCTCCTCGATTTCTTCCTCCAATCGCTCCGCGTACCGTTTCAATTCGTCCAAACTGTAATCGCCAGATAAATTCACATTCATCACAGGCAACAACTCGGTAAAATTCAATTCAAATACGTTGGGGTCCGCTGGCAAATCATCCGGAAATTCCGGGTCTGCCTTGGCCTTATCCACCGCATCCTTCACTTTGCGCAATGCCTCATCTGGGGTCACATCGAAGTTGAATTTTACATCAATTGAACTGTACCCTTGTATCGAAGTGGACGAGATTTCATCAATGCCCGTGATGGTATTGATCTCGCGTTCCAACGGCCGAGTGATCAGTTTTTCAATGTTGGTTGGGCTGTTGCCTGGGTACGGTGTTCCAACGAAAATTTCAGGAATCACAACTTCCGGAAAACTCTCTTTCGGAACCGTGATGTAGCTGTACAGCCCGCTCATCGTGATGATGGCGATTAGCACAAACACCGTGGTTCGGTTCATGACGCTCCATGAACTCAAGCCAAACTCTCGATTTCCGCTATTCTCAATGTTACTTGACATGTTGTTCAATTTGCCTGAATGCTCACCTCTTGACCAACGACGACTCGGGTTGCTCCTTTTGAAATCACCTCATCGCCGATGCGCAGTCCAGATTCAATTAATATCAAATCCCCAGAACCCACACCACTTTTCAGTATGCGCTTTTCGACCGTTCTCTCTGACCCTTTGCCCACAGCTACAAAAACGAAATCTTCACCATTCATGTCTTGTTGAATCAATGAGCTCGGGAGCGCGATTGCTCCCTTTAGATTCAAATCTTCCAACCATACACTGGTGTACATATTAGGCAGGAAACCTGTTCCATTTGGCAGCGGTAAAGTGATCTCAAGCGTCCGATTTGCAGGATTGATGTATTGACCCACACGACCCACTTTGGTCTGAATGGTATCAACACCGCTAACCACTACTTCAGCTGGCATTCCTTCTTTGAGGCGACCGGCATAGTGATCGCTCACCATAGCACGAACCTTCATGTCGCTGAGGTTTACAATGCGGACGAGCGGCATAGCAGGAGAGGCAAGTTCACCAACCTTGGCCATACACCGATCCACCACGCCTGAAAAGGGAGCCCGAACAACCGCCATATCCTTTTGCTCAAGCAACGTTGCCATGGATCGTTGCAATCCCTCATATTGGGTTTTTGCCTGAAGAAATTCAATTTCAGAACCGATTTTTTGCTTCCATAACTCCTCTTGTCTTTCGAACACCACTTTTGCGAGATCCAACTGAAGCTGAATTTCGGCCATCGATTTATCGATGACATCGGTGTCAATTTTTACAAGCGCCGCCCCTTTTCGCACTTCGTCCCCTTCTCGCACGAGCACCGATTCAATCGCACCAGCAAATTCAGCTGTAAGAAGCGCATTGCGGTCTGTTTCAATGTTCCCCTGAACAGAAAAGCGATGTGTAAATGGTTGCGGTTGGATAGGCAAAACCTCAACTGCAAACTTTGACTGTTCGGTTTCGACGGGTTCTTCCACGTCCGTTGCTTCTGGGGCTCCACACCCAAACAAACCCAAGGTTAAGAGATACGCGAATGGGATCAAGGCTGCTGATCTGCGCATGGTGTTGAATTTATTCATTGCTTTAGGCTACTATCTGTGTTTAAAAAGCTGACAACGCGACTTGCAGTGCAAGACGAGCATTCAGCCATTCCATGGAAGCGTTTAATATTTTCCCTTTGGACTCCATCAAGGCGTTCCTGGATTCATTCCACTCGAATGATGTGATCACTCCAGCATCAAATCCGACTTGGGTTTGATCAAAAATTCGATTGGCCAATTCCTCCGAGCGTCGAGCATTATTCAATACTTCCGTGGCATTTGCAAAATTGGCTTGAGCGTTGACGAGCTGCATTTCAGCCACATAGGTCATCTGCTCTAATCCAATTCTCGCCCGTTCGTGCTCAATCTTTTTCTTCTCTACTTGTTGTTTTCCGCCGAAACTGGTCCACAATGGCATGGACATATTCAATCCCCACAACTGAATTGGATACCACTTGAGATCCCCATCAAAAAAGTTAAAGGCATCCCGCTGAGCGTTGGCTTGATTGGTATAAAACGCCGCAATTTGCGGCCAACCTTTCGCTTGTTGATTCAAGACATCGAGGCCGGCCAATTCGAAATAAATCTGTTGCTCTTGAATACCTGGAATCGCTGATGGGTCAAATGCTCGACTCAACCAATCCAATTCTTCTCCAGTTGATAGCAACGCATCCATTGACTGGGTTAAAACAATCTCATCATGTAAGCCAATGCCAATCTGATAAGCCAAAAGGCCCTTTGCTAATTTGACCTGTCGCCCTGAGTTTACAATTTGCGTTTCTATCTCTGATAACGCTAAATCAAGGCGGTCAACGGCCAATGCATCAACAAATCCTGCTGCATTCAATTGGGCAATTTCCTCTCGATTTGATTCCAGTAGCTCCTTCGCCTCTTTGGCCATTTTGCTCGCCTCTTCTGCCCCCAAAACGAGGTAATACGCTTCAGCAACTTGTCTCAGAACTTCTTCAGCTGTGCGATCGATGGCCCGATCTTGCGCTTCTAGAAACAATTGGGACGCTTTAAGTCCAACGAAATAGGAACCGCTGAATACCAACTGACTCGCCTGCACACCAACATTCGCAGTATGGGCTTGGCCAAATTGAAATTCAGATAAAGCATCCGGATCCGTAGGGGGAGCATCAAGTGTCACACCCGTTGCTTGCGAGACCCCTCCAAAGAAAGAAATTAGATAGTCTGGAAAACCAAACACATCGCCTGCCGCCACTTGGGTAGGAATGTCAATGTATTGGCTGTAGTCCGCTATCAAATTCACCTGTGGCAGCCCCGACGCCAAAACCTCCTTGACGTCGCGTTCTGACTTCTCCTTGTCCAGTTGTGCGTATTGAAGCGCAAAAGCGTTTTGCAGGGCTAGCGATTGGGCGTCTTTCAACGATAGCTGGTGCGTCGTTATCTGCGCTTGAAGAGCAGGGGCGGCGAAAGCCGTTGCAAAAATCAATGCGTGCAGCACTGTCAGCTTTGATCGATCAATTGATTCCATTCCCATCATGATTTTTTGGATTCTGCTGCGATTTTGGATTCGAGATAGGCAAGGCCCTTTGGTGTTGAAATCGCACGGATGTGATACAATGCAGACTGCATAAACAGCTCGTGCAGTGGCCGATCAATTGCCTGATCTTGTGACATGGTTTTCACCTCCGTTCCAACAGCTACGAGAAAACGAGCAGCCACTTCAGGTGCAATGTCTTTTCGATACAAGCCTTCCTTTTGTCCCCTTCGAATGTTCAACTCCATAGATGATAACATCATGGCATCGCGCTTCTGCGTTAACAACCGAAAGGCTTTTGGGTGATATTTCTGCAAATCAAAAAGCATGCTTGGATGCATTTGAGAAGCCGTTTGATGAACAAACCGAATCAAAGACCACTCCACATCAATTGCGTTTCCTTCTGCCGATGAAGCTTCTGAAATCACCGCTTCCATATCCCCACAATGCTGGTCCATGCATTGAGCTATTAAATCACGCTTATCCTTGAAGTACTTGTAAAGGGTCTTCTTTGAAACGCCCAGTTCACCGGCCAAATCCGCCATGTTCACAGAGCGAATGCCGAGCCGTAAAAAGACGTCCATCGCGCGATGACGCAGCTGAATTCTCTTTGAATCATCTGCTAAAACGACGACGTATGCGGCTTTTTCCTCCATTTTGAGGACGCAAAAGTACTGGACTTCTCACCCAATGGAAACGAAATGAATGTTAAAACGTTTCCTATGACGACATGCTGAAACTAGTCTAAAGCCTTTCGAATGATATCGTCATTTGCGTGCGAAGGCATGGTCACCTTCAATCGAGGCTCCCGGTCCATTGCCCTTCGAATAGCCCATTCTGCCCCTTCATTTCGAGCCCAACTTCTGCGAGCTATACCGTTGTTCACATCCCAATGCAACATGGAGGTTAATCGACGTTCGGAATCGGCGCTCCCGTCAATCAGCATCCCAAACCCACCATTCATTACTTCACCCCAGCCTACTCCACCACCATTGTGCAATGACACCCAAGTTGCACCTCGAAAAGCATCCCCAGCAAAATTCTGCACAGCCATATCGGCCGTAAATGCTGAACCGTCATAGATGTTGGATGTTTCTCGGAAGGGTGAATCCGTACCGCTAACGTCATGGTGATCCCGCCCCAGGACAACCGGAGCCGATAAACTTCCGTCGGCGATTGCATCATTGAACGCCTTTGCGATTCGCATTCGACCTTCCGCGTCAGCGTACAATATTCGCGCTTGCGACCCCACTACCAGTTGATTTTCCTTCGCACCTCGAATCCAGCGTATGTTGTCATCCATTTGTTGCAGTATGGCTTCTGGTGCATCTTTCATCATGGCCTCAAGCACTTCACACGCAATGGAATCCGTCAGCTCCAAATCCGATTCATTACCACTGGTACAAACCCAACGAAACGGTCCAAAACCGTAATCAAAACACATCGGCCCCATGATATCTTGGACATAACTTGGATACCTAAATCCCGTATTTGAATCATTCATCACGTCCGCACCAGAACGCGATGCTTCTAATAAGAAGGCGTTGCCGTAATCAAAGAAGTAGGTGCCTTTGGCCGTATGCCGGTTGATTGCTTCAGCGTGACGGCGCAAAGAGGATTTCACTTCGGTGGCAAATGCCTCAGGATCTTTCGCCATCAAATCATTGGCCGCATCAAATTCAAGGCCCACCGGATAATATCCACCAGCCCAAGGGTTGTGCAGCGAAGTTTGATCAGAACCCAAATCGACGTACAATCCAGCTTGATCAAACGCTTCCCACACATCGACCACATTGCCTAAGTACGCATAAGAAACCACTTCCTTTGCGTTCACTGACGCGCGAACGCGATCCGTCAACTCCTCCACGCTTTCAATCACGTGATCGACCCAACCTTGTTCATGTCGTTTGTATGCGGCGGCAGGATTTACCTCTGCCGTCACACTGACCACTCCAGCAATGTTGCCCGCTTTTGGTTGAGCACCACTCATGCCTCCCAACCCCGCTGTCACAAACAATTTTCCCGCCGGTCCCGACCCTTCTTTATCATTCATTCGAATCGCGTTTAACACTGTAATGGTCGTGCCGTGCACAATTCCTTGCGGACCAATATACATGTACGATCCAGCGGTCATTTGACCGTATTGCGACACCCCCAATGCATTCATTCGCTCCCAATCATCTGGTTTCGAATAATTCGGAACCACCATGCCATTGGTAACAACAACCCGAGGCGCGTCCGCATGAGAGGGAAACAATCCCATCGGATGACCGCTGTACATCACCAACGTTTGGTCCTCGGTCATCTCACTCAGGTACCGCATCGTCAATCGGTATTGCGCCCAGTTCTGAAAAACAGCACCATTACCTCCATAAGTAATCAGCTCCTCGGGATGTTGAGCAACTGCTGGATCCAGGTTGTTTTGGATCATCAACATGATGGAAGCGGCCTGCGCATTTCGCGCCGGATATGCTTCAATCGGCCGAGCATGCATCGGGTAACTCGGTTTCAATCGGTACATGTAGATTCGCCCGAATTCCTTTAATTCATTCGCAAATTCTGGAGCCAATTCTGCATGTTGATTCAAGGGGAAATAGCGCAAGGCATTGCGCAAAGCCAATTCCTTTTCCTCATTGGTTAAGCAGTCCTTTCGGACGGGAGCATGACTAACGGAAGATGAGCGGGCCTGAGGTGCAGGCAAAACGCTGGGAATTCCTGCCCTAATTTCTGCTTCAAATCGCTGTTGCTCATTTGTAGAGTTTGCGCTGGTCATGCTTTTCTAATTTTACCAGTGGAGGGATCATACCCATACGGACAGTGTTTACAACCACTCTGACAACAATGACCTCGCTTTAAGTGATATTGTTCGGTAAAAACAATGTATCCCTCTGGGCTCAAGTAATAGTCTTCCGGGTCTAAATCGCTCCGCATGTTGCAAATTTACCAACTATGATGCCCAAGCCTGAAATTCCCACAGAGCAAGTCGATTGGACTGAAGCCGCGAAGGTTGGAAGCGAACTGTGGATTCGCCGGTTGGACAAGATTGGCGGTCCAGCTCCTGGGAACAAGCTATTCAAGCTCACTTATCACCTCGAGAAAGCTGCTCGTCAGGCAAACCCAACGATCCTCACATTTGGTGGTGCGTGGTCAAACCACTTGCATGCAACAGCAGCCATCGGGAAATCTCAAGGCATTAGAACCATCGGCGTGGTTCGTTCGACTCAACAAGAGCTCGATTCTGGGTTGACGCCGACCCTCCAAGATTGTGTTAACTACGGCATGCAGTTATTCCCTGTTTCCCGGCAGGAGTACAAAGAAAAAAACCTCCCCTTCTTCAAAGCTTGGTTGCGCGATCGATTCAATAATCCATGGATCGTTCCAGAGGGGGCGGCTGACGCATTGGGGGTGATGGGTTGTAAAAACATCATGATTCCATCCGACACTCAAGCATCATGGGATGCCGTCGTTTTGAGTGGTGGCACCGGGGCTACGGCAGCTGGAGTTGCGTTGGCTTTAGGAGGGCGATGTCCGTTGTATGTCAACAACGCACTGAAAGGCGCGCCATTGAAAAACTCCATTCTAAACTTGCTCGAAATGAGTTTGTATGAAAAGGAGTGGGCGCAAGAGCTCACAGAAAACATCCATGTCTGGGATGATGGACATTTCGGAGGTTTTGGGCTCATTCGAAAAGAGGTCCAGCAATTCGTTTTAGACTGGGAGCTGAGCGCCGGTGTTGAACTCGACGGTGTATATACCGCAAAAACTATCATGCGAATGGCTAGAGAATTTCAATTGTCCTCCGACTTGCACGACAAAAAAATCCTCTTCATTCACACAGGTGGATTGCAAGGGAACCGCTCCTGGCGGTAACCACAGATAATTTGCTTTTTGCTTGTTTTTCAAGTGGAATCGGCTTGTAAATTTGCCGACACATTCGCCACCCCATGCGACCATAATGAGCGATTTTCTTCAACATGAGTGTGGTATTGCAATGCTTCGATTGAAGCAACCGTTGCAATACTACATTGACAAGTACGGAAGTGCCTTTTACGGCCTCAACAAAATGTACTTGCTGATGGAAAAACAACACAACCGAGGGCAGGACGGGGCTGGGCTCGCGAATATAAAACTGGAGGTTCCACCTGGGCGGCGCTACATCTCGCGGATTCGCTCGGTAGACCCCCGTCCTATCCAAGACGTCTTCAGCCGAATCATGCCGCGATTTGCACATTTAACAAATGAGCAGCTCAAAGACAGCCAGTTTTTGCAGGAAGAAATCGCCTTTACTGGCGAATTATTCTTAGCCCACCTGCGGTATGGGACCTATGGCAAGAATCAAGTCGAAAATTGTCACCCCTTCCTCCGTCAAAACAATTGGCGAACTCGAAACCTCGTTGTGGCTGGTAATTTCAATATGACCAACACGGATGAGTTATTCGATAAATTGGTGGGACTAGGCCAGCATCCAAAAGAGCAAGCAGACACCGTCACTTTATTGGAGCGCATCGGTCATTTCTTGGATGTCGAAAATCAGCGGTTGTTCGATCAATTCAAGGAAGAAGGCCTGGAAAATGAAGTTATTTCCAACCGTATTGCGCAAGATTTGGATGTGCAAACCATCCTGCGTCACGCAGCAAACTCACTCGATGGAGGCTATGTGATGTGCGGATTGATTGGGCACGGTGATGCCTTTGTCATGCGCGACCCAAATGGCATCCGCCCTTGTTTTTGGTATGAGGATGAAGAGGTGGTTGTCGTGACAAGCGAGCGCCCGGTTATTCAAACAGCCTTCAATGTCGAAACCGCAAAAGTCCAAGAGGTTGAACCTGGTCATGCATTGATCATTAAACGAAATGGCACCGTATCGATGACAGAGGTCAAACCTCCTGGCGAACGCAAGGCTTGTAGTTTCGAGCGGATCTATTTCAGCAGAGGTAACGATAGCGATATCTACCGAGAACGCAAAGAGCTTGGACGTCAACTGGTTCCAAAAATTCTCGAGGCTGTTGAACACGATTTAGATAATACCGTAACGAGTTTCATACCCAATACAGCAGAGGTCTGTTTTTATGGGTTGGTGAAGGGCCTCGAAGACCATCTCAGTCAAGCAAAAATTGCACGCATTATCGGATTGGGATCCAACCCCGATCCCCTCGAAGTGAAAACCATTCTCGACGAACGAGCGCGCATTGAGAAAATCGCAATCAAAGACGCAAAGCTTCGAACATTTATCACTGAAGATGCAAATCGAGATGATTTGGTGGCCCATGTTTATGACATTGCATACGGCACTGTCGAGCCTGGCCAAGACAATTTGGTCGTGATCGACGATAGCATTGTTCGTGGAACCACCCTCAAAAAGTCCATTCTTCGCATTCTCGATCGCTTGGAACCAAAGCGAATTGTCGTCGCCTCGAGCGCTCCCCAAATTCGTTACCCCGACTGCTATGGCATTGACATGGCGCGCCTGGGTGATTTTGTCGCCTTCCAAGCCGCAATCAGCCTCATCAAAGAGCGGGGTATGGACAGTTTAATCGATGAGGTGTACGCACGATGCAAGGAACAAGTCAAGCTGCCAAAAGAGCAAAACGAAAACCAAGTGAAGGCCATCTATGCGCCATTTACTGCGGAAGAAATCAGTGATTGTATCTCCGAGTTGTTGACTCCCAAAGGCATGCAGGCCGAGGTGAAAATCGTCTTTCAATCAATAGAAGGGTTGCATGCTGCTTGCCCCAACAACCGAGGCGATTGGTACTTTACTGGAGACTTCCCGACGCCCGGTGGGCACAAGGTGGTCAACCGAGCATTCGTCTACTACGTGGAAGGCCGAAACGACCGAGCCTATTAACGATGAATCACCAGCTGCTGAGCGGCGCCTTCGCCACAGCGAACGACATACGTGCCTGCGGGTAAGTCACTCACATTCAAGAGCTCTGCACGCATTCCGAGCCGCACCATCTGCCGCTTGCACTCCCGGCCGTCCATGCCGTAAACCACGATTTCCGCGCCAGGCTGAAGTCCGACCAATGTGACCTGATCACCGGCGGGGTTCGGTAACATAACAAACGACGGTGCTTCCGTTTCAGGTGTATCCACCACATACTCATCCAACCAAATTCCGACAGCCGACGTAGTGACAACCGGTTCCCCGGTAATGGGCGTGTCCACTGTAGAAATATTCAGCAAAGCTGCCAAAGTAATCGGGTAGTCAGCGGAAAAGAAATAGTCTCCGCTTACCAGCACCTCATATGTTCCTAAGAACGTTGAATCCACCAGCACTTCGGTCATCTGCACACGGTACACATCCTCGTAGTAGACCATTCCAGGTAGGCCAAGGGTTCCTGAAGAAATACACTCCGCCGTCACCGTTCCGGTGCGGTAAACCGTTATGCCAGCCGTTCCGTATTCACAGGCAAATGTATCTTCCGATGTGGCGCCGATGTCGAAAGGGAAAGGAAAATACACCTCGGTGTCATTGTACGCCACAATGAGGTTGTTTTGGACACCGCCATGGTATTCGTACGAGTCCCCGTAGGAGTAGTAGGTATACATTCCGTCCGCTTGCACTGCGATATCTGATCCGGCAAACACCTTGCCATTGGGCGTTGAGGCCACGCTTACAAAAGAGCCATTCGATGAGACCGCTCCAAAATCCGGGTTGTACAAGTACGTCAAGTCATACGATTGACCCGGCCCCCCGGTGTCATTCATAATGTCTGCAAATCCATCCACCACTTTCTGGACAAACGTTTCGCCGGCTTCAGGCACCGGTGATTGCAACTGAGCCGAAGCTAGAAAAGGAACTGCAAAAGCAAGAAGGATAAAAATGCGTTTCATGAAATCGGGATTGTCCGGTGTTTGATGGCTTAAAACTAAATCAAAAACGCCTCCACGAAGGAGGCGTTCTTTCACTTTGTACCCGGAGTGGGAATCGAACCCACACTCCTTGCGGAACACGAGTTTGAGTCGTGCGCGTCTACCAATTCCGCCATCCGGGCAAGGGAAGCGCAAAAATAGCAAAGGATTTCTAGTATTCTGCAAAAGTCTGCACGTTCTTCGCGCCGCGAAAGAAAATTCCCTTCGCAACGACCCATGAAAGGCATCCGAAACATCGCCATTATTGCCCACGTTGACCACGGAAAAACGACCTTGGTTGACAACATCATTCACCAATGTCAAGCGGTTGACGCTCGAAAAGAAACCGGTGAATTGATCCTCGATAACAACGACCTTGAGCGAGAGCGTGGGATCACCATTCTCTCAAAAAACGTATCCGCCACATGGAAAGACGTGAAAATCAACATCCTTGACACCCCCGGCCACGCAGACTTCGGTGGTGAAGTGGAGCGCGTCTTGAAAATGGCTGATGCGGTCCTGCTCGTAGTAGATGCGTTTGAAGGCCCTATGCCACAGACCCGTTTCGTCTTAGGAAAGGCCATTGAATTGGGCCTCAAGCCCATCGTGGTAGTAAACAAAGTCGACAAGGAAAACTGCACGCCTGAAATCGCACAGGAAAAAGTGTTCGACCTGATGTTCACCCTCGACGCCACAGAGGAACAACTCGACTTCCCAACCGTTTACGGTTCAGCCAAAATGGGTTGGATGGGGCCCGATTGGCAAAACCCGACCAGCGACGTTTCGCACCTCATGGACGTCATCCTCGAGCATGTGCCAGAAGCGCCGTACCGGTCGGGAACGCCGCAATTGCAAATCACATCGTTGGACTATTCGAAATACACCGGCCGAATCGCAATCGGTCGTCTGTTTCGCGGAGACCTTCACGCCAACAAAGACTACGCCTTGTGCACCGCCGATGGTACAAGAAAGGTGCGTGCCAAGGAGCTTTTCGTCTTTGAAGGATTAGGGCGAACCAAGGTAGACCACGTTCGAAGTGGAGATTTGTGCGCTATCACCGGCATGGAGGGATTTGAAATTGGCGATACGGTGAGCGACCTGGAATCGCCAGAGCCCATGGAGCGCATCGCCGTCGACGAGCCGACCATGAGTTTGTTGTTCACCATCAACACCTCGCCTTTCTTGGGCAAGGACGGAGAGTTCCTCACGAGCCGACATATTCGCGAGCGCCTCGACGCCGAACTCCAGCGCAACCTCGCGCTCCGCGTCGAACCCACCGATAGTGAAGACAAGTGGAACGTATTCGGCCGAGGCATCTTGCATTTGTCCGTCCTGATTGAAACCATGCGCCGAGAAGGCTACGAACTGCAAATCGGAAAGCCGCAGGTCCTCATGCGTGAGGTCGAAGGTGAAACCCACGAACCCTTCGAACACCTCGTAATCGACGTGCCTAACGAAGTGGCGAGCAAGGCCACCGAATTGGTAATGAAACGCAAGGGCATGCTCCAGGTCATGGAAGCCAAAGGCGACCTCCAGCACCTCGAGTTTAGGATTCCTTCCCGCGGCCTCATCGGCCTTCGGAACCAGGTTCTTACCGCTACCGCAGGTGAGGCCGTCATGACGCACCGTTTCGATGGTTATGAGCCGCACGCTGGTGAACTCGCAACGCGCTCATTGGGGTCGCTAGTCTGCATGGAAGCCGGCCAAGCCCGGGCGTATGAAATTGACCGGCTACAAGACCGCGGCACCTTCTTCATCGATCCCGGCCAGGACATCTACGTGGGCCAGGTCATCGGCGAATGTGCACGTGAAAACGACATGGAACTCAACCTCGTACGTGGCAAGAAACTAACCAATATGCGCGCCTCCGGCGCCGACAAAGGAATGCGCATTGCACCCGCTCGCAAACTTTCTTTGGAAGAATATATGGAGTGGATTGCCGATGATGAGTACCTTGAGGTCACACCGAAAGCCCTCCGCGTTAGAAAAGTGAATAAATGAAGCCCTCCATCTCATTGGGGTATGCCATAGCTACTGTCGATTCCAAAATCCTGGAAAACCGCACGCTAATTGAACAATTAAAAAAAACTCATGATTCTGTGGTGATTGTGAACCAATTTGATTCAAGGCCACTTGATCAAAGCGCTCTTGGGGAAAAGGTGCTAATAATAAATAGCAAAACTCGAGGCTTGTCCAGGAGCCGAAACATCGCACTTGACAGATTAAAGACGGATTTCGCCATCATATGTGATGACGATATAACATTAATTGAAGACGGAATCATTGAGTTGAAAAAATCGTTACAAGAACAGCCTAGTGTTGCCCTGTTCTATACACGTTTACTTCAAACCACCGGTTTGCCTTGGCGGAACAACTACGAATCAACCTCTTTTGACATGATTGGAAGCAGCTTTCGAAATAATCGCCGAATTCAAAGAATAAATAGCATGGAACAAGTTTACAATCTGAACTTTCTGCGTGAGTATAATTTGCTGTTCAATATAAATCATGGGGTTGGTTCGGGAAAAATTCCGCTTGGGGAAGAAACATTGATGGCGGCATCTATCCTAAAATCCGGGGGCAGAATACAATACCTTCCTGTCTTTACAAGATCTCATCCCCCGCACAGTTCTGGATCTAGCTTTAATTGGTCCAATGCGTATAGCATTTTACGGATTCACCATAAAATATTCGGTTGGTTGTGCCCCCTAACCTTCACTGGATATTTGTCAAAATCTTTGATCCGCCTTATTTCGAAAAATTGAGCAAAAGATGATTTTAGGAGTCTAGTGTATTCTTCACAAATTCATTAACTCGAAGTTCAATCCTTTTACTCATAATCATCGCCTCGTCATTGATTCGAGGAGGGGTCTGTTTTCGAGCATTCATTAAAACATCTTGTTTCGGCCCGGAATAGAGTAGTTTGTGCAGCCCAAGGGCTCTGCAGATTTTAGCCCATCGTCGCCGACTCATTAGCTGAAAATGACTTAAGTCAATGACATTGAAAAGGTCTATAATTCCATCAAACCTGTCTCTATCCTCTCGGAGTCGGTCATAACCTGCGTCAATAAAGAAAACAGGAGTGCCAATTGCAACTGCAGGAAGTGCCGCATGAATTCTCGAGGTGATGAGAAATTCCGCTTGTTGTATTTGAGATAAATATTTCTCTGCTTTGTTCATTCGCTCAGCCGGAGAAAGCTTATGCAGATTTGCATCATCGTTCATAATAAATGTGCAACGAGCTAGCTCTTCATGGGTAAGCAAGCGAGATAGTTGCCACTTCTGGTAAGATTCGTTGTTTTCTACCTTGTAAAACGGGTCAATCGCCAGTATCCCGTTGCGTTTGTTCTCTCGTGATAATGGCTTAATTGTCAGGGTGGCGCACCCGCTGAAGTACGAATCTATTCCCAGTTTTTGAAATCTCTCGAGCGTTCCAAGGTCACGACAACCAATTTCCGCATGTTGGCTGAAGTGACCTTTGTGAGAAGCAGACTGTAGGACCTTTGAGGCACCATTTGCGGTATTCACGTGGAATGAGATGTATAAGATATTCGTGTTATTAGGTGGCCAGTTATTCGGCTTGTCCATAAACCAACCACTGATAATTAATCCGTCGAGCTCCTTTACTGATTCGCTTTGAAGGTTTTCACGGTCAACAAGGACAACGTTTATATTGTCTGAGCTGCGTTGAACAAGCTGCATCATTGCAAGTGTCTGCACGTCATCCCCCGCATTTATTGAGTCTGGATAGAAGACAACGCCTATTCTCTTTTTCATCGTTTCAGCTTAATTATAAACACACTCTCCCCATCCCCAACCTCAATCTTACCCCCGTGGTATTCCTCAATGATGCGCTTGCAAAGGGAGAGGCCGAGGCCCCAGCCACGGGCTTTGGTGGTGTAGCCCGGTTGGAAGATTTCCTTGCGCTTGGATTTGGGAATGCCCGGGCCGGTATCGCTCACAGAGACCAAAATGCCTGACCCTTCATGCGAGGCGGTCAATGTGATTTTTCCCTCTCCATCCATGGCATCCACTGCATTTCGAATAAGGTTTTCGAGCACCCAACTGAATAGCGGTGGGCTCAGGGCCGTATTCATTGGTTCGAGAGGCGCATCAAATACCAACTCAACATTTTTAGAAACCCTGGGGCGCATGTATTCAGCCGTATCGTTCACAACAGCTACTACATCGTGGTCCTTCAGCATTGGCTTGGAACCGATTTTACTAAACCGGTCAACCACCATGTTCAACCGAACAATGTCCTTGTTCATTTCTCCAAGGTAATCTTGGCGCACCCCCTCGGACTCCAGCAAACCCACCCACGCCATCATCGAGCTGAGCGGTGTGCCCAATTGATGAGCAGTTTCTTTGGCCATTCCCACCCAAACTTGATCCTGCTCAGCTCGGCGGAAACTGCTAAAAATCAAATAGGCTACCCAAGCAAACACCGCAATTAAAATCAGTTGTGCCAAAGGATAGTAGCGCAGTTGAGTCAGAATAACCGAGTCGGAATAATAAATATACTGGCGCCCTTCGCCCGGTAAATCAATGGAAATCGGAGTATTTGTGGCGGCCATATCGGCAATTGTGGCCTTCAACAATTCTGGGTTGTGCACAATGGAAGAGTCAACCGTTTCTGAAAATCGTAGCACTTGGGTTTTTGTGCTATCCGTTATGACGACCGGTACAGAGGCGCTGTTGATAACCGTTTCGCTAATGAACGAGTCGATCAAGTCTTGAAGCACTGATCGCAATTCTCTGGATAGCAAGCTTTCGTCATACAAGACCTTCCACCCTACGTCTTCAATGCTAATCGGCGGATTCCGATCCTGCATGACCCGTTTCAGTGAATCAAAGTTTGTTTTCCGAGGGATATTGATCGGATACAACAACGAATCGCGGTTGTTGTAAATCAATACTGGAATGGTCGTATTGGAAAAAAGGAAATCGGTAATGAAGGACTGGTCCACACCCGGAGATGGAACCGACACGGCCTTATACGCTTCCGCTAGTCGATCCGCTTTATTGCGCTCTTCTACCCCAAGCTCTTCGAACAAGCGATCAGTGAAAACCACCAACGCATTTCGTTGAACAATAACCTGAGACCAAAGCTTTACCTTGTTTTGTTCTTCTTGCCGAATGCGGCGCGCAATGTCATTTGAATACCACAGCGTAGCCAAGACTATGACCGCTGCTAGAACCAGCAGAATCCGTTTATAACGTTGTTTGCTAGTGTATACGCTCATCAATCATACGCTGGGCAAGGAATACCTCGGCCTCTCGGCTGTGCAGAGCAAGCGTTGATTCCAATAACCAATTCGTGAGACCCCGGTGCTCCCCCACTCAATGGTGAGACATTGAGCTCATAAGCATAACCCAAGCTCAGATAATCCAAAATTTTGGCTTGCGCAGCAAAGATGAGGGCGCTTTGAGATCGATATCCTAAACCAAATCCGACCACCTCATCGTACCGAAACAAACCAAGAAATTCGGCAGAAGGCGGAACCGCTGAACCCAATCGGGCTTGAACCGAGGGACGAAACATCCAACGACCATCCATTTCTACTTCCATTCCGCCCAAAACAACCAATTGACGCCTCAATTTTCCATATTGACTGATTTGTTCCATGGATGCCTGAGTCACGTTTTGAACCGTCATACCAGCATAACGGTCCCGTTCATAATACCAAAGGCTAGCATCAATCATGGGAACAATGAATTGCTGGCTGCCATAAACCGCCGGATCGTTGGCTACTTGCAGGTCGGGCATGATTAAATCGCTCATGTCCAGGCGCTGTTGGAAAAATCCGGCGCTCAACCCCGCGGCCAATCGGCCACCGCGCGACAACCTCAAGTTGTAGGCATACGAGAAATTAACCGCGTTATACCCCCATGCGCCTGCCTCATCTGATTCCACGCGCACTCCAAAACCATGAAAATCCTCTCCCATACCCTGGGATTGGCCGTGAAGATTGGCGTACTGCGTGCTCGGTGCTCCCTCGATTCCACTCCATTGGTTTCGAAAGCCCATGTGCAAATCCAGACATCCTGCAACGCCCGCTGCTGCCGGATGGTCTTGAAATGGGTTCATCAGCGAAAGGGCGCGATTTGGGAATTGCTGGGCGGTCGTCACAGAAGACACCGCCAAGAACGCCAGAAGGATTGCGTTGATCTTTTTCATCGGATTATGCTGATATACCCTGTTATTGTTTCAAGATCGGCTAGCTGAACATCGTTTAAATCGATGGCATAATAGTAGGTGCCTACCGGAACGTCATTGCCTCCGTTTTTACCGTTCCACGGTTGTGCATAGCCTACACTGCGGTATACCAATTGGCCCCAGCGATCGAAAATTCGGACGTCCGCTTGATTGTATTGAGCCAAGCCATCAATGGTCCAGAGGTCATTGATGAAATCTCCATTGGGGGTAAAACTTGTTGGTATACCCAAGGGGTTTCCAACGTTGATGGTCACGGCGTCTGTGTATTGGCATCCGCCAAAAAATCCTGAAACAGAATACGTGGTGGTCACGGTTGGTGAGGCGATCACTTCTGCTCCAGATGTTGATGACAACCCATAATTGGGAAACCAAGTATATCCCAAGCCCTCGTCTGCACCGGTCACACTCAAATTGACGCTTTGACCGGGGGCAATGTTTGTTGTGCAGCAAACGTCAATCGATACTGCTGGCCCGGATAGGTAAACAGTTAAACTACAAGGGGTTGTCATGGGGTCATGTGCCGTCCCAACAATGATCAAGTATTTGGTGTTGGGCAAGAGGTCTGTCGTCTGGATGGCAAAAGACCCGGCTGCCTCTGTGCACATTCCCACCTCTTCATACTGGGACGCATCACAAAGGGCTTGAGGGTCCGGCTTCACAACCACACACTCAATGACATCATCGACGCCGTCGGTCTGACAGGAAACCCCAACAATTTCAATGGTTGCGGTACCCGTATTTACCACATTCGCGTTCGTCGTAAACTCAAGCACCGAAACAAATGGTGAATTCAGGCAGGCAAACTCAAGAGATTGCTCAAATCCCAATAAAAGTGGCTCAGGTATTTCACCGCAAACCGGAATGGGGTTATCACATGATTGCGACAACATAGGCTGTAGCGAGCCAACAATCAATGAAAGGATTGTTGCCATAATGGTTCGAAAAATCATGGTATTCAAACGGTTTTTCATTTCATTTCATATGTCACAAGAATCGCACCTTTGTCTACCGCTTCACCTACGGTTAGATTGACTTTATCGATGAATCCATCACGAGGAGCTCGCAATACATTTTCCATTTTCATCGCCTCCAAAACGACAAGCGGATCCCCCGCAGCCACCTCATCTCCGGCAGAAACCTTCACTTCGAGCACTTTACCCGGCATGGGTGCTTCCACATGATTTTCTACTGCTTCAGTTGAATCATTCATGCCGAGTGATTCTAGCAAAATCTGCTGACCATCCAAAACTTGGAGGCTTTGCTCCACCCCATTGATTCGAATTCGAACAAAACCTTTTGAATCAGGGCCATCCAGCTTTTCTACTCGAACATTCCTTGCGCCCATCCGAACGTCATAAACATTTCGTCCAACAGGCTTCCAATCCCATGGATCACCGCTTTCTGGTGTAATCTGCTCTACGCGGCCATCGGGCCATCGAACTTCCCAATTCATAATGGCAAGTTAGGAGGAATTTCGAGCGAACTTTGATGGGTGACCGGGATTTACATTCACATTCCATTTTGCAGAACTGCTTGTCATTATTGTGACTTTCATTTCTCTACAAACCACAGCACGATGAATGCTATGGAAGATGCTCTTTTGAGAGAAATCGACCTTCATTTAAATGATGATTCTACCGGGGATTTGGATGTGAGCAGTATTTATTTCGGAGGGGGTACACCCTCTGTCTTTCCTTCACTCGGTATCAAAAAAATAGTGGATCGATTCCAGCCCTATCTCAGAAACTGCAAGGAAATCACGCTCGAGGCCAATCCCGAAGACATCACCACAGAAAAATTAAAGCAATGGCAAGATCTGGGCATCAGTCGTCTATCAATTGGGATTCAATCGTTTGATCAAAGTCGGCTGGACTGGATGAACCGAAAACATTCTGCAAGAGAGGCTGAACAAGCTGTCCTGCTCGCGGAAAAAGCCGGCTTTCAGCATCTTTCTGTGGATTTGATCTACGGAATTCCTGATCGAAGCAATCCATTTGAGTCCGAAGTATCTCGGTTGTTGTCTCTTCCTGTAGACCATGTATCCGCATACATCTTAACCGTTGAGCAACAAACAGTGTATGGAAGCCGGGTTAAAAAAAATCTAGAACTAGCGCCTGATGAAGACGTGGTGCAGCGGGAGTACACCGTACTGTGTGAAGGGCTCCAAACCGCTGGATTCAATCATTATGAGGTTTCAAACTGGGCGAAGCCCGGTGGATACGCAATACACAATCAACATTATTGGTCGGGACTGCCGTATTTGGGTATTGGTCCTGGGGCACACGGCTTCCTAGAAAAGACGCGCTTTGCGAACGTTTCCAATAACAGGCAGTACATCCAGTCGGTGCTTTCAGCAACTGAGATAAACGAATTGCCCCGGGAAATCGAAAACCTCACGCGTGCTGATCGATACAACGAAACCATCATGACGGGCCTCAGAACAAAGCGAGGGATTTCGCTTGCACAGCTTTCTGCAGCGTTTCAAATGCGTCCTGACGTTGAAACAAAGAAAGAGTGGGGCCAAATCATCAGCCGGGGCCAGCTAGTGACTCAAGAGCTTGGGCGGTTCCGTATCCCAGAAGAGCACTGGCTATTGGCCGATGGCATAGCATCCGACCTGTTTGTCTAGCTCGTGGGCTTGGGGTTTTTAATGATTCCGTCAATAAATACTGCCCCGACGATGATGGCGGCGCCTAAGTAGAACCCTCCGCTCATTCGCTCCTCTTCACCGAATATCAGGGCCGCAAGAACAATGGCATAAATGGGTTCCATGTTAATGGCTAAAGACGTGGTAAATGGACTGAGGTTTTTCATCACCTCAATGCTCATCAAGAAAGCAAACGACGTTGCAATTGATGCAAGCAGACCCAACCATATCCAGTCTTGATGGGGCACCACCCAATGATTCAGGTCAAATCCTTTTCCTTGAATAAAAAACAACACCGCGAGGGCTAACGCTGCGCTCAGCAACTCCACCCGAGTTAAGTTGCCGCTATCGTGGGAGCGAATAAACACTGAATTCACCGTCGCAAAAATGGCCGCTAAACCAGCAGATATCAACGCTAGCCCAATGCCCTTATAATAGCTGCTTGAGTCTAGGGTTTCGGTCCCTGTTGATGAATCCCACAACAACACCAACAACCCTACAATAATCACCAATCCAAGCAAAACCTCCCGCACATCCAAACGACGCCGGTGGATAACAGGCTCCAGAACACTGACAAATACAGGAGTTGTCGCAAGGGTGGCTAAAGCGACCGACACATTGCTCACCTTAATGCTCGCGAAAAACGCTATCCAATGCGCTGCAGCAACACACCCCACTGCCGCAACTTTGATCAAAACAGACGGTGAAAAGCGTTGGATTTTACGCTTCGTTAATAACCAAAGCCAAACCAGACCACCCCCTAAAAACACGCGCCAAAACACCAAGCGTTCTGCATCCAGCGTAATCAACTTGCCCAAAATTCCCGTGAAACCGAAAATCAAGACAATAAAATGCAGCATCCAGGTGCTTTGCCGTCGATTCATTCTGGCAAATCTACCCGTAACTTCGTTATCCCACACCTGCACAAACAAACAAATGAAATCGTTTTATTCTCTTGCGATTGCCCTCCTTTTCTGCGCAAGCGGCGGTGCATTAAAAGCACAAATTCAATTGGATAATCAATTCAATGATTGGACCAATCAACCTCACGTTACGGACACCGAAGGCGGACCCTTTACCTCCGTGAGCATCGCGAGCAATGTGGACTGGCTCTATTTGCATGTCGAGCTTCTCAATGAGGTTGCGCTTGACGAAAACATCCTTCCAAATGACTTGCACATTCTGCTCGATTTAGATGATGATGTGTCTACAGGGGTGGATTACGCGAATCAAGGGTTGGGGGTCGATTTGCTGATCAACTTAGCCGATCGCCAAGCCATACGATACACCAACGGCTCGGGAATAGAAACCTTCAATGAGGTTGGGATGCGGGTCTCACCTACCTACAGCTCAAAAGAGTTCGAAATTGCGTTCGACAGGGGCTTGACCCAAGTTGTCGGTCCCAATGTGCGCATAGCCTGGTATGATAGTGATTCACAATCCGGATTTCCTGAAGGAGGGGTGTCCCATACATTGAATGAAAACATTGCCCCATGGATTCCCATGTCGTTGGATCGTCCCTCAGGCACTTTGAATCGGGTCGCGTTTTGGAACATGAATGGGCGAATGGATCAGCCCAATGCTCAGGCAGCTATGGAACGAATTCTGCAAGCTGTAAGTCCTGATATCATCGGCTTCTCCGAAGTTTCTGATGTTTCTGCCAATGCGGTTGCTAACCTGCTCAATGAGTGGATTCCGGTCGAGAATGGTGGTGCATGGAACGTGGTTAAAGATGATTGGGATTTGATGGTGGCATCAAAGGGTGAAATCCTTTCTTCTTATCCCTACGTCAACCGACAATTCCCCACCCTGGTCGAAGGCAATGAAGAATGGGGGGTGCCCCTGTTGTTTACGAGTAGCCACCTGAAGTGCTGCGGAGGGGCTTCAAATGAAGCCCAACGCCAGGCGGAAGCCGATGAATACATGGCTTTTGTCCGGAATGCAATTGATGGTGAAGGTGCATTGGAGCTCGCTCCCAACACTCCAATCATCTACGGGGGTGATTTAAACATGGTTGGGCTCGACAATCCCATTTACACCTTGGTGACTGGCGATATCAGCAACGAATCTGCGCATGGCCCCGACTTCAATCCTGATTGGGATGGAACAACTTTCACGGAATGGAACTTGCTCCAGACCGACGATCCATTTGACTTCACCTGGATGAGTTCATCCATGAATTCTGAATGGATGCCTGGCAAGTTGGATTACCTCATCACCTCTGACGCTTCAGCAGAATTAAAGGGTGGGTTCACGCTGCGAACAGAAGAAATGAGTGCGGACCGGCTTGCGGCGTTCGGTCTCGAGGCGAGCGATGCGTTGGACGCGTCCGACCATTTTATTGTGGTCGGCGATCTCGGCTTAGGCGACTTCATTGGTATGGCGCCTGACACCGATGGCGATGGGGTGAATGACTACGAAGACAATTGTCTTTACGCAGCAAACCCCGATCAAAACGACTTCAACGTGGATGGGGTTGGAGATGCTTGCAGCGATTCTGACGGCGATGGATTAAGCGACAGTTTAGAAATTACCGTCTATGGTTCAGATCCTGAGTCATCCGACTCGGATGGTGATGGCGTAGTCGATGGGCTCGAACTGTGCGTTTGCAGCGATAACAACCTTTGTCCTGGCGACCTCACAAATGATGCCGTCATTACAGTTGCTGATCTTTTGGTTCTCCTCGGGCTATTTGGCGCGATTTGTTGAGATCATTCGCCAAATGAGCGAATCAACTTAACCGCTTTCGATCCTTGGGTTGTAGTGATGTGTATCACGTAAACACCTGCGTGCCAATTCCTAGCGTCCAATTGAAACTGATTTTGACCCGGGCTCGTAGCCTCGATCAGCATTCCATTGGTGTTGTACACCTCAACGAAACTGATCGGAGTAGCAGATTCAAAAAAGACAAAATCCCTCGCCGGATTCGGCCAAACCTTGGCATCTATGGATAGTTCATCCACTGAAATCAAAAGGACATCTACCTGCACCATCGTCTGATCGGAGCAATTCCCGTCTTCACTGAATGCCGTCAGAATCACATCGTATGTGCCTGGATCTGTATAGGTGTATTCCGGGTTTTCCTCATCGCTTGTGCCGCCATCACCAAACGTCCAGTAAAATCCTCCAGCCCCTTCGCTTAGGTTATCAATTTCTAGGGCTCCATCGTAAAAATTCCATGGTGTGGTCACAGTAAACATCGCGGCTACCGGAGTAGAAATGTCTGATTGATAGCGGGGTGAAATGCGGTAACCACTAAAAAAAGGTTCATCAAAATCCCGCTGATCCCCAATGCCTGTTACTCCAAATACCCCTATCGGCGGTTCGGACAAAAACAAGTCTGTATTTGCATCGATTCGCATGGTATAAATCGTGCTTCCCGTAGTGATATCCACCTCGAAGCTTGGGGCGCTGTTTGTCCATTGTGCTGGATCAACCAATTCAACGCACTTCAATTTTATGATGTGCGATTCCGTTTCTTCGTTCAGTTCTTGAACCAACGTTGGCTGCTCAGTCAAAAAGCCTGAACCTTCGTAAATAACTGTATCTGCAATGAGTTGGGTAAGGCCCGCAAATTGACCTATCGAACCTCGAACCCTCAGGCTGTCGCCGGGGACGACTTCTTCATAACCAAAGTCCGTAAGAGGACTAAACACGTTGATTCCATCTGTTGAATCAATCAATGTAAACTGCAATCCCGAAGGATAATCGTTCCAGCCGTGAACGATTCCTCGCAATTCGCATGATACCCCCAAACTGTCCGAAACACCTGAGACAAAATCTACCGTTCGCACCGTCGCAATATCATATACGGGATAAGTGAGATCTGATGGTTGGATATGAATGGTGATGGTATCAATCAACAAAACAGCTTCTCCCGACATGATTTCCATAGCAAGCTCTACAGTCTCTTCTCCCTCTGGCTCCTCATCGTCAATGGCTGCAAACGTAAAGGTTTGATTGTTCAGCAACCCAATCGGAAAGGTGAAGTTTGGCAGCGGAAAAACCCCGGGGAAATCCATACCCGCTGTTGCCGAACCCCCCACTACATCGACCTGAACCGTAACATTCTGCAGTGGGTACGCAACCTGCATAACGACTTCTGTGCCCCCACCCTCATAAATGTAAAGGTCTGTAGCCGCAAAACCCAACTCCATGTCAGGGGTTCCAGTACATGTGGCGGTGTGATAGCCAATGAAATCGAAGGTGTCTTGTGGGTAAGCGTCCCACTGGTATTGACCAACCGACCAATCGGTTGAGCCTTGCGAAACATTCGCCTTCCGGACCAAGGTGTATTCTGCCATTTCACCAGCCCCTCCATCAACCGTCCATGGCGCACCAGGATCGGGTCCAAATTCGCCCATTTGGTCAATGATGACTCCATCGTGATACAAGACGATGACATCGTTTCCATTGAACCAAGTCACCTGGCTTACGAGATCACCCGCTTGAAATAGCTCTGGTGCGGCCAAGGCGTTCATGATGACAAAGACATCATTTGGCTCGATGACACCGGATAGCTCTTGCGTATTCGTTGGTTCGGAGGACCCGTTGTTCCAGGTTTCCATGTGATACCCTGTTAAGTCAATCGCAACAGGGGAAGGGTTGTACAATTCAATTGCCTTGTTGTTGCTATTCCCCTCTACATACTCCGAAATGAAGATTTCTTCGCAAAACGAAGCGCTTTCGCAATCCAATATCTCCACCTCCAAAAATGTTGTGCTAAGGCTATCGCATTCAATTCCTGTGATTCCGGCCAAAGAAGCGCCCGGCGCCAATGACGTTGACTCAAATCCTCCCAACCCGCTTGTCCCCCACACCTGATACATCCCAACGCCTAGGTTTGTAAAATCATATTGGGGAAACCCGACGGTATCTATGATCTGCTGAGATTCATCGGTGATAACAAAAACGTATTCTGCTTCAACCGCTTCGGATGTATAACCAAAGGTCACGGTTGCATTTTCCATTCCAACACACCCCAACGCTGTCGGGGTGCCAGAGGCATCCGTAACCACCCCTCCATCACACGCTGGAGGATCGCATGTTTCACCTTGAATTTCAATGGAATTGTAAGCAAAAGCATGGCACCCCTCCCCTGTGATTCCCGTCACAGGCTGCCCTGGTTCTAATGACGGTTCAAATAAAGGCAAATCATGTGATACACCGAAAACCTCCAGCAATCCATCGCCTAGGCCTGATAAATTCATCGCCGTTCCTTCGAACGTTGCAACAATTAAACCGGTCGAAGCAGAGGTAATTACAGACGTAAACAAAGCAGATGGCACATCGTTGGTGTGGTTGAGTTGCACCAAAACCAACTCCCCTTGATCCGTACAAACAAACGCGTTTGATGCGTTTTGCAGTGCGATCGATCCCCCATCACAAAGCAAGACGTTGCTGTACCCTGGTGTTGGTGATTGAAGGGTAAATTCAAGGGGCGACAATGGAGTTCCACCATCCGGAAGCCGAGCAAAGCTTTGATAATCAGCTAATCCTTCGGCGCTTTCATTTAGTTGCACACTACCGGGAGTCAGCACATCCAACAAGGAGGCCAATGGAGGTTGGTTATTACCGTAAACAACCGCGTCCAAAAGGTCTTCTGAGGTGACTGGCGTACCGTTTGGGAAGTTCGAGCCTTGCGCGTCGTACAGTGCTATTCCCTCTTGGCCCACTTGCAACCAATTCGTTGATTCAATGACGACGTCCGCGTTTGGCAACCCCGGCCCGCCAATCAGAAAGAAACCTTCATCATTTAGGGTGTATCCCGAGAGGTCGATGGTCAGATTGGACTGCGCGTTCGAGCCGTTAAAAATCACCAAAGAAAAGCCCGATAAATTCTGGTTCGGGGAGCCAAATAACTCAACAAACTCTTCGGTGTCAATCCCTGGACCAGATGGGTCAAACTCGTTAATTAAGATCTGTGAGCCGCTGACACTACTGATTAACAGAGCACCAATTGCCCAGAGAAAACGTTTCGAAAATGCCATCATCAGAGTCGTGAATTACAATTTGGGGGAGCCAAAAATACGCACATTCCAAAGGAAACCCTTCGATGTAACACGAATAGGCTTTGAACCGTAACTTCGTTATACCATGAATGCTCCGGGAGGATTGATTAAAAAGCTGGACGGTTTTATCCGCGCTTATTACCTGAACAAGGTAGTAAACGGCCTTTTGATTTCAGCGGCAACCCTGATTGCATCACTCTTTTTTTTCGCCATCTTAGAACACTTTGGTCACTTTGGTACCATTGGCCGAAAGACCATTTTTTGGTTCTTCATCGCAGGTGGTGGGTTGGTCATTGCGAGGTGGATTTTTATACCTCTCGCACAATGGGTAAGAATTGGTCCCGGTCTCTCTCACGAAAATGCCAGCAAGATCATCGGCACACATTTCCCTGAAATCAGCGACCGATTGCTCAATGTTCTTCAACTTCAGCAACAACTCGGCGGAACGTTAATCGATCAGGACACCACATTATTACAGGCTTCGATTGACGAGCGAACCCGTGCATTAAAGCCCATCTCCTTTACACGAGCAATTGACTGGAACCGTAGCCGCAGACTACTCAAGTATGCCATCCCGGTTATTGCCGTTGCGCTAGCGATCATGGGTTGGAAACCTGAATTGGTCAAAGAGCCTACCAGCCGAATCATTGCCTACGAACAAGATTTTGTTCCGCCGCCGCCCTTTGTGTTTGAGCTCCTGAATGAGACCCTTCGGGTTCCTGCTGATCAACCCCTCACCATAGAGGTCAAAACAATCGGAGATACCCGACCAGACGTCGCTATGATTCACGTTGGTGAAAATCGCTATCGGATGGGGCGAACGCCACAAGGAAACTTTGAATACACTTTTCCATTGGTGCGTGAGAACACTCCATTCCAAATTTTTGGGGCTGGCGTTTCTTCTGAAGTATTCGAAGTTCAAGTGCTGCCTGTGCCCACCTTGATTGGCATCGAAATCATCGCCAATCCCCCGCGATATACTGGATTGGAGCGGTTGGTACAATCAGACATGGGAGACCTGCGTGTGCCCGAAGGCGCTCAAGTGGAGTGGCGAATTAAAAGCGCCAATACCGATTCATTGCGCTTGAATGTTTGCGGGAAACCGCTTCCTGTAGAACTCGGGGTTGCGCAAACCTTTTCTGCTTCGACTAAAGTAGACGAAGGCGGTTATTACTGGATTGTCCCAAGCAACGCAGACGTCGGGGCAATGGATTCCATGCGCTATCAACTCACGGTGATTCCTGATCAATATCCCCGAATCAGCACTTCTGAAAAAATTGATTCTTCATCCGTCAAACGGCGATTTTTCAACGGAGAGGTAAGTGACGATTATGGCATTAGTCGCATTTCATTCGTTTATCAATGGCTTGAGCTTGGTGGGGAAGAGGAGGTCTCCTCTCAAAAAGAGGGGTCTCGTGAATCCAACCAGCCCATTCGCGTGAATATTCCATCACCCAAAGACCGCATTGGCCGCTTTTTCTATGACTGGAACATGGCTGAAATGGTGGTAATGCCTGGTGATGTAATTGAGTATTGGTTCGAGGTTTACGACAATGATGGCCTGCACGGGGCTAAAATGGCGCGGTCAACACCAAAAATTTTCTCTGCTCCAACTGAGGACGAAATCAAGGAGCAAAGGGATGAAACCAATGATGAAATAGAGGACCGCATGGCCTCCATTCAAGAAGATGTCGAATCATTGATTGAAAACACTGAAGCCCTGAAGCGACAACTTGCCGAAGACAGTGAGTTAGATTGGAAAGATCAACGTGCCCTGGAGGAGCTGGTTGAAAAACAACAGGAACTCGAAAAAGAGCTGGAAGACTTGCAAAACATCAACCAAACAAAGGATGACCGCTCCAATGAATTCAGCCCAGAAGATGAGCGCCTCATGGAAAAGCAAGAGCAACTTCAAGAGCTCATGGAACAAGTAATGAGCGAGGAGCTTAAAGAAATGTATGAGGAAATGCAGCGCCTCATGGGGCAGCTTGATCAAGAGTCGATCGACCAAATTCAAGAGCAGCTTCAAAACATGCAGGTCGACCAAGAGTCATTGGAAAAAGAGCTTGATCGGGCGCTGGAACAGTTCAAACAACTCGAATATGAGGTGAAAATGGAAGAGGCCATTGAAGCCTTAAAAGAGCTGGCTGAAAAGCAGGCCGAGCTCTCCGAAAAAACGAAAAACAACGAGGGCAATCAGGAGCAGTTGATGGCTGAACAAGACTCCCTCAACAACGAATTTCAGCGAATACAAGATGAGCTCGATGAGCTCGATCAAGCAAATGAAGAGCTTCAAAACCCTAACCCAACGATGGATAGAGAGGAAGAGCGAGAATCCATTCTAGAGAAGTTGAACGACAGCTCCGATCAACTGAAGCAGGAAAAAAATAAAAAAGCATCCGACAGCCAAAAATCCGCTTCTGAAGAAATGCAACAAATGGCGGAGCAAATGGAAAATATGATGCAACAATCCAGCGAAGAGTCGATGGAGATGGACATGGATGCGCTGCGGGCATTGCTCGAAAACATCATTCAGCTGTCCTTCGACGAGGAGTCACTAATGGCCGACTTGAAAAAAACATCATCCAACGACCCGGCTTATGTTTTGCATGGTCAAACTCAGCGCCGACTCAAAGACGACGCGAAAATGGTTGAGGACTCTTTATTTGAATTGAGCCTTCGGATCCCACAGATTGCACCCGCTGTCAATCGTGAAATCGGCCTCATCAACCATCACATGGAACAAGCATTAGGTGGTTTTGGAGACCGCGAAACCTCCATGATTACGAGCAACCAGCAATACGTGATGACCAGCTTCAATAACCTCGCGCTGATGCTGGATGACGCGCTCCAGCAGATGCAGCAGAGCATGGCAAACCAACAGCCGGGTAGTGGAAATTGTGAAAATCCCGGTGGAAACGGCAAGCCCAAGCCTTCACCGAGTGCTGGTGATTTGAAAAAAATGCAACAAGCGCTAGGTGACCGGTTGCAAAAGATGAAAGAAATGATGGGAGAAGGGGCAAACGCGGGGAACAGTGGGAAAGAGAAAAAGCAACTTAGCAAAGAGCTTGCTCAGATTGCTGCCAAACAGGCCGCGCTCAGACAAATGGCAGAACAAAAAGCGCAAGAAATGAATGCCGATGGCTCCGGCAATGGGAGTGAAATGAATGAAATCGCCAAGGAAATGGAGCAACTGGAGCGCGATTTGGTCAACAAAAATGTTACGCCCGAAACCCTTTTGCGTCAACAAGAACTCATGACCCGGTTATTAGAAGCTGAAAACGCTGAGCTCATGAGGGGTGAGGACGACCAAAGAAAAGCCAAAAAGGGAGACCAAAACCTTGCGGTCGAACCCCCACCGTTGCTC
This sequence comes from Bacteroidota bacterium, assembly GCA_027624855.1. Lineage (GTDB taxonomy): Bacteria > Bacteroidota > Bacteroidia > Flavobacteriales_D > Sanyastnellaceae > UA16. The sequence goes on from JAQBTQ010000008.1 coordinate 44,590, forward strand.
GAATATTTGCAATTGAAAGATCAGGAGGCTGAATGGTTACGAACAATCCCCCTTGAATTGGATCCATATTATCGTGACCGAGTCAACGATTATTTCAATAATTTGGGCCTTAGTAAACCGGATTTTCAACCGGAACCTCAACGCTAGTGATCATGATTGAAACCATGCAAAAATTGGAATTCGCTTCAAAGCCCGAAAACATTGGCATCATCGAACGATTAATCGACGAAATACGCGATGGTGAGGGATTCCAAGAAGATTGTTATGGCGATGTACTCATTGCCATGACCGAAGCCGTGAACAACGCCATTGTGCACGGCAACAAACTCGATGATCAAAAACTGGTGACAGTAGAGTATGAAATCCGAACGCAGGATCTCTATTTCAAAATTGCAGACTATGGCGCTGGATTTGATTTTGAAAACGTTCCCGACCCCACCTCTCCTGAAAACCTAGAGAAGCCAAATGGACGAGGCGTCTTCTTGATGAGACAGCTTGCGGATGAATGCGAATTCAGCGACCTGGGCCGTGTTGTTGAGCTCACGTTCAAGGGCGTGTTCCAGCCTGCATAATTTCCATTGATCTTGGCATTCCACTTTCACAATGCCGATCACCCCTTTCGGTGCCCTGAACGCAAAAACATTCGATCCTGGTTGTCGGATTTCGCGGTACATCATAAGCGCAACATTCACGAAGTCGCGGTCATTTTTTGCTCGGATGAATATCTACTGGAAATCAATCGCGCGCACCTGGACCATGATTACTATACCGACATCATCACTTTTGACTACGCCGAAAACGACTCGCTTCATGCAGACCTATTCCTCTCTATCGACCGAATCAAAGAAAACGCTAAACTACATAAGCAGTTGTTTTTCAATGAGTTGCTTCGCGTGATTATCCATGGACACTTGCATTTGGTCGGTTATAAAGACAAAACAGAAAATGAGGCAAGCATCATGAGAGAAAGAGAGGATTATTGGGTTCAGCGTTATTACCAAAATCACTGCAGATGAATGAGGTCTATGACGTAATTGTCGTTGGTGCCGGTCATGCGGGAAACGAAGCAGCGGCAGCGGCGGCCAACTTGGGCGCAAGCACGCTGTTAATCACCATGAACATGGGGGTCATAGGACAGATGTCCTGTAATCCCGCCATGGGGGGAATTGCTAAAGGGCAAATCGTTCGTGAAATCGACGCCCTTGGAGGGTATTCTGGTATAGTAAGCGACCACAGTGCAATTCAATTTCGGATGCTTAACCGATCCAAAGGCCCTGCTATGTGGTCTCCTAGAACGCAAAACGATCGCATGCGTTTCGCTGAAAAATGGCGGCTTCTTTTGGAAGAAACCGAAAATCTTGACTTCTGGCAGGACGCGGTTACTTCTCTCATAATAGAAAACGATCGGTGCTGCGGTGTGGTCACCCAGTTGGGGATGACTATAAAAGCAAAGGCGGTTGTCGTAACTGCCGGAACCTTCTTAAACGGCCTCATGCATATTGGAGAAAAGCAGTTTGGAGGTGGTAGAGCTGGAGAAAAGGCCATTCGCGGTATAACAGAACAATTGGTTGATCACGGATTTTCTGCCGATCGCATGAAAACAGGCACGCCCCCTAGGGTAGATGGTCGAAGCATTGATTACAGTGTTCTTGAAGAACAGTTGGGTGATGAAAAACCACAACGATTTTCGTTTACGCAAACCCCTGTCTTAACAACGCAGAAGAGCTGTCACATCGCTTATACCAGCCAAACCGTTCACGACTTGTTGCGAGAAGGATTCGATCGATCTCCCATGTTCAATGGTCGTATTCAAGGGCTTGGTCCGCGCTACTGCCCGAGTATTGAAGACAAAATCGACCGATTTCATACCAAAGATTCTCATCAATTATTTGTTGAGCCCGAGGGGTGGAACACCATTGAGGTGTATGTAAATGGATTCAGTACGAGCTTGCCCGAAGACGTACAAATCCGCGCGCTGCGTGCTGTAAAAGGGTTTGAACACGTTAAGTTCTTTAGGCCTGGTTATGCCGTTGAATATGATTTTTTTCACCCAACCCAACTTCACCACAGTTTGGAAACCCGTTTAATACAGGGGTTGTTTTTTGCCGGTCAAATCAATGGAACCACCGGTTATGAAGAGGCAGCGGCACAAGGAATTATGGCCGGTATCAACGCAGCTCGTTCCACGTGGAACAAAGAACCAATGGTTTTAAAGCGGAATCAGGCCTACATCGGTGTATTGATTGATGACCTCGTCACCAAAGGAACGAAAGAGCCCTATCGGATGTTTACATCAAGGGCAGAGTACCGAATTCTCCTGAGACAAGACAACGCCGACCAGCGCCTAACACCGTTGTCACATTCCATTGGACTGGCTTCGGATGAACGAATGACGTCCTTGGAATCAAAACTTGGCAGGATCCGAAAAATGAAAAAGGGCCTCGACAAAATCAGCGTTGACCCGAGTGAAATGAGTGCCGTCTTAAGCAACCGAGACAGCGCCCCGATGAAACAAAAACAAAAAGCCATCTCCCTCGTCTCTCGGCCACAACTTGGATTAAACGACCTAATCCAACACGTGTCAAGCATACAAGTATTAGCAAGGGACCTTGAATTAGAAGACGGGGATTTGGAATGCCTCGAGGTCGAAATCAAATACTCGGGATACATTGAAAAAGAACAGGCGATAGCAGATAAGTTGCAACGTCTCGACTACGTTCAAATTCCCGAAAACTTTCGATTTGAGAAACTAGAATCACTGAGCAGCGAAGCCAGAGAAAAGCTGGCGGAATCACAACCAAAGTCGTTAGCTGAAGCTTCTCGTATTTCTGGAGTGAGCGCCTCTGACCTTGCGGTCCTTCTTGTCCATTTAGGACGATAGCACAATGTTCCACGTGGAACATCCGTAAAACAAGCGTTTTACAACCCAAGATGGCAATACAACGCCCCTAGAATACCATTGGCTAGCCCCATACGAGATATGCGGTTTTTCTAAATTATTGATAACCAGTGTTTTATGGGTAAATTCGTTCGTTCTTCGCTTCTTACATTTGCGCAGCGCAAAACCTAAACGCCATGGACATCCAAAGCATACTCAAGACACTAAAAATTGAAAGCCACAATCCCGGGGTAATGATCGGAACAGAATCTTTCGGTTCCGGACCAGTCATCAATTCCATTTCTCCTGTTGATGGTCAAAAGATTGCATCATTGACAAGCGCCACCAAAGAAGATTATGAGCGCGCGGTGGCTGCAGCACAAAATGCTTTTGTATCGTGGCGCAACACACCGGCTCCCAAGCGAGGAGAAGTTGTCCGGCAATTTGGTGACGCCCTCAGACAAAAAAAGGATGCGCTTGGAGCCCTGGTCAGTTATGAGATGGGTAAATCCCTGCAAGAAGGGTTGGGTGAGGTCCAAGAAATGATCGACATCTGTGATTTTGCGGTAGGACTTAGCCGACAGCTCTATGGAATGACCACTCACTCAGAGCGCCCTGAACACCGCATGTTTGAACAGTATCACCCACTGGGTGTTGTGGGAATCATTTCTGCATTCAATTTCCCCGTCGCGGTTTGGGCGTGGAATACGGCACTCGCATGGATTTGCGGGGATTCCTGTCTTTGGAAGCCTTCTGAAAAGAGTGCTTTGTGCTCCATTGCTTGCCAGCACATTTGGAATGAGGTAGCCACAGCCAATGGTGTGCCAGCTGAACTTTCTTGCGTGGTGAACGGATACGCTGACATTGGAGAAATGATCAGCTCAGACGGCCGAATCCCATTGGTCAGCGCAACAGGTAGTACCCGAATGGGAAAGGCGGTAGGACAAACCGTTGGGGCTCGACTCGGTCGAGCGTTACTTGAGCTTGGGGGTAACAACGCAATCATCATTACCCCCGACGCTGACTTGGAAATGGTGGTTCCTGCAGCGGTGTTTGGCGCGGTTGGCACGTGTGGGCAACGCTGTACTTCGACCCGTCGCTTGATCATCCATCGATCCATTTATGGCCAAGTAAAAGACGTTTTGGCCAAAGCTTATGGGCAACTTCGTATCGGCAGTCCTTTGGATGAAAGCAATCACATTGGCCCGCTCACCGATGAAGCTGCCGTCGACATGTACCTCAACGCTTTACAAGCCGTAAAAGATGAGGGTGGAACCTTTGTTGTTGAAGGAACGAAGCTAACTGGTCCAGGATACGAAAGTGGGTGTTACGTTTCGCCCTCCATCGCGGAAGCGACCAATGACATGGCAATCGTACAACACGAAACATTTGCCCCATTGCTTTTTATCATGCCTTATGACACCCTAGAAGAGGCTATCGCAATGCAAAATGGTGTAGCACAAGGTTTGTCCTCAGCAATCATGACCAACAACATGCGCGAAGCCGAACGGTTTTTATCTGCCTCAGGATCCGACTGTGGAATCGCCAATGTCAATATCGGCACATCGGGAGCAGAGATAGGGGGTGCGTTTGGTGGAGAAAAAGAGACAGGTGGTGGGCGTGAAAGCGGATCAGATGCATGGAAAGCCTACATGCGCCGTCAAACAAACACTGTCAATTATGGGACATCGCTTCCGCTTGCGCAAGGCATCAAATTCGATTTGGGTTAAACGACCCATGAAAAACACCTTGTACCTCAGCTTCTTGCTCATGGCATGTCAAACCGCGCCATCTATAGAAGATAGGGGGCTTCTCTCTTTTGAACTCAACGACAGTACGACTGCCGATTTCTTCGTGACCCAATTCCCGGATTATTGGGAAATCGAAAACGGTGAGGAGGTGTTGAAAATCGCCAAAATCAACGATGACGAATGGAAGGTTCCTGTGTTCAATGGCTCCTTCAATGTTGAAACAAAAGGGCCTCGGCTTACTGGATTTTGGGTTGATTCGTTACGCAAAACAGCCGATGACCAGTATTATCGCGTTCCTTTTACTGTAACCAAGGATTCTGAACAACCTCAGCCTTCACAATCCATACAAGGAACCTGGGGTGTTTGGTTCGGGTCAAACCCTTCGGAGTCTGCTACAGCACAAATGGATCTGTGGACCAACGAGGAACGGGTACAAGGTACGATTCGAACACCGACAGGGGACTATCGGTTTTTAAGCGGGGACTACCGGGGAGGCAAACTAAAGTTACAGACTTTTGATGGGGCACATTTATTTCTAGTTGAAGCCGATTTTGTAGATAGCACTTGGACCAATGGTGTTTTTCTGAGTGGAAATCATTATCAAACACCTTGGATCGGCAAGCCAGCTCGACCCTGGGAAGCCACTGTTTCTCCCGAAAAAATCAAGGCACCAATAGACTCGCTTTATGTTCGATACCTTGACGAACAGGGGGTAACCAAAACCCATTCTTTACAACCCGACTCCAACCGTGTTTTTGTCGTGGATATTTTAGGAACATGGTGCCCTAACTGCATGGATGAAATACGATTGCTTCAATCCTCAATTAACCAAGAGGAGCATGATGTATTATCTGTTGCTTTCGAGCGGCCCGCTGAGCCGAATAAAGCCCTTTTGCGCATTGAACATTACAAGGCTGAAATGAACATTAAGTGGCCTGTGATTTGGGGGGGCAAGGCTGATAAGCAACACGCCGCCGACGCCTTTCCTTTCCTAGAAAAGGTCATCAGTTTTCCTACAACCCTTTTCATACACCACGACGGCACAGTCTATGTCCATAGTGGTTTTAATGGACCAGCAACCGGACATCACCATCAAGCAGAACAAGCTGTATTTGCAAGTCTCCTGCGTTCAACTACTTTTCCGGAAAGTCGTTAATTCGATCGACCACGATTCTTTCGTCTTGGTTCAATAATTGCCAGGCAGTGTGAAAAACGAGTTTTCCAATTTCAGCTGTTTTTGGATAATGAATTTTTTCAGGATCGTCTCCTGGTTGATGATAATCCTCGTGCACTCCGCTGAAATAAAAAATCACTGGAATGTTGTTCTTGGCAAAATTGTAGTGATCTGAGCGGTAATAGAAACGATTGGGGTCATCAGGAGCATTGAATGTATAGTCGAGCGCTAAGCCTGTATGGTTGTTGTTAGCCGCCTCACTGATTTCATGCAATTCTGATGATAATTTATCTGAGCCAATCAAGTACACATAACGATCATTCTCAGCATGCGCCTCATCCACTCGACCAATCATATCAATATTCAAATTCGCGATGGTCTGTTCAAGCGGCCAAACAGGATGATCCGCATACCATTCACTCCCAAGTAATCCTTTTTCCTCACCAACAACGGTCATCAATAACACGCTGCGACGTGGACCATTGCCTTCACCCACAGCTTTCATAAACGCCTCTGACAACTCCAACACCGTCACTGTACCTGAACCATCATCGTCCGCTCCATTGTGAATCTCTCCATCGATGATTCCAACGTGATCATAATGTGCCGTAACCACGAGTAACTCCTCTTTCAAAATGGGATCACTTCCAGGTATGTATCCTAACACGTTGTTTGCTATTACTAAATCAGAAGTCCCATCCAACGTAAAATTCCAACGTATACCTTGCAATTCAATCGGGTCATACACTCGTCCTTTCTGCAAACTCTTCTCCCATTTTTTCCAAGATTTCATTGGTGTATTCACCCACCATTCTTCCACAGATGAAGCTTGAATAAGAAATGTTGGAATCCGCGTTCCTTCTGTCACCTCTGGATCTTCGCGATTCAATGTCAGCGACTCCCTAGATAACCAAGGTCTCATACGACTGCGAATCATTGATAAATCTTTACCAACTAAAATGATTCCAGCAGCACCTGATGTTGACGCTTTCATTCTCAAGTCATTTAAACCCAAGCGCCACATGGTTTCTCCATCCTCTTCATGGGCTTTTACTACGACCATCTTGTTTTTTACATCCGCTCCATCCAATTGATTTATGTCATGAATTACAATCATTTCGATTTCATTCATTTTATCGACCTTCAATCCGGGATAAAAAATAAAGTCTTCTAAAAACTCCAAATCCACAGTTCCTGCGGTAGCAGAACCGCCTTTGATTTGTGAGCGAATCAACTCGACTGGTTGATAATAAGAATCATCGGAGTAAGGTTGAATTCCAATGGATTTAAAGTGATTAGCTATGTATTCAGCAGCTTTTTCAGCGCCTGGTTTGCCTGTTTCGCGACCCTCAAATTCATCACTTGCTAAAACTTCCAAGTGTGTCCTTAAATCTTCTGGTGTAATTGAATTCGCATAGGATGACGCATCTAGTAATTGAGCGTTTATCCCCGAAAAACAAGCAAATACAAATCCCACTGCCATGCACGCGATTTTATTGATGCGACGCTCGTGTCGACCACCTTCAAACTCCTCATTCATATACTCCTTTAATATTTCAAGCCCTTCATCTTTTGATACGAAACGTGCAGGAATACAAATCACATTTGCATTGTTATGTTGCTTTATTAAGGCCGCAACCTCTTTATTCCAAGCCAAACCAGCACGTACTTCCGCGTGTTTGTTAGCCGTCATAGCCACTCCATTCGCAGATCCACAAATCAGAATTCCAAAATCACATTTTCCTGAAGCAACATCTTCAGAAACTGCATGTGCCGGATCCGGGTAATCCATACTTTCATGATCGTTCGTACCTTGATTGGTCACTTCATATTCAAGACTTTTTAAATACCGAACCAAGTGATTTTTTAAATCCGTTCCCGCGTGGTCGTTGCCAATTGATACTCGCATCATTCAAATTTTGAGGCAAGTTAATTCACAATGAACCGGTGGATAGCACAATTTCTTGGTTGAAAATTCAGAATAAGTTCATTTCTCATTTTCACACTTATAACGCAATTGAATTTGGGAAATGAAAATCCAAATTTCCACGACTCAATTTCTCCTTCAACTTATACCGATGAAAAGAATAATTATTGACCACTCACTTCATCATAAAATATGAGAACACCCCTTCATCCACACTTGGTTAATAACCATCTTTAAGGCTTGAAAATCAATATTCATTTATCAGAAACCCTGTTCAAAATCATCCTATCAATTGTTCAGAACTGAAAAAATCACCCGGCATTGAAATACCTTTTCAACAGAATTAACAAGCCTATTACGATGTATTTATTTTCTAAGAAAAGAATATTATTTATGTATTGCTTGTTGATGACAATTTCTGGGTCTTCTCAGAAAAACGGTGTTGATTGTGATTGGACTGTGTATACTTTTCCGAATGGATCAAAAGCAAGTGAAGGATGTTTAGTCAACGGAAAACCAGAAGGAATTTGGAAGGCGTACCATACGAACGGTCAAGTAAAAAGTGAAGGAGGGAGAATAAACCATTTACTTGACGGAACTTGGTGTTTTTATGATAGCTCAGGAATAAAACTGAGAACCGTCGATTATGTAGCTGATAAGAAAACGGGCTGGGAAAGAACTTACCATAAGAATGGTATGGTCAAACTTGAATTGAGTTTCAATGAAGACGTTCAGGTCGATCGTACAAATTTTTACAACGAAAAAGGCCAAATCATCGAAACGATACCAATTAAAAATGGATTAAAAGAGGGGAGGGGTAAACGTTTTGGAAGTGATGGACGTACGATAGCATTTCTAGAATATAAAGCTGGAATTCTAGAAAACGTTGAATCATTTAACGAACTCAATGATCAAGGACAAAAAACCGGGCTTTGGTTTTTTTGGAATGAATCTGACGTCGTTATTGAAAAAGGAGAATGGAAAGACGATGTCAGGCATGGACTTTTTGTTTTCTACAACAAATGGGGTCAGTTGGATCGTGTAGAATATTATCAGAACGGTGTACTTATTGAAGAGGAAGAAGAAAAAGTGAATGTCGATGTGCGAACGACAGAGCATGCGAATGGCACCATTGCAACTAGAGGGGTTTATGTAGATGATCTAAGAGAAGGTGTGTTTACAGAATATGATGAAGATGGAAACATTATTAGTGGTGCAGTATATGAAGGGGGAACACAAATAGCCGAGGGAATTACCAATCTTGAAGGCAAGCGAATTGGAATTTGGAAGGAGTTTTATCCTACTGGAGAAGTAAAGGTAATCGGCCAGTATGAGAATGGGATGAAATCCGGTCGTTGGGAATATTTTGCCGAATCAGGTGAACTCATTCAAGAGGGTAGTTTTTTAGAAGGTGAATTGCATGGTAATTGGAGATGGTATTACCTCGATGGGGATCTACACAGAGACGAGTCATATCGCAGGGGAAAAGAGAATGGATTATTTCAAGAATGGAGCGAATCTGGCGAATTACTCGTGAAAGGAGAATATGATAATGGATGGAAACAAGGGTTTTGGATATTGGATGTAAATGACCACCGAGAAGAAGGTGTGTACCTGGATAATGAACGCCACGGAGACTGGCTTCATATTTATCAAAATGACATTGAGTTGTTTTCGGGTAGTTATGAAATGGGAATTCCAACCGGAAAACACATTTATCGATCAATCCAAGGTAACTTAGAACGAGTCGAACGTTGGAACCTTGGACAAAAACATGGAAAGTGGATGTATTATGGACCCCAGCAAACGGTTGAACGAGTGCTGGAATACAAAAGAGATCAACTCATTCGCTTCAATGGTCAAAAAGTGCAATCCAACGAAAAAATCAGTGATTGATTGAAAAAGGTTGATGAACATATGGTTTCTTGGATCGATGTATGGTCCGATCCAACGGTGGTATTCAACCAAGAAGGAGGGGTGATTTATTCAAATCCGCCTGCCGTTCATTTATTTACAAATGAAGGTGAGGCCGAGATAGAATCTTTGGGTAAGAAAATCATTCATTCTGGTGATTTCAAACCATTTCATTGGACTCAAAAGGACAATCAAGTTGAATACAGTGTGCATTCAGGGGAGGTGAATGGGTGTATTTATGCAACACTAAAAGATGCCAGATCAGTTGATGAAATTCGGGCTGCGTTAAATTATAATCAACTATTGTACAGTGGTTTAGCGAACGGAACCATCGAAGGATTAGCATTGATAAACAACGAATCAACGCTGGATTGTAATGCACAGATGTTTGATGTGATGGGGGTGCACAGCTTGCAAGAGTTGAAATCAGTGAATTGGGAAAAACAACTAGGTAGTAGAAACTGGAGAAGGTTGCTTTTGAAATTGGAGGAACGTGTGGAGTTCGAATTTGTCAATTGCTCTGGTCGTACGATGGTGGTTGAAGGAAAACTATCGCAAATCAAAGACGGAACGAAGCATTTTGCGCTGGCTTTGCTCGATATCACCAACAGTAAAAGAATCTCTAAAGACTTGCTTCAAACGAAAGAGCGGTTCAGGTTATTGGTAGAAACCAACCCTTTCGGGTTATTCTTGATTGTGCAAGGAAAGGTGAGGTATTCTAACCAGGCGGGACTGGAAATATTGGGATTGCAAGAAGAGGAAGAAGTGTTTGATCAGGCGATACTAGAGTTTTTTTCGGTATCGGATCGTCAACCACTCATGGAAGACATGGAGAAAATTCTCTCCGGAGAAAAAACATCCTACATGGAGGTGCAGCTTGAAAAAGCAGGGTTGGTCACCAAAGATGTAGGGGTTCAAATGGTGTTGTCTTTTTTCGATAACCAACCAGCTGTTCAGATGACAATCAACGATTTGTCGACCCAAATGCAGTTGGTTCGCGAGCAGATGCGAAGGACGGCCGTGGAGGAGTCCAATGAATTATTGAAGGCAGAGATTACACAGCACCAACGGACCCAAAAACAATTGGAGCGAGCAGAGCGATTTAATCGTTCGATCATTGAAAGCTCAATTGATATGATCATGGCGTTCGATGGTGAAGGCAGAATCATTCAATTCAATCATGCCGCTTCAGTGGAATTTGGTTTGACCTCTGATGATGCGCTGAAATTGAATGCGCAAAACCTACTTCATGAACCAGACGATTTTAAGTCCATTCAAAAGGATTTAAGAGAAAAACGTTACTACGCAGGAGAGGTTCCGGGCATTCGATCAACTGGAGAGGTTTTTCAAATGCTTATTTCAATTGCAACCCTGCAGAATGAAGATGGTGAAGGAGCGGGTTTTGTGCTTGTGGGCCGAGATATCACAGACATCAGATTGGCAGAACAAGAGCTGAGAAGCAGCGAAGAACGTTACAGGGATATTCTGGAGAACGCAAGTGATTTAGTCTTTTTAGCCAATGCAGCAGGGGTAATTGAATATGCGAATCCCGCATTTTTTAAAACACTTGGCCACTCAGGAAAAACACTGCGCACTACGACCATTCAAGACATTGTTCAACCCCCACCTGGAAAACAAAAAGAGCATTGGATGGAATGGTTGGCAGGTGATAACAACGAATTGGTCTTTAAGCACCAAAACGGTGAGCTATTAAAAATGTTGGGCGGAGGTTCAGTGCAGCGTAACCCGAAGGGCAAAGAGACAGGACTTCGGTGCATTTACCTTAATATTTCTGAGGTTCGTGCCTACCAAAAAGACGCGAAGGAGAAATCAGCTAAGCTTCAGTCCATTTTTAACTCCACGCGATATTTATTGATGTTCACGATTGATAAGTCGTTCAAAGTCACATCGGTAAATCAAAACTTGACGCGGGTGCTGAATGATCAATTTGGCTTCGAAACAATTGTTGGGACCCCAATCATTGAAGTGCTTAAGGAATTCACTTCGGAAGAATTTTACAAGGGACAATTTCAGCTGTTCATTCGGGCAGCACAAGGGGTACAACAACAATTTGAACTACCCCTGGTAAATCAATCAGGGGAGGTGGTGTGGTATCAGCTTTTTGTAAATCCCGTCCAATATGACGAAGGCACTGAGGAATTAAGCTGCATCGCTTATGACATCACCGAGCGCAAGGAGATTGACAATCAAATTCGGGAAGCGCTCAAGGAAAAAGAAATTTTGCTTCAAGAGGTTCATCACCGGGTGAAGAACAACCTGCAAGTCATCTCGAGCATGCTGAACCTGCAAAGACGCTTTGTAGACGATTCGAAAATGCTGGAAATTCTCGAAGAGAGTCAGAATCGTATTTCAACCATGAGCTTCATTCATGAAAGCCTTTACCGAAATTCTGATTTTAGTTCGATTGGGTTCTCAGAGTATTTGGAACGACTCACCCAAAACCTGATTCATAGTTATTCCAATGTGTCCGCTCGTGTTGAGCTAGTGAGCAACTTGGATGATGTACGGATCAACCTAAAACAAGCCATCCCATGCGGATTGATTGTTAACGAACTGGTTTCGAACTCTTTGAAATACGCTTTTAAAGGCAGGGAATCAGGAAAAATTTTCCTTCGTGTGGAGATGAAAGGGGACAAACTTGAAATAGAAGTGGCCGATAATGGGGTGGGATTGCCGGATAATTTTGATTTCTCTTCCAACGAAAGCCTAGGTGTTTACCTGGTGCAGGCGTTGACCGACCAATTGGACGGAATCCTCGTTGTGGATAACAAACACAGCGATAATACGTTAGAAGTACACGATGGGGCATCATTTTTGGTTAGTTTTACCCCGTTGACCGAACTAGAAACCACTTGATATGCCAATAAACATTTTAGTGACCGAAGACGAAAGCATCGTTAGAAAGGACATTGAGCGATGCTTGGGTAACCTTGGTTATAACGTTGTTGCTTCCGCTGACAATGGCGAAGACGCCATTTCGATGGCCATGAAACACAAGCCAGACCTTGCCTTGATGGACATCATGATCAAAGGTGATATGAACGGCATTGCTGCTGCTGAAGAAATTAAGCGGAACATGGATATTCCGGTGGTTTTTTTAACCGCGTATGCCGACGAGTCCACATTGAATGAGGCAAAAATGGCGGAGCCTCACGGCTATATACTGAAGCCATTCAAAGACGTAGACATTCAAACCGCCATCGAAATGGCGTTGCATAAGCATGGCAAGGAACAAGAAATGCGTCAAGAGACCGATTTCTTGCGAAGCCTGGCAGAGCACAAAGAAGATTCTGACATCATTTTTGTTAAGAACCGAAGCCGTTTGATTCGGGTCAAAAACGAAGACTTACTTTTTGTTGAAGCGCTCAAGGATTACGTGGTGGTGCACACAACGAACGAGAGCTACACCATCCACTCAACGATGAAAGACGTGGAAACTAAATTGAGCCACTCTGACTTCATGCGCGTACACCGTAGTTACATCGTAAATATTGAGGCGGTAGAAAGCATCAAGTATTCGGTGATTAGCATCAGGGGAATGGAAAAAGAAATCCCGGTTGGAGGAAGCTACAAAGACTCATTGGCACAGCGCATCAATCTTTTGTGATTGGGCTGATGTTTAAGCTTTACCGATTTAAAAAAGGCGTCACATTGTGGCGCCTTCTTTTTTTGGTTGCCCTTTCCAACTGTTCCATAGACTTCGTTGTTGCGCAACCTCAAGAGATTGACGCTGAGGTGTTATTTTCTGCTGGGGAATCAGGCTACAGGTGTTTTCGCATTCCCGCAACTATAACCAGTCCCACCGGCGAAATTCTTGCATTTGCGGAGGGTCGTAAAACAAGTTGCGCGGATTTTGGGGATGTGGATATTGTTATGAAGCGAAGCGTTGATGAAGGGTTGACTTGGTCTCGTTTATTCGTTGTAGTGGACAACGGAACAGATCAAGCGGGTAATTCAGCACCTGTTTGGGATGTCTTTGATTCGCGATACCCTACAGGTAGGTTGTTTTTGTTTTACAATACCGGAAACGCTTCTGAGTGGGAGGTCAGGGAAGGTAAAGGAAGTCGTGACGGATGGTACATAACATCGGCTGATCAAGGACGGTCTTGGTCTGACCCAGTGAATATTACGAGTCAAATTCATCCGACAACTGAGACGAGCAATGGGGTGAAGGATTTTCGCACGCTGGCTTTTACTCCGGGCCACGCCATCCAACTTACTTCTGAGCGTTTTAAGGGAAGAATTGTTGTTGCCGCTAACCATAGCCATGGACCCCCTATGCTGGATTTTGAAGACTACAGAAGTTTCGCAATTTTTTCGGATGATCACGGCAAAACATGGATGATGAGCGATGATGTAAATCAACCCGCTTCGAACGAAGCGATGGCAGTAGAGCTTGAAGACGGTCAGGTTATGATGAACATCCGAATGCAAGACGGTAAAGTGAGAAGGAGGCTTGTGTGCTTGAGCGACGACGGAGGCAAGACGTGGCAAACCCCATACATTGATTACACATTGAAGAATCCGGTTTGTCAGGCGAGCATCTTGATGTTGGAATCTGGCGAGCTAGCCTTTGTTGGACCAAATGATGAAATAGACCGAAAAAACCTCTCATTATGGAAAATGAAGGACGGAGAATGGTTAAACCCCTGGTTGATATACCGGGGTCCATCGGCTTACTCAGATATCACAGAGGTCGCTCCCGGTGAATTATTGATTTTGTTCGAAGCAGATGACTACAGCCGAATATTAACCAAACGGCACCTAATTGAACCATGAGCTAACGAAAGGGGTCTTCAATGCATTTCACCAATGCAAGAGTTGGTTGTAATTTTGTTGTCCAATTGTATTCCGCAACAGAACCAACCAACCAATGAGCAACCAAAACGATCACCCAAACGCTAAAAACACTTACAACGTAAACAGCGAAAGTAAATGCCCTTTTCTGGGCGGCACTTTGAAGAAGAGCGCCGGAGGCGGAACGCGCAATACAGATTGGTGGCCAAACCAACTCAATCTGAGCATACTTCGTCAGCATTCCAACCTTTCAAACCCGATGGACCCTGGGTTTGATTACGGAAAAGAGTTTGAATCATTGGATTATGCGGCGTTGAAAGAAGACATCAACCGCGTTATGACACACTCACAGGATTGGTGGCCCGCGGACTATGGCCATTATGGACCGTTTTTTATTCGAATGGCTTGGCATAGTGCCGGAACGTACAGGATAGCAGACGGACGCGGGGGCGCAGGAGCCGGAACACAGCGTTTTGCGCCCTTGAATAGCTGGCCGGACAACGCCAACCTGGACAAAGCAAGGCTCTTGTTGTGGCCAATCAAGCAGAAATATGGTAAGAAAATTTCTTGGGCGGACTTGATGATTTTGGCGGGCAACTGCGCGTTGGAGTCTATGGGCTTCAAGACCTTTGGGTTTGGCGGTGGTCGAGCGGACGTGTGGGAGCCGGAAGAGGACATTTACTGGGGATCAGAAGGCGAGTGGCTTGCTGATCAGCGCTATTCTGGCGATCGCGATTTAGAAAATCCTTTGGCGGCAGTCCAAATGGGATTGATTTACGTGAATCCAGAAGGTCCAAATGGCAACCCCGATCCGCTAGCTGCTGCGCGCGATATCCGTGAAACATTTGGCCGTATGGCGATGAATGACGAGGAGACGGTAGCCCTGATTGCCGGAGGACACACGTTCGGTAAAACGCATGGCGCGGCAGACCCAGAAAAATACGTGGGCGCCGAACCAGCTGGAGCAAGCATTGAGGAGCAGAGCATGGGTTGGAAAAACACCTTTGGCACGGGTGCCGGCGGAGACACCATCACCAGTGGTTTGGAAGGGGCTTGGACGACAACCCCAACAAAATGGAGCAATAACTACTTTGAAAACCTATTTGGTTTCGAGTGGGAATTAACAAAAAGCCCGGCAGGCGCCCAGCAATGGAAGCCAAAAAATGGAGGGGGCGAAGGAAGTGTGCCAGATGCGCACGACCCGACGAAGAGCCACACCCCCATCATGTTGACCACGGACTTGGCATTGCGTATGGACCCCAAATACGCTGTGATCTCGAAGCGATTCCATGAGAATCCAGACGAATTCGCGGACGCGTTTGCTCGTGCGTGGTTCAAGTTAACACACCGTGATATGGGGCCACGTCACCGTTACCTTGGCCCAGAGGTTCCCTCGGAAGAATTGATCTGGCAAGATCCAGTACCCTCACCTGAGCAACCCGTTGTTGGTGTGACCGCCATCGCAGAATTAAAATCTTCGCTTCGTCAATCGGGGTTGACCGTTTCACAAATGGTTTCAACCGCATGGGCGTCCGCGTCTACGTATCGCGGTTCCGACAAACGTGGTGGAGCGAACGGCGGTCGATTACGATTGGCTCCACAGCGTTACTGGGAATCCAACAACCCAACCCAATTGAATGGGGTGTTGGAACAGCTGGAAACCATTCAATCGGAATTCAACGCCAAAGGGGAAGAGAAAATTTCTATGGCTGACTTGATCGTACTCGCGGGGTGCGTAGGAGTTGAAGTTGCAGCGGAAAAAGCAGGCCATTCGATTGAGGTGCCCTTCCGACCCGGTCGAGGGGATGCGTCTGCAGAACAAACCGATGTCGAGTCGTTCTCTGTTCTTGAGCCACAGGCTGACGGCTTCCGCAACTACAAGAAAATGAGCGCGAAAGCGTCCACGGAAGAAATGCTCATTGATAAAGCGCAGTTGATGACGCTTACTGCTCCTGAAATGACCGTTTTAATTGGGGGGATGCGCGTGTTGGGCACGAATTACGATGGCTCTATGCACGGTGTTTTCACTGACCGACCGGGGGAATTGACCAATGACTTTTTTGTCAATTTATTGGACATGAACACCACCTGGAAATCAGTTGATAGTGTATCCGAGGGATTCGTTGGAACGGACCGCGTCTCTGGAGAAATGAAGTGGACCGCTTCTCGATCGGACCTGATTTTCGGTTCGAACACGGAGCTTCGCGCAATAGCTGAGGTTTATGCTTGTGCGGATTCAGAGGCTCGATTTATCCGAGATTTTGTTAAGGCCTGGGATAAGGTGATGAGCTTGGATCGTGCATAATCAATCGGAACTGTGTGATATGAAAAAGGGGGCGAAAGCCCCCTTTTTAATTGGAACAATTGCCGCTATTGCGTAATGATGAATCGCTCGCTGTGAAGCAACCCTTTTGACTCCCATTGGGCCAAGTACATTCCCGGTTGAAGCCCAGCGCTTGAGATGGCGGTACCTCCCAGCACCCACTGGGTCCGAATCAAGGAACCCCCCGCATTGAAAATCTTCAATGCAGTCCAATCGCTTAACCCATCAATGAAGAGGGGCTCGCTCGCTGATAAAAAAGTTGGATAAAGCTTACCACCTCGACCGCTGGTGAGCTCCGTGTTAGAAGCTGGGTTGCCATTGAAGATGACGTTATCGTAGTAATAGGTTGTAGACCCACTGAGGTAGCCAGGGTTTCCAAAATCAAAAAATATAGACAAGATGGTGTAGTCGAAATTCGGGTTCAAAGATTGGGTCCCCGGCACAGGCTGAGAAAAATCGAAGGTGAGTGTCTCCCACTCATATGACGTGGTGGTCACTACCTGCGACTCCACACTATGGCTCATATCGAGGTATTCTTCTGCTTTCAATCGAACGGCAATACCGGGTGTTGGAGAGTAAACATCTACGCTCATGGTGGTGAACCCCGGCTCGAAGGAGATGGGTGTTGCTAAACCGGCAGGCGTACTCATAGTAGTGCCTGAATAATCGAGCGCAAGCCAATGCTTCATGACCTTCATGACAGCATTCGAATCATCCACCGGATCAACCGCAAGCCCTGAAAAATTTCCCGCAAATGATGTGGTCTGATAGTGCACACCCTCGTCTTCGTGGGTTATTGGAAGGTCTACTTGTATCAAATTTCCAGCGCCGTCAAAAAGTTCGACGTTGTCAAAATAGAAGGTCGAAAGCGCAGAGCCGTCTCCATACAAGCCAAAGTCGAGCATGAATGCAATCGCATTAAATGTTCCCGCGGGCACCCCGGTAAAATCCCATTCCAATACTTCCCAGTCATTAGCAACCGTTGTAATAGCGTCCAACTCGGATACCGCGAGGCCCTCAAGCTTTAATTTGATTACTGACCCAGATACGGGAGCGTGTACACTCATTTTGATGGCGCCAATTTCTGTAAAGTCAAAATACCCGTCAAATTGGACCAATGATCCGGCCCAAATTTGTCCACCGGTGTTTCTCACCATTTTCGCAACGGTGGCACTTGGGTTGTTATCGTTGACATTGGGATTGGGCACAACGGTAGTTGTAGCCTGCTCGAAATCATTGAAGACAGGGGTGGTTTCTGAAGTTTCGAAATCAAATGGAAAAGCGGTTTGAGTCAAACCCTGCACCGAATAAATACAGAAGACAAACAAGAAAATACGCATGTGGTAGTGGATGTAAGAAAACCCACCAGGCATTTCAGGGGAGCTGTTCTTGGGAGAGCTGCAAGATAGTCCGAGAGCCTTTAACTATGGTTTTTTCATCCTGTAGTGA
Organism: Bacteroidota bacterium; assembly: GCA_027624855.1. Taxonomy (GTDB): domain Bacteria; phylum Bacteroidota; class Bacteroidia; order Flavobacteriales_D; family Sanyastnellaceae; genus UA16. Next base: position 62,824 of record JAQBTQ010000008.1, read on the forward strand.
TCATTTAAACCAAGCCCAGCAAGGATGTTATCACGGGATTTTTCAATGCGCGTTTGCCGTGTTTTAGATTGCTTGGGCTGCGAAAAATGCATCAGGTAAGCGCGGCGTCTACCCGGTGTAAGCGCCTCAAAAGCCTTTTGAAATTCGGGCTCACGGTTTAAAATCGCCGTGAATTCTTCCGGGACGCTGTAGTCTTGGATCTTTTTGAACTCAATCCTTTTCCCAGCGTCCTCCAACTCAACAACCTCTTTCAAGAATCCAATCAAAGCATTTTTTGATTTGAGCACTTCTTCGCTAGATGTGAATCGCATTTGCCGAGTGGACTGGCTGTTGCTGCCCGGGGACTCTAGCACGTTGTTTGCGTCGTTCAGTAAGGCGCCTTTGAAAAAACTGATCACACAGTGATTACGAAAAGCACCGAGCGGGGCGATGTTTTTGTTGCTGGCGTTTACATACACAGGAACGGACCATTTTTTCACCTCTTTCAACCCCGTCTCGAGAAGAATCTTTCGCAATTCAACCAGTACATCAGGCCAAAGCAAAACGCTGCACTCGGGGGTTCCGCCCCGCGGACATCTTCCACAACCTATTTGAAAATAAGGAGAAACATCTGGGTTTTGGGCGGATGAGGCCATGGGTTAGTTGTTTGAAAGCCTAAATCAAAGATAAAGGTGGTGGGACTTTAGGTTGCCACAACCCTGTGTTCCTGTAATTTTGATTCATGAGAACGATTGCTTTGACTTGGTGTTGGTGCATGTTCACAGCCGGTGCTGTTATCGGTCAGGTGGCCGTGGGTCATACAACATGGTTGCTTGTGGACGAGGGCCGGAACAATCGTGAGATATCGTGTGAGGTCTGGTATCCTGCATTAAGCGCTGGAGAAGAAGTTGATCCTGAGGGCTCTAATTTTAGTTCCGTAGTCTTCGCTCATGGTTTTGTTATGTCGCCTATGGACTATGAGTTGTTGGCGGCAGGTTGGGTGGAAGCTGGATTTGTTGTTGTGGGCATTGGAACAGAACAGGGTTTTGCCCCAAATCATGAATCGTTGGCACTGGACTTGAATTTTGTGTCCAATGAGATCGTTGAGGCACAAACTTCGGGCATTTTGGAGGGAACACTGAATGCGAGGGTCGCAATCGCTGGGCATAGCATGGGTGGTGGTACGGCATGGTTAGCTGCAGGACTGGGTACGGTTGCGGACGCTTTGATTGCGCTCGCCCCCGCTGAGACCAATCCATCAGCCATTGCCGCTGGAGAAGAGATCGATATTCCGGTTCTGGTGATGTCAGGATCGGCGGACGTTGTGACACCACCGGAAACCCAACACATTCCGATATACGAAAGCGGGGTCAACGCATCTTGTAGGGCGTTCGTTTCAATAACCAATGGCGGTCATTGCGGATTTGCGGACCAAGGAACGCTGTGTGATATTGGGGAGCTTGGTTTTTCGGGAATGACACATGCGGCTCAGCGCGAACGGACACTGGCAATCACCAACGCTTGGTTGGCGCATCATTTGAATGAGGACCCTGAGGGTTTGAACGCTTTGGAAGTCGCGGCTGATCAATACGATGATTTAGCGCTTGAACTGATTTGTGAACTTCAGATTCGAGAGGAAACGGGTTTGTTTGTGAATGTTTACCCGAACCCATCGAACGGCCTTGTTTATATAGAAAACGAAACCACAGAGACCTGCGTTGTAAGCGTTTTAAACAGCGCTGGTGAGCTCATAAAGCGCATTGACAAGTTATCCGCACAAAGCACCACCACCACCAATTTACCAAGAGGTTTTTATGCTGTAATAGTGATCAATCATAGCGGCAATCGTGTCGTTAAGAAGCTAGTGTGTCGCTGATAGATACCTATTAAAACACACGGTTTCAGCCCTTGAATAAGAATATTTTGATTGCTAATTACCGTGCATTAATTTTCGGCAAATCAAAATTCACAACTGATGCGCAAGATTCACACTAGCCTTGTAGCCTTATTTGGCCTTTTTCTCTTTGCAACGGGATGCGGTTCCGGTGGCGGCGAAGTCTTCGACTTGTTTCCAGTATCAAACGGCGGTGAAGTCATGTACATTGACCGCGAGGGTAAAATCGTCATTAACCCTCAATTTGCCAGCGGCAGGGTTTTTAAAGAAGGGCTAGCGCTCGTCTCGCAATCTACAGATGAAGGCGGGGCATACAGCTTTATCGATAAAGAGGGGAAATTCATTAATTCACAACGGTTCACTGACGCAACGCGATTTTCTGAAGGGAAAGCGTGGGTGGTGAGTGAAGCGAGTTTCCCTGTATGTATTTCTCCAACAGGCGAGACACTGTTTTCATTAAGGGAAGCCTTTCACGCTCGTCCTTTTCACGAGGGGCTAGCGGCCTATTCTATTGAGACGGAAGAGGGGGACCGCTGGGGCTTTGTCAATGCAGAAGGCACTGTGGCTATTAACCCCCAATTCACAAATGTTGGTTCGTTTTCTGAGGGGTTGTGTGGAGTGCAAGCTGAATCTGGAAAATGGGGTTTTATTGACTCAGACGGCGTTTTTGTCATCAACCCCCAATTCGACGACCTCACGAACCAATCGTTTTTTAGAAACGGCCGCTGTGTGATTGAATCAAATAATGATTGTGGCGCAATTGATCGGTCAGGAACTTATACGATCAACCCACAGTTTGACGAAATGGTTGACGATGGAGATTGGTTCATGGTTGAAATGGATGGTCGTTACGGCTGGTGCGATAGCGACGGAAAATTCATCATCAACCCCCAATTTTCTGAAGCGCTTCCTTTCATGGGAAACGCACTTGCTCCGGTTGAAATGGGCAACAAGTGGGGATATGTCGACCGCGAAGGTAAAATCGCCATCAACCCTCAGTTTGACGGCGCGCTTCCGTTCAATGGTGAGTTGGCTTGGGTCGTTCAAGGCGATAAAGCCGGCATGGTCAATCTGGAAGGAAAGTTTGTGGTTAACCCACAATTCGAATTTGATCGGTATTTGGTGATGAGCCTGCTCGAGAGCGGAGGTTTCATCAACTATCGTGAGCACGCTGAGACCGACTTCTTTGATGTCGCTCAAGTGCTTGAAAAAATTGACTTGGATGCACCCGAAGGCTTGGTAGTGGGTAAAACAACCTTTGGTGAAATCAAGGAGAAGTATGATGACCTCAGCTCTAGCTATTCTCAGAGTTTGTCGGAGGTTCGTGTTTCTAGAAACCTTGAGTTCGATATTAGGACCTATGGCGACGCTTACCGATCGTACGTGGACCGAAGCGGCTGGTGGGAAGAAACCAAATACAAGTTCATGCCGGAACGAATTCCTGAGGGATATTCAATGCGATTTGACCTGGATCGCAAAGGCGATGGCAAAGCCGGTCTCGTCTATGATAAAGTGCTTGGCTCTATCAATGGGTACACCTCCATTGAGATCACAGATGACTTGATGAAGAATGACGAAACAATGAAATACTACAAGCGTAAAGTCAGCTATGAAGCCATCTCGCTTTTTGACTCTCCAACCAAACGCGTGGTAGTGGTTCATCGTTCTAACGATGAGGTGTGGGTTGATGTGTGGCATGTAGAGCAGGGAGATGTATAAAGCCATTCGATTCAAAGCTTTACTACTAACCCTTATTGGCTTGTTTGCTCAGGCCCAGCTTTTTGGTCAGTTTGATGATCTGAAAAAGAAGGAGCTTTTGGATGTTGCAAATCGCCTCGTCGTTGAGCGAGATTCGGTTCAACAGTTGGTGGAAGAGGCGCGCGCTTCCATTGCTTTATTGACTGAGCAAAAAGAAGTCCAGTCTGGCGAAATTGATTTACTTCGAACGGACATTGTGGATCGAGACGCCACCATTGATGAACTGGAAGCAGACATCGCGTCAAGGGTGTCTGAAATTGAGGTTTTAGAAAAGAACGTCGCCGCGCTCAATGACGAGATCGCGGAACTCAATCGCCAGCTGAACGTTCAGGAAGTGCTTTGGAATGATCACGGGGACTCTCTGAAAGCGGTCATTGCTCTTGGAAACCCCACAGACTCGTTATCTCGAGTGATCCAAAGGCTTGAAGGTGAACTGCAGGCGGCCAAAGCGGCCACTACACAGATGAAAAACTCTTCAACACCTCAGTGGAATCCAAACGCCACATTTTTGAATCGTGTGTACTCGAACCTTGAGTCAATCGACAGCCAATCATTGAAATTGGAGTTAGTTGGGGTGTATACGAAAGGCGCGCCCGTGGCCATCAATGGGGATGCGTATTATGAGGGGGATAAGCCTTGGTTGGGAAGGTATTATGAAGTTGCTGAAATCAAACAAACGACATGTTTTGCAGGAACATATCCAACAGAATCTTTTCAGGACTTCATCGCCTGCCGTGGTGTCTCCAGTAAGTATGGTTGTGAAAGTTATGTTGGAAACAACTTAGGTTTACCACCAGTAAGTTTCGAGTTTTTACGAGGAAAGCTATTGACCATTCGAACTGAAAATTCAGAAGATGATTGGATGATGCTTGAACCAGAATTTTATCCGGTAGAAGGAGAAAAGGGTTTTCGGATAGGAATCATTGATGAAAATGAAGATCGTTTTGACCTGTTTTTGAGGGAATACAGCGGTGAATTGGTTTTTGCGATTCCTCATTCGCTAGCGCTGCGACTAAAAATTGTTGACCAGCCTTCGTTCATTAAGACTGACGACTCTGAAGGTGGTGGTGTGTTCGGATCGTTTTCATACATGCTTCGTACAAACCATTATGGAGAGTGGAGAGAGAGTCAGGAATCGGAAAATTATTTTTCGAGGCTACCCCCTAGCACTAGCCAAATGGGCAGAGAGAGAGAGGTCAAACCGCTTTCCTACACAAGAAATAAAAGCTACTCCTTTCTATTAGCCAAGGAAACAGGGTTTTATGATGAACATAATGTTGTTCCGCTTATATACTTTTTTCGCTTGGTGCCATGAGGAATAACCTACCGTTGATGCGATTGTTTGTTTTAGCCGTCTTCGTGGCAGCGGCATCGAGCGCATTTGCTCAATCCAAGGTGAAAGGCGCTTATCGACAGTATACCAAAGGTGATGTTGCGAAGGCCTATGAGTCACTCATGGAGATCGAACTGGCTGAGGCAGAAACAGAATATTATTATGTTCGGTTTTTGTGTGAGATTGATTCAGCCCAGAATGGCGAAGATTTTTGGCAGCTGAAGAAATGGTTGATTGAGGCCAACCCCGTTTTGGTTGAGGACGAAAAAGATCGAGAGCGATTATTGAAGTCGTTTGATCTTGATGAAAGCCGCCACCTTGAGCTCTATGAGCAACTTTACGCAAGGGCATTCACTTATTACATGAGCATCAACACGCTATCGGGTTGGAAGGAGCACAACAGCCGATACCCGTACAGCTCAAAATTCGGATCTTCTTGGATTTATGAGTCAGTGGCCGCCCTTGAAGAAGCCAAGAAGGTGGGTGTAAACGCAGAATTATTCGAGGAAGTTTACCGAAACTATGCGGGCACCAATGCCTCGGAGGAGGCATATGGCCTCTGGGTGAAGAGCTCTTTTGAGGCGGCCAAGGCGGAAGGTTTGTCGCAGGCCTTATTGGATTTTGAGGCGAAATTTCCCCAAGAACCGGAAGCGAAAGAGGCACGGGTTTTGGCGAGGAAAATGGACTTTGAGTCGGCCCGAGATTTAAATGACATTGAAGCCCTCGAATACTTTCTTTATCTATATACGGAGGGCGTTGAGCTTGATCAGGCCAAAGCAATTCTCGCGGTTTTATACCGTTCGAAATTGACCCGACAAAAGCTGGACTATAATTTATTCAAGCGTTATCGAGATGATTACGCTGCTTACGATGAAGAGGCGAGTGTGTTGTTGATGGACTCCTTGTTTAACTCGAGCCTTTATCAGCTGCTCCTTTCACCTGAAGAAATCGACCACACAAAAGCGAAAAATTGGCACAAAAATGTTGAGCGCAGTATGAATTCGTTCGGTTACGCGATCATCGATCGCAATATCGAAAACCATGAAGAGCGTTTTATCCCTTATTTGGATGGAATCATAGAGTATAGCATTGGGCTCATTTCACGAGCGAACTTTTCGGGTTCAGTTAAGGACTACCGCTTTGAGTCCATCGTTAGGGACGGCAACAGCTATTACTCGGTGTACATGGACGGTGTGTGGTGGCCCATTTATGTGGATCGGCAGGGCGATGTGCGGTTTTTGACAGAGGCCGGCTTTGAGAATTTAAGACGCATCACGCAAGGGGGGTGTTTATTGGGATACGCGGCAGATAATCAGGTGATTGATATTTTTGGAGAGCTGATTAGAAGCAGGGGAACCAATGCATACAATGCACGGCCAATAGAGGGTGGTTGGGCAATAATGGATTGGTATGGTGACTCGAACAGCTATTTTGAAGGACCGATTGACTGCATCAATTTTTGGAACCACGAAGTCAACGTTGTTACGGATGGCGGATGGTCTACAAGCGCCCAAACCGTCGATGGAGGGACCTATGTTTTCAGTGAGTCTGCAGGAGGGGTGCGAACAGCTTACAACCATGAAGGAATGCCCATTTGGGAACACAAAGACCTGAGCTTTGAAAACGATGGATTGGTGTTAAACCTGATCGGTGGAGAAGAGCGCTATTATGTTCTCGGTGATTCGGCTATTCAGAATCCACATAACTTTCAGGTGTTTGCTGCCGATAGGTTAGGATATGTGGTACTCTTTGAACCAATTGAATCCGTGCACCAAGACCCCTACGAAATCGAACAAGACGGCATTAATTGGCAAGTTCGAGGTCGCTTGGAGAATTCCTACTTTGAGGAAGACTGGCCCTATTTTGGTCGCTTCATTCTTCAAGACCTTGAGGGTGGAGCCCAAGACTTCAAAGGGTGGGGAAAGGTTGAAGGTTCGGAGTTGGTGTTCAAATTGGCGCTTAATGACTATTTACGGGTTGACTTGGGTGCCCTCAACACCATGATTACAGAGAAGAAAAACCAGGTGCTAACCGATGGTGAGCTGGAGGCATACATGGATGAGTTATGGTATGGTGATGAGGGTGAATATGAATATGATGAATACGAAGGGTGGTGGTATGAATTTGCGGGCTGCGAGTATGATCTCAGATCCTGGTGTGAGACCGGCTTGGATGTGTTGCAAATTGACCTGGTAGATGGAGTTGGTTTTGAAACAGGAGCCTTGCCGGTGCCTAGCCCAAGTCATTGGGAACTAGGATTAACCAAAGCTGTTTGGGTGGGTTATTACGCTGGGGATTCTTGGGGATATTTTAAGCACCCAGAGGGCTCAAGCGTTTATGGTGATTTCCATAAGGATGCTACTTGGAAATTTTTGGAGCGATTTATGCGATTTCGATGTGATGCCATTTCATCATACACGGATTGTGAAGGATTCGAAAAGACCTATGAATTTTATAAGAGTCAAATCAACGACCTGAATTTCCCTAGTGAATTTGAAGAATATGCCAACGAGCTTAAGCTCATGTTCATTGTCGAAACCAGCGCAAATAGACAGCCTTATCAATTTATTGAGCTGTTAAATGAGGAGGGCCCGTTTACGAGCGAACAATGGGTCAACACGTTAAGCAAGATTGCGCATGGCCCCGAGGGTTACGATAGCAGCGGGTCGGACGAGCATTTGTACGCACGCGAAATTTTGGATTACATCATAGAGTATTTTTCAGATGAAGGCCTTGATTGTTCTTTTTACAGTCGCGCTGCTGAATTAAACGAAACGGATGGCTATGACCGTACCGCGGTCGATTTGTGGGCTCAATACATTGAAACCGGGCGCGATCAAAATGCGCTGAGCAGCTGGGACGAAGTCAACACGCTCAATAGAATGGGCTTTACGTATTTTGAGTTCAGCGAATATCGTGAGGCGATAGGGGTCTGGAAACAAGCATTGGACATTGCAGAAGACGAGGGCATGGAGTGGTTTTGGAGAGACGGCAACATCTTCATTAACCTCAGCGCCGCCCATGCGAATCTGAATGATCATGAGGCAATGTGCCGTTATTTGAAAATAGCTTTAGGATCAGGCTCTCAAGAGGCAAAAAACCGGATGCGCTATTGTGATTAGGGGGTTTGAACTGACGAAATTTTCTGATATTTCACATCGAATCACTCAAGTTAATGGAAGCACAGCAAGCAGACATGTTTTTGATGCAAAACAGTAAGTTCTTTGAATCGCATCAAGTGAACATCATTCGGGATAGGCTATTGACTCTTGAAAAGGATAAGTGGCCCCTCGTCTTCATGGCTGATTATAAAGACCCAGCAACGGTGTTAATATTATCTATCGTTGCAGGTCCATTGGGAATCGATCGTTTCATGATTGGCGATACAGGCTTTGGAATGGCGAAATTGTTAACTGGCGGTGGATGTGGAATATGGACGATCATCGACTGGTTTTTGATTCAAAAAGCTACGCGTGAAAGAAACATGGAGTTGTTGATGGCGGCAATTCGCTGATGCTCCATCCTCGACGTTTTTGATTCTATGGAACGGCGGTATTGGCCTGGGTGCCCTTTAATGGAATCCAGTGACTTATGTTGTTGGGGTCTTGATGGTGCTGCTACCCGTTTGGATTTGCGCGAATCTAGTGATTCGTCGGGCGACGCTCATATCGAGATACCGTAAGGTGGAAGTCCATCTAAAAAAGCCAGTTGTTCATATACCCATTATTGTGTTCGTCGCAGTAAATTGGATTTGGAACATTACGAAGGGATTATGATTCATACAAGGGAATTTGTATACTCTCCCAGTGAGCACGAGGCTGAGGCGGCATCCGGAAGTTACCTCATGTCGTTGGTTGCGGTTGTCGCGGGTTTGCCGTTGCCAATAGTGAATTTATTGGCTACGGTGATTTTCTTTTTGAGTAATAGAAGGTCTACGTATTTCGTGCGTTGGCACTGCACTCAAGCGCTTCTTTCACAGTTCTCCATGCTACTCATCAATAGCACGGGTTTCTGGTGGACGGTGTCTATTGTTTTTCAGGGGGCCCCATTGACCAAATATTATGTGGGATATATGATTGCTGCGGTTTTTTTCAACTTAATTGAATTTGTAGCCACCATCTACACAGCCATTAAAACGCGCAAGGGTATGCATGTAGAGTGGGGTTTCTACGGCGCTTTGACGAATCGGTTTTGCAAACCTTGATTAAACAGATTCCGAAAGTCCTCTAACCCGATTAGGCAGTTTGTTTCGATTGCAACGTGGCTTGGACGAGTACTTTTGCTTTCTCGCTTAGATAGGGATCGAGGATCATGAAAACATGGCCAATGCCTTTTTTGCGCAAATCCAAATTGGTCTTTTCAGGGTATTTTTTGGATGAATAGTCAAGCCAATAACGCCCCAATATCATGGTAATCTCCGAAATAGCCCCAATTTCATGATTCCCCAGTTGAAGCAACCCCATATCTCTTGCGTATACGATTCTACCAGCGGTCCATTCGTCGATGAAATCGTTGAGGTTTTGAGCAGCGACTCGGCCCTTATTTAGCCGCTCGTCTTCATAATGGCTAAAGCTGTTTCGGACTAGATAACGAAAATCCCAAATTAAATCATAGGAAGAGAACACGCCCATGATAATGGTCGCAGGATCACTGCTTTCTGATTCTTTATTTTCCTCCAAGAAGGCCCGCTGAAACACTTCAATATGTGCTAACTGGATATCGGTTTTGGTTTTGAAGTGATACCAGAGAGTGCCCTCAAGCACTCCTGCTTCGCGCGCGATGGTGGCTGTAGTTACAGATCCAAAACTTCGTTGATTGAATAGCAACAGGCTTGTCATCAATATCCTGTCTCTTGTCTTTGAGGAGAATAACGAGGCTGTTCGAAGTGTGATCTCCTTGGGGTGCTTTTCAGGCTCCATTGGGTTTGGGTTTCATTGACTCAGGAACGAGGGGGTCCATGACCCAAAACCAAAGCGGTGGAATCAGGCTAAGTAAAATTGAAGCGGGATAACCTAAAGGCAGGGTTGGACTCGTTTCGTAACTATTTAAGACTTGATACTTCTTAGAGGCTTTGTAATGGTGGTCGCTATGTCGTGTCAGTTCATACAAGGTGATGCGACCGATATTAAAGTTGGAATTCCATGAGTGGTGAAGTTGAACCCGTTCGTATCGACCAGATTCGGTTTTGTTACGCCGCAAACCGTAGTGTTCGATGTAATTGATGCACTCTAAAAAGAGAAATGAAATGACACCGATAACCCCTGCGAATATCATTGTATTGAAAGAAAACATGAGGAAAATCGCCATTAAGTAGGCGGGCTGAATGAGGTGATACCACAACAGGTCATTTTTGATCGAAAAGAAAGAGAGCCCCTGTTTTTTCAAAAGCTGCAGTTGCAATACCCAAGCGTGCCGATATTGTTTTGTTACAGAGGTAAACCAAAAGGAATAGACAGATTGCCTGTAACGTGCCGTTGCTCCATCTTCAGGCGTTGCCACGTTCATATGATGCCCAAAATTGTGCTCGATAAAAAAGTGCATGTAAAGGCACGGCATATATAACGCCTTACTCATTAATCGCTCGGCAAGACCGCTGCGATGTCCGAGTTCATGAGCGACGTTAATCCCATTGGTCGCGAGTAGTATTCCCCCGCTTAATGCCAGCCCAATTCGCTCATAGGTTTCATATTCTCCGGCTTCCACCTTATTCAAACCAAACCAAACCAAACCGAAAACAATGGGAAGGTTCAGGTAGAGCATGGCATCAAAAATCCACTTGGTTTTTTGATAATCAGCGTCCTCATCAGAAAGATTTGTTGTGGTTTGACCCGTAACTAAATCCAGAAAGGGGAGTAAGACAAAGACGTACAAAACAGCCGAGTACGTCCAGATTCCTTCTGAAATAAAAGAGAAATAAACCGTTAGAGGTACCGTGTAAGCGAACAGGTATTTAAGGTCTTTCATCTTTTTTGTTTAAAAGATAACTCTAATTTGGGTGAACACCCAAACCACTCTTGTACCCACGATTTCAAAACGCGTATCATTAAGCGCTATTTTCGTTAAGACGCCCGAAAAAACAAAAGGTTGCTTACCAGACTCGAAACCCAATCGTACGTTCTGATTGATAAGCGGGACGGAATCGAATTACGAGAATACCCATCGGTGATGAAAATTCAATCTAGAGCGGGGTTTGGTTCGCTGTTTCGTTACATCAGCAGGGGCAATAGGGCCCAACAACAAATCCCTATGACAACGCCGGTTTACATGGGAGATTCAGAAGGAAATGAATTGTTGCAATTCGTGCTACCAAAGGAATTTACACCAGCAATCACCCCTGCCTCAGCGGATGATCGAGTCGAAGTTTTTCAAGCAAAACCGGGTTTCTTTTTAGCAAAACGATTCAGCGGCTTCACCAATCCGAAGAAAAAGGAAAAAAACGTCCGTGCCATTCGATCGCTTGCGAATTTGCTGGGTTTAAACATCATTGGAGAGCCTATAGTTTTGGTTTACAACTCACCCTATCGCTTGCTGTTCAGAAAGAACGAGGTGATTATGGAGATTGAACCCGCGCTGAATTTGCACCAAAATCAAGAATTAAAAACGATTGCTTGAAGTGAAAATCAGCGACACCTATTGAATTGCCTATTGCGCGCACGATGATTGGTCTTGTTAGGTCTTTTTAATGTGAGAATTATTTTAAGCCCTTCATTAAAAAGGACACTGGTGAAAAGATAAACTTACCCTATGTTCAGTGAATTTTTTTTTTATTGAACCGAAGTATATTTGGAATTCGCTGGTTTGGATCCGATTTAAATGAGAATTTAAAAATGAATAAAAAAGCACTTTATTATACCCTAATTGTCCTTGGTGCACTTGATTTATTACTGTGGGTAATTAACGGTTTTGAATTCGGCTGGCTTGAGTTAGTGGTCGGAGTCAATGTTATTTCAGAAAATGCCGCCTGGATAATGATGGGCGTAGGTTTTTGGTTATTAAAAAAGGAGAAGGCAAAGGAAAAATCGGAAATAGACGATGTTGCAGATTTGGATGAGGGCGAACAAATAATTTATAAAAATTCTGGTAACTCAACTATTATAACCCTTACAACAAAGAAGATCATCTATCGTGCGTTCGGTGTTGAGGAGGAAACGGTGAAAAATCACGAGAACGTTGTGGCTGATGAAAAGGCTTTCTTCAATTATGGAGATATTGAGTCTGTCAAAACAGTTAAAATAAAGGATGTAGCTAAAACAAAAATCGGGAAGTTATACGGCCTGACATTTGGGATATCACTAACCATGAAAAACGGCAGCGTAATGAACTTACCAACCACTAAGTCTGAACTCATATGTGCACATATCACAAAACATCTACGCGCATAATTAGCAGTTTTCTTTCTGCGTTCACCATAATAAGTTTAGTGGGATGTAAAGCAGAAATGGAAAATACCGTTAGAAATGGTTTTTTGGACGATTGTCCAACGTATACAGTGGAACACCTTGTCAACAACTATTTTGAATCTCCTGAATGGGAAAGCTTCATTGCTGATGACGGGAATTTTTATGTAAATGTTTCTGGCGGTTTTATATATGACAATGAACCAGCAAACGCGTTGCTTCAATTTTATGTAGAGGGCGACAGGTTTGAGGTAAATGCCTTTGAGATAAATAGAACCCCTCAAAGTGATTTTTTAGTGTTTAGCTTGATAGCCGACATGTGTGATGAAAGCTTATACTTTGAGGAGTAAAAATGGAGATAGGTATTAATTCAAGACGATAAAAAAAGCCGAAAGTAGATTTCTCGCCGCTTTTTTGTTTTGATCCTTTTAGGACGATAGATGCAACATAGCTGGCTCAATGCTAGCCAAGGAAAAAGCCATCGATTTCGATGGCTTTTCTATTCTCACCTCCGCCCCACCATTCAAAGTTGCAGCACAATTTCTTTTATTAACGATTCAATTGCATGATATCTATTCGCTTCAAATAATGAGCGCACCCCCCCAAAATAATAATAAAGGAAGTGGCTCCATTATCTTTAAATAGCACCTAAAATTAGATTTGATTTAAGAAACTGAACAAAGACCAAAAACGTAAAAATCTTATTTAAGTTCAGAATTTGTGCTTCAAGTTTGAAAGCTTCAAAAATGGCTTTCAATAAGAAGAAGAATATGAGTCCGTATGAAAGAAAATTAATTTCAAAAGCATTTAGGAAATTTTGATTTAATATTTCTTCAAATGATTTAGTCAAACCACAAAAAGGACAATGAATGTTTAAAATTTGTTCAAAAAGACAAAAATGAAACACACTGGAGCCTTCGAATTTAATGAATATTATTATTAATAATATGAACAACAAGGGTTTCACTCTTTTAAAACTCATTGACGTTTGTCATTACTTTAAATTCTCCCTTATCCTTATTAAAAATGAAAAATCTAAACGGGAAATACATGCGCCCATATCCGTCTAAGAAAATTGGGGCTAAAAGAGTATGAAATTAATCTTTTTGTTGCTTTCTGAATTTGATTAACGACCAACTGTTGTTAGGTTATTTTACAAATTATGGGCTTAATAAATTTCTTTTGGCGCTTAGCTTGTTTTTTACGCACCAATAAATAAAAAGGGCATTTAGATCATCTAAGTTCTTAATTGATGTTTCCTTCGATGTGAAACCCGAGGAGATTTCCTATCCCTGCCACGTATGCCCGCATGAGTTACAAACCGTCGGCTTTTTGTCAGCTAATAATGCCAATAATCCCCATGGGAACAAGCATATTGCCACAAGGATTTGCCAAGTATGATACCCTCCCTTTTGGGTGATTTTTTTACATTCTGGACAGCTTACGACGGCCATGTCAAATATTATTTGGGTTAGGCAGTTAATATACTGAACAAGAGCTTAAAGTCCTTCATAAGGGAAAAATAAAACCAAACAGAAGGCTCTTGCCGGAATCTTCAAGGAAAAATTCGAAGATTTTAATTTCGAAAGATGAAACCACATTCAACGCTTGAAATCGCGTTTATTGTGTTGCCAAGCAAGATTTTACAGAAGAATAAATGGAAAAGGAGGTCAAGTTTGACCTCGAGTCCAAGACGGCCGCCCCATTGTTCAATGCTGCAGCACAACTAATCAAAATTATTGCATTGCGAGACCCTCTTTAAATCGAGGGGGTCGAAGAATTTCGGTTAATACAAGTTCGTTGTTACCGCTATTAAAAATTGGCACCCTTTCCTTTTTCTGGAAATAATCTCTGAGGTTATACAGCTATTACCGGCACCGAACTCAATATTCTTCGGGCAAGCGTTGATCAAATGCTTTGAGCCGGGCCTTATCGCCCCCGATGTCTCAAACTTAATCTTGCTTCTTTAAAAAATGAATTCATCGACAATTGTTTCAGACCAATAAACATAGAAAATGTTCAATATCAGCTCACCGACGAACACTCCTAAGAAAAGAAATTTAAAGGGCATTCGTATTATTCCGGCTATATAGCAAATCAAATCTGTAGGAACGAGAGGAAAAAACGACCATGCCGTTACAAAATAGGTAGCTCCTGGTTTTTGCAAGCGAGTCTTCCACTTTAAGATTTGTTTTGGAGACTTTGATTCTAAATACTTGCTAAAACCTAATAAGTCTGAAAAATAGTAAAGCATTGTGGCAGATGACATTACCCCAACCATAGAGACAATGAGAACCATTAGTTTGTGATCTGGAAATAAGAGACCCCCTCCTACCACAAAGGGTGTTGATGGAATAAGAAAAAACCCTCTGACCAGGCTTAGAATCGTATACACCAGGATCGTCTCGTTTTCATAGAAGCTTATAAATTCGACAATCGTATTTGGATTGATGATGCTTGGGTCTTTGATGTATTGATAGATGAAATATACGATAGCAAGAACCCATAGGCTGTAGAGTATTTGTTTTCCCCTATGAATATTCACGCCGACAACTTTATTGTAATTTAAAGCATTTAAGCCAAGGCTGCATTCTGCAAAATAAAAAAACCGCTACACTGTAACAGCATAACGGTTTTATCATTTTCGTTGCTCCCCCACCTGGACTTGAACCAGGGACCCTCTGATTAACAGTCAGATGCTCTAACCAACTGAGCTATGGAGGAATATTCGGACGGCAAAGATAATCCTTTCTTTTCGTTCTGAACGGAAATCCAGAAAAATTTTACCTAGCAAGCGTTACGGAACCCGCAAGAAGAAAGTTACACTTCACAAAAGCAATAATGACATAACCGGTACCTTTGCACTACTAATTCAACAAAGCATGAGCCTAGTTATAGTCGGAACCGTTGCGTTTGATGCGATCCAAACACCCTTTGGCGATTCGGGTAAAATCGTCGGTGGTGCGGCTTCTTATATCGGGCTGAGCGCTAGTCAATTTGTGAAGGAACAGCACATTATCTCGGTAATTGGAGATGATTTTCCGAATGATTTCATTGAGACCTTGGAATCACGAGGAATTCGTACAGAAGGGTTAGAACGCCGACGTGGAGAAAAGAGTTTTTTCTGGGAAGGGAAATACCACATGGACATGAACTCGCGGGATACCCTTACTACCGAGTTGAATGTCCTTGCCGATTTTGAACCGAAAGTTCCCGAATCGGCTCGAAATGCCGACTATGTGATGTTGGGTAATTTGGACCCGAATGTTCAATTAAGCGTTCTGGATCAAATGGCCAAACGGCCCAAGTTGGTCGTTTTGGACACAATGAATTTTTGGATGGACATCGCACTTGAGCCCTTGAAGGAAGTTTTGAAGCGTATTGATGTATTGACGATTAATGATGAAGAGGCCCGGCAGCTTTCAGGAGAATATTCCCTCGTCAAGGCGGCGCATAAAATTTTGACCATGGGACCATCAACATTGGTCATCAAAAAAGGTGAGCACGGCGCCTTGTTATTCAATGAAGATGAGGTCTTTTTTGCCCCAGCTTTGCCCCTAGAAGAGGTGCTCGATCCGACAGGAGCTGGAGACACCTTTGCGGGTGGGTTTGTGGGCTACCTCGCCCATACTGATGACATATCGTTTGCCAATATGAAGCGCGCGGTTGTCTTGGGCTCGGCGCTTGCGTCTTTCACTTGTGAAAAGTTTGGAACTGAGCGGCTACTGAGCCTAACAGAACCAGAGCTAGACAATCGAATTCAACGTTTTGTTGATTTG
Organism: Bacteroidota bacterium; assembly: GCA_027624855.1. Lineage (GTDB taxonomy): Bacteria > Bacteroidota > Bacteroidia > Flavobacteriales_D > Sanyastnellaceae > UA16. The sequence continues at coordinate 78,964 of JAQBTQ010000008.1, forward strand.
GTCGATTTTGACATCGTATTGCAAGGGTGATGAACCCTTAATTGCTATCAGGCAACCACATCATGGGGTCCAATGGCTGACCCTCTACCCACCATTCGAAATGTGCGTGAGGCCCCGTAGAGTGGGTGCCCGTTCCACCGAGCATCGCAATGGCATCGCCGGCCTGCACCCGGTCCCCCGATTCAACAAGAAGCGATTTATTGTGCTTGTAGACAGAGACTCGATTACCAAGATGCTGGATTGAAATAACATAACCACCATCCGAAGTGTAAGAAGCCAATATGACCACACCGTCATCCACGGCGTGGATTACGCTTCCCTCAGGCGCGACAAAGTCCACCCCAAAATGCCCAATGGACGGGTCATAATCCGATGAAATTTCACCAGAAACTGGGGCGAAGGGGATGCTCTTCATGGTTTCTACTTTTGCCGGGTCGCGCTGGAGCATAAAGCGGTCCTCCTCTTCTACCTGCTCGCGAAGCGCCTCTTCTTCTTGAGTCAATTCCCAATCGGTTAACAGAGGCCCATCAGAAAGTTGAACCAATGAGTCAATTGAAGCTTCATTGATCACATCAGGTACAACATCACCGCTAAGAATGGTCTTCAATGCCTCGAGATAACGCGCCTGTGTTTCTAAAATGACCATTGCACTATCTGCCTTCAGTTCAGCTTGGATAGCTCGCTGCCTTGAAGACTCACTGGCATAACCCGGAATAATCAATTCTTTCAAAGGAGTCCAAGCCAAAAGAAAGTAAATGAAGCTGCTGAGTAAAAGAATTAGGGTTCCCGACGCCATGAGGAGCCCCCAACGGGTCACCCTCATTTGCCATTTTTCCAGGTACGTCTGTTCTTCGTGGAGAATCAAACGGTATGGCTTCAACCAGCGTTGTCTGAATTGTCGGAATTTTCCCATGAGTCGCACGCAAATATCGTGGAATCCACAAAAAGGCGTGGATTCGTCAGCATGTTTGGAATAATTTAGCGGATTCTGCGTTGAGCACCTGTCAATGGGATTGCATATGATGAGTCACATCCGAAAGTTGGGTTTAGGGGTAATTGTCCTTTTGATGGTGGGTTGTTCAACCACCCGTGATGGTCGCCTGTATCGAATCTATCACAATGTGCACGCGAAATACAACGGGTTCTACTACGCCACCGAGGCGATGGAGGAGGCAGACCAATTGCTCTATGAGAATTACGAAGAAAATTGGGACGAGATCCTACCCATTTTTCCACCGGTCGATGAGTCAACAGCTCAGCAGGTGTATCCACTTATGGAGCGAGCTATAGAAAAGTGCACCAAGGTGGTGGATAAACACACCATGGCTCCGTCAAGTCGCGAGAAAAAGGATTTCGATCGACCAGAATTGAACAAGTGGATTGATGACAACTATGACGTGATCGCGCGAGCTCACCTCATTAAGGGTGACAAGGAAAAGGCATTGGAGGTATTCCAATACCTCGTGCGTACGTTGGATTACCCAGAGGCACAAGCTTGGTCAAATGCTTGGATGGCGCGAACCTACATGGCCATGGACGACCGGATTCGAGCCAAGAACACATTGATTAAGGCGGCTCAAATCAAACGTGTTGAAGATCCGGAAGTGCTGGTATTCGTATTCGAAGTGTATGCGGCATTTCATTTGAAATACGATGAGGTTGAGGAAGCCATTGAAAAGCTGGAGGAAGCGATGGAATATGTCGAAAAGCCGAAAGACCACGCTCGGCTGTTGTTCATATTGGCACAATGTTATGAGGCTTTGGGTCAATCGAACAAAGCCATCGACCGCTACCAAAAAGTCGTGGCGCTTCGCACTCCATATGAGTTGGAGTTCTATTCGAAGATTAAGCAGGCCATGGCTTATGACCGGACAGAGGGCAAAAGCGGCCCCATCATCGAACTGCTCGAAGAGATGCTGGATGACAGCAAGAATGACATTTACCAAGATCAGATTTATTACGCCCTTGCTACCCTGGCCCTGGAGGACCGGCAAAAGCTGGAAGCCATAGACCTGTTGAAGCAGTCTTTGCTCGTGAACATCGATAACGAGCGACAACGCATGAAGAGCTACTTGAAGCTAGGTGATTTGTATATGGAGGAACTGAATTACACCAACGCGCAAGCCTACTACGACAGCGCAAGGATGTATATGGACGAAGAGAATAGTCGTTTTGACGAGGTTGACGGGATGGCGAATAACCTGACAGAGCTGGTTTCCAATCTCAACATCATTGAAGAGCAGGACAGTTTGTTGGAAATATGCGATTTACCGGAAGATCAGCGAGACCGCAGGATAGCTGAAATCATCATGCAACTCGAGCGTGAGGAAGAAGAAAGGCAGCTTGCTGCAGAAGCCGCAGCAGCGGCAGAACTTGCAAACGCAGGGGACGAGGGCGCTGGGATGTTTTGGCCTTACAATGCCCAACTGAAGATTGCTGGAAGCCGAAATTTCTATGAATATTGGGGTGATCGGATTTTGGAAGACAATTGGCGCCGATCATTGAAAATGAATGTGGCCTTTTCCAATGAATTAGGAACGGGTGAAGGGGCAAATTCTGAAGAGAGTCCAGATGGGGGCAGCTCAGAGCCGGGTTATATCCCTACCTATGACGAATTGGTCGCTGGACTGCCTTGCGATTCCCTTGAAAGAATGGAGTCCTTGGCCATGATTGCTGAAGCCTACTATAATGCGGGATTGGTTTACAAGGAGAAATTATCTGATCTGGAAAATGCCACCGAGACTTGGACGGATTTAACGGAGCGGATGGATGAAAGTGAGTTCCACCCAACGGCCTATTACCAGTTGTTCCGGACCTATTTGCAGCGCGAAGTAGAAGAGAATTTCGAGAGCAGGTTCTGTGAAACGTGCAATTCTGAATACTGGGCCGCGCAGGTGTTATCGCGGTATCCCGATTCGGAGTGGGCATTGCTTATTGAAAACCCGGATTTTGCCGATCAGGAGGAGGTTCGGAGGGAAGAAGAGCGACTTGCTTACGAAGAATTACTCAAACGATACTATGGCAAAGCCTACCAGGAGGTTCTGCTTGCCTGCAACGAAGTCATCAATTACGCACCAAACAACCACTTAGTTTGTAAATACCGACTGTTGCGGGCGCAGTGTGTGGGAGGGTTGAGCGCTTATACCGGTGGTGACCGACTGGCCTACTTTCAAGCATTGAATGACGTCATTAGCTGGTGTGAGGATTCGGAAGAGGCGGAATACGCGTTGATGCTGTTGGCTGCACTGAACGCATCACCGGATAAAGTGAAGGAAAAGGAAGAATCCATCGAGGAACCCGAAGTAGTAGTATGGGAGCATAAACCCTATTTGGAACATTATTTTGGGATGTTGGTTCCTGTGGGTCGGGGGAATGTCGAAGAACTGAAAGCAGCTATCGCAGATTTCAATTCAGAGTTTTTCGCATCAAATCAATTGCGTGTAACGGCAAATTTGATCAACAGAAATTTTCAAATCATTTTGGTAAAAGACTTCAAACGGCAAGACTACAGCTTAGACTACTACGAAGTTTTCACAAATAATGAGGGTGTTTTGGGAGCCATCAATACTTCAGGATATTCCATGTTCACGATCTCAACGGAAAACTACATTGAGTTGTTTAAGAACAAGGAATCAGATAGTTACATGAGGTGGTTCGAAAAGGTTTACCTCAGTGAACCTGAATGATTCAGTTCGAATTTTTCATCGTTTCATTTACATTTGTGCCATGATTGGATCGACCAAAAAACCACTTAAGCCAGATTCCACTTCAGATAACGCGGTCAACCGTGTTTCAAAAGGCTCCACCCTTGAGGGAGTTTTGCGAAGTGAGAATAACGTACGAATCGACGGAACCTTTGAAGGTGAATTAATCACAAAGGGACGATTGGTTGTTGGCGCGTCAGGCAAAATCAAAGGAACCATCAATTGTTCTCACTGCGAAACCGAGGGAGAACTTGAGGGCACCATTGTCGTTCAAGAATTGCTCGTTCTTAAATCCACCGCGAAAGTTCACGGTGACATTCAATACGGCCAGTTATCGGTTGAACATGGTGCGGTTGCTACAGGAAACCTTCATTTGACCTCGAAGGTCAAGGACATTAAGGACGCGAACCGAGACAAACCAGGCGCAACGGTTGGGAAGCCGCCGGTATCGAAAACACCGCAGCAAACTGCGGCCGTCTAAGCGAGCATTCACTTGAAACCTCCTGAGCCGGATTCCAAACCGCCCTATCAATCTGTCTTACGATTTTCAGGCATGACGTTCTCAATGGCTGGCACCATTGGATTATTGGTGTGGCTGGGTCGTCGTTGGGATGCCTCGTCAGAATTGGATTTTCCACTAGGCACATTGCTTGGAGGGGTTTTTGGAACAATCATCGCAATTTGGATGGTAATCAGAGAGCTGTCAAAATCATGAGGTTTTTTATTCTGTTGTTCATTGCGAATGCCTTGCTCTACTCGGGAGGCAAAGTGATTCCGGGTTTTGCCGAATTTGCCTCTACATGGGTTTGGCCTTCTGTCCTTCTAGGGTATTTGGCTTTGACTGTGTTGTTGAGAATGTGGATTGTAGCCGCGGCAAGAAAATCTCCCATGCAGTTTGTGACTGCGGTAAATGGGTCGACCGCAGTAAAAATGTTACTCAGTTTGGCTGTGGTAACAACGTATCTCGTTTTGGTCGGTGGAGAATTCCGTGTCCAATTCGCTTTGGGATTGTTTAGCGCTTTCGCTTTTAATACGGGGATTTTGGTCTTTGCGACACAGAATTTGTCGAAAAAGGACAAAAAATGAAGATTTCCACTGGTCGAGGTAAAGAAAATGCCAAAACTTCGATGCTGCCTGTGTTTAGTTGACTACTTTTGCGCCGAATTCCGCTGAATCGTTAAAAATGGCGCCACTTTTTCGCTTCTTCGAGGTTGTTATTTGCACCGTTCTCTTGTTAGGTGCAACCTCTGCATTGGCGCAAGATCATGCTGCAGGGGATCACAATCATGACTCCGGGCACCACTCTGATGTTCATCAGCGAGATGTTCAGGAGGGGGATCACCAATCTCATTCTCAATCGGAAGATCACGGAGATCAGGACCATCACGCTGGTCATGACGATCACAATCATGACGGCCACGAGCATGACGGGCATGACGAACACGCTCACGATGAAGAGTTTGTCGCCGGAACGTTTATCATTCATCACATTGCCGACGCGCATGACATACACTTATTTGGTGATGTTCATATCCCACTTCCTATCATTTTGTACATCGAGGGTCACGGCTTGAAAGTGTTCATGAGCAGTGCTTTTGAAGGCCATGGTCACGGAGATAAATCATATGAAGCTGAAGGCCTTGCTTACACGATGCATGCGGAGGACGGGACCACAGACGGTGATACACCGGTGGTTGCAGGACAAATCACGGCAACCTCGGGTGGTGAAGCGGTAACGGTTTATGATTTCTCAATTACCAAATCAGTCTTTGGTATGCTGCTCATTTTGGCTTTGATGGTGTGGATGTTCCTTGGAGTCGCTGGCTATTACAAAAAGAACCCCGGTCAGGCTCCGAAAGGCATGGCGAATGCGCTCGAACCCTTGATCATCTTTGTTCGTGATGAGATAGCAAAACCGTCCATTGGAGACAAGGCGGATAAGTTCATGCCGTTCCTGTTGACAGTGTTCTTTTTCATCTTTTTCTGCAACCTGTTGGGGCTGGTGCCATTCCTCGGAGGGTTCAACATTACAGGAACCATCGGTGTGACGGTTGTTTTGGCAACGCTTGTTTTCTTTTTGACGAACCTCAATGGAAATAAGCACTACTGGGGCCACATCTTCTGGCCGCACGGCGTGCCACTTCCAGTGAAATTCATTTTGGTTCCCATTGAGGTGTTCAGCATCATCATGAAACCTGCCGTTTTGATGATTCGTTTGACCGCAAACATTTCTGCGGGACACATCATCATCTTGGCGTTTACAAGTTTGATTTTCATTTTTGGCGATGGCGGAAATGCCGTTGGGGCAGGCTCTGGAATGGGTGTGTTTTCCACCGCCTTCATGATCTTTATGTACTTCTTGGAATTATTGGTGGCGTTCTTGCAAGCCTTCGTATTTACGTTGCTTGCGGCGATTTACTTCGGCGATGCCACCCATGATCCAGCACATCATTGAATTAATATCCATCCACAATAAAAAACCAACATTATGGAATTGTTGAGCATTCTTTTTGAAATCGGAGTAGGTCAGGGCCTTGCAGGTCTCGGCGCAGGTGCAGCTGCAATTGGTGCAGGTATTGGTGTAGGTCGCATTGGCGGCTCTGCGCTTGAAGCTATGGCTCGTCAGCCTGAGGCAACCAGTGACTTGCGTTCGAACATGATCGTTGCCGCGGCACTTGTAGAGGGTGTTGCTCTTTTCGGCATCATCATTTGCTTGCTTGTAGCCCTCGGATAATACAAGTATGGGAGCGTTACTCACACCGGCCCTTGGGACCGTCGTTTGGGCATCCATCGCCTTCCTTGTGGTGCTTTTTGTGCTTAAGCGTTTTGCTTGGGGACCTATTCTCAAGGCATTGAATGATCGAGAGGAGTCCATTGCGGGCGCCTTGAACGAGGCAGAAAAAGTGCGAAAGGAAATGGCAGAACTTGCCGCTAGCAATGAAAGCCAGTTACAGGAGGCAAGAGCTGAACGTGACCGCATGTTGCGCGAAGCAAGGGAGATTGCGGACCAAATGGTGGCAGATGCCAAGAACAAAGCACGTGAGGCCGCTGACAAGGAGGTCGCTTCTGCAAAGGATGCAATTGCAATAGAGCGTAAAGCTGCAGTTGCTGAGCTCAAAGCAGAAGTGGGCAATCTCTCGCTGGACATTGCTGAGCGATTGCTTCGTGAAAAATTGGAGTCGACAGATGAGCAAAAAGCGCTCGTCAACCGACTGATTGACGAATCACCACTGAACTAATCCATGGCCACTCCACGCGCAGCCATACGATATGCAAAGTCCTTCTTCAGTCTCGCTGAAGAAAAGGGGATTGTCGACAGCATAGAGAAGGACATCCGACTTTTGAACCAAGCTGTTCAAGATTCGGATGACTTGGAAATGTTGTTGAAGAGTCCCGTAATCAAGGCAGATGCCAAGGAATCCATTCTCACCAAAATTTTTGGCGAGAAAGTCGAAAGGCTTACCATGGAATTCATCAAAATTCTTGTCCGAAAGGGTCGAGAGTCTATTTTGCCTGGGATTGTTGATGAAGCATTGAATTTGATTCGCCTTCAACGAAACGTCCGTGTGGCAGAAGTGCGCACGGCGATTCCGATGGACGAAGCCCTGCGCGGTCGCGTGAGCGCGGCACTGAAACACCTCCACGACGGAGAGGTGGAGTTGCAAGAATCGGTTGTTCCCGAACTTTTGGGAGGCTTCCAATTGCATATGGACAACCGCATGATTGACGCCAGCATCAAGCGTGAGCTTGAGCTTTTAAGGCGTCAAATTACTGAACACGATTACGAACCGGAATTCTAACCGGAAACCAAAACTGAACACCAGCCGAAATCATGGCAGAAATCAATCCAGCAGAAGTATCTTCTATTTTACGAGAGCAATTGGCGGGAGTCAAATCAGCCGCTGAACTCGAAGAAGTCGGCACCGTCCTCCAGGTCGGTGATGGCATTGCGCGTATCTACGGCTTGACCAATGTAGAATCCGGTGAATTGATCGAATTCGAAAACGGCGCTAGGGGGATTGCGTTGAACTTGGAAGAAGATAATGTGGGTGCGGTATTGCTTGACCCACAGGGAACTTTGAAAGAGGGAGCCTCAGTCAAGCGTACGGGACGCATTGCATCAGTGAAAGTGGGAGATGGTATGCTCGGAAGGGTTGTGAATACCCTTGGAGAACCGATTGACGGCAAAGGACCGATATCGGGAGACCTCTTTGAAATGCCTGTGGAGCGGAAAGCCCCAGGTGTAATCTACCGACAACCTGTTAGTGAACCCTTGCAAACGGGCATCAAGGCGATTGACGCAATGATTCCGATTGGACGTGGCCAGCGTGAGTTGATTATTGGCGACCGTCAAACGGGAAAGACGACCGTAGCGATTGACACGATCATCAACCAGCGCGAATTCTACGAGGCAGGCGAGCCTGTATTCTGCATCTACGTCGCGGTTGGCCAGAAAGGCTCTACGGTCGCGGGTATCGTAAAGACATTGGAAGAGAACGGTGCGCTGCCTTACACTGTTGTTGTTGCTGCAACCGCTTCTGACCCTGCGCCACTTCAGTTCTACGCTCCCTTTACTGGAGCCGCGATTGGTGAATTCTTCCGTGATACGGGTCGTGCGGCATTGGTGGTCTATGATGACCTTTCCAAGCAAGCTGTTGCCTACCGAGAGGTATCTCTTTTATTGCGTCGTCCTCCAGGGCGTGAGGCATATCCTGGTGATGTTTTCTACCTGCACAGCCGATTGTTAGAGCGTGCAGCGAAGGTCATCGGTGAGCAGGAGATTGCGTCTCAGATGAATGATTTACCAGAGTCTCTGAAGGACAAGGTAAAAGGCGGTGGGTCATTGACAGCTTTGCCAATCATCGAAACCCAAGCGGGTGACGTATCGGCTTACATTCCAACGAATGTGATTTCCATCACAGATGGTCAGATTTTCTTGGAGTCTAATTTGTTCTTGAGCGGTATCCGCCCTGCGATTAACGTAGGGATCTCGGTAAGCCGTGTGGGTGGTAATGCCCAAATCAAGTCCATGAAAAAAGTATCGGGAACGTTGAAACTTGACCAAGCGCAGTACCGAGAGCTTGAGGCATTCGCCAAATTTGGTTCTGACTTGGATGACGCAACAAAAGCGGTTCTCGACAAAGGGGAACGCAACGTTGAAATACTTAAGCAGGATCTCAACAGCCCAATGCGTGTTGAAGATCAAATTGCGATTATTTATTGCGGGGTTGAAGGCTTGTTGAAGGAAGTTCCGGTAAATAAAGTCAAAGAGTTTGAGGTGGCATATTTAGACTACTTGCGCTCGAAGCATGCTGATACCATGGAGGCGTTGAAAAACGGCCAGTATGGAGACGATCAGAAAAAAGTGCTTGCTGCGGCAGCAAAGGAAATGACAGCTCAATACGCATAAGGCCATGGCTGGTGGACTGAAAGAAGTAAGGGAGCGCATTACATCGGTTCAAAACACGATGCAAATTACTTCTGCCATGAAAATGGTGGCGGCGGCGAAACTGCGACGTGCTCAAGATGCGATCACGCGAATGCGTCCATATGCCGAAAAGTTGCAAGCGGTTCTTTCAAATGTAAGCGCTTCATTGGATAGCGGTGAAGGGGTGTATTCTGAAAAGCGCCAAGTGAAACGGGTCTTGTTGGTAGCCATTACCTCAAATCGCGGATTGTGTGGCGGGTTCAATAACAACATCATCAAGGAGGTCAACGCTTACATCAAATCATCGAGCGCTGAGTGCCACGTGTTGCCTTTGGGTAAAAAAGCGAATGATGCATTCAAAAAGAATAACGCCTTAGCTCCTCGAGGTTTTAATGGAGATTCTTGGAAGATTTTTGACGATTTGAATTTTGATGCGGCTCAAGTGGTGGCAGATTCAATCATGGAGCAGTTTCGTCTGGGAACCTACGATGAGGTGAAAATCGTTTACAATCGATTCGTTAATGCTGCTGTTCAGGAAGCTGTCGTTGAAGGATATCTGCCTTTGGAGGCAAATGAATCCGATGAGGCTGGCGGGAATGCGGGCGATGTTGAATACATTTTCGAACCCAATCAAACCGAAATCGTTGAGCGCATCATTCCTAATTCGTTGAAGGTCCAACTATACAAGGGACTACTTGACAGCCATGCCGCAGAGCATGGGGCTCGTATGACAGCGATGCACCAGGCTACAGAAAATGGTGGAGAGCTTTTGCGAGAATTGCGAATCTCGTACAACAAGGCACGTCAGGCGGCGATTACCACGGAGATCTTGGAAATAGTTGCCGGCTCAGAAGCGCTGGACTCATAATTTTTTTGGCAACGTCTTTGAGTTAACGCGGTCAGCGTTAGCTTCGAACCATGGGTTTTCAAACACGCATATTGTTGTCGATGCTGTTGGTGGTCGTTTTATCACTAACAGGCACTGTTTTCGTTGCATGGCAATTTGCGGTAGAGCAGGAGGAGAACTATAATGTGCAACGCTTATTGCGAAAAGAGGCGTCTGTTCAGCGAAGCCTGGAATATACGCTTGACCGGTTACCCCATACCCTGCAGACACAAGACTTACCAGCAGCTTTTTCTGACCGCATCTGTGAATTGGCGGATATTCATGGAATGGACATTGCGTTGTACCATCCAGAAGGACGGCTGTTAACTCAGTCAACGCTCAATGAAGGCGAAGGGGCCGCTATATTGCTTTCTGATGAATCACTGACTGCGCTTGAGTTAAGTGATGATCGAATTCAAGGCACGGAATTCGGCGAATCCGTTCGGGTGTATTGGAATGTGAAAAACCAGTTGGGCGACAAGTTGGCAATTGCGGCCGTGCGGTATGAAAAAAGAACGCCTGAGTCAGGTGATTTCAAAGCGTTTTTGAGTCAATTGGCCCCACTGTATGTTGTTCTGTTTTTAGGAGGCGCAATTCTTTCGGCCTTTTTGTCCAATGGTTTGGTGCGCGACTTGCGGTTAATCCGTAATCGAATGCGTGAATTTGACCCCAGTCAAACACAAGCGCCGATTGAATACTCAAGATCAGACGCCATTGGAGAGTTGGTGGATGAATACAATTCGCTGTTGAAACAACTGAAGCTGTCTTTGGAGGAATTGGCCAAGTCTGAACGAGAAGGTGCGTGGAGAACAATGGCAATGCAAGTAGCTCATGAAATTAAAAATCCGTTAACACCAATCAAGTTGGGCGCTCAGAATCTAGAACGTGCTTGGGTGGATAAGAAGGAGGATTTTGAGATGAGACTCAAAAGTCACTGCCGAGTGGTATCAGAGCAGATTGACGTGCTATCAGAAATTGCCCAAGACTTCTCAATGCTTGCAGCGGTTGATGTAAATGAAATGGAAGAGGTTGCTTTAAATAAGGTAATCCTCGAATCCGTTGAATTGTACCGTTCATCGGATGATCGAATATTATGGCACACAGAATTATCAGATGAATCGCTCGTGATTCGCGGGTCTCATCATCATTTGTTGCGCATGTTCAACAACCTCATTAGCAATGCCGTTGATGCTGTGGAGGATTCGGAGCAGCCGACAATCACCTTGCGAAGTAAAGCGTCAAACAGCCGTGCTGTGATTGAAATAATAGACAATGGCGTAGGCATCAAGCCCGACACCTTAGAAGAAATTTTTCAACCACGGTTTACATTAAAACAACACGGAACAGGACTTGGGCTCACAATTACTCGGTCCATCGTGCATCAATTGAATGGCGCCATTTCCGTGTCTTCTGAACACGGCAAAGGCAGTACGTTTAAACTCTCGTTTCCAGTTAGTTGAGCATGTTATCAACTAAAAATTGGTGAAAACGAATGTGAACAAAATGTAAAATTTGCCAATTCTTGGGTCATTATTGTGCGGGCGAATTGTGCCCATATGATTAATGAAACATTAAATTCTGTATAAATGAAAGCAAGATTACTGTTAATCGCGGCTGTGCTGTTTGCTGGAGCAGCATGGTCCCAAGGCAAAGTGACCGGTAAGGTTACTGACCGAGCGTCCGGAGAGGGACTGCCTGGTGTTGCCGTAGTTGTTGCCGGTCAAGGAACCGGTGTGTTTACCAATGTCGATGGAACGTACTCGGTTTCAGCAAATGCTGCGAGTGACGAACTCATCTTCAGTTTTGTCGGTTACGGCTCAGAGCGGGTCGCTTGCAATGGCAATAGCGTTGTTAACGTTGCCATGTCTGCAGGTGTTGACCTCGATGAGGTTGTGGTCACAGCATTGGGTGTTTCGCGAGATAAAAAGGCGCTTGGTTACGCAGTCCAGGAGCTTGGAAATGACGCGTTCACTCAGGCGAAGTCCGAAAACGTGGTAAAATCCATGACAGGTAAAATTGCGGGTGTTCAGGTAACATCAGGAACTGCCATCGGTTCATCCTCGAAGATCATCTTGCGTGGTGCAAGTTCCATCACTGGTGACAACCAGCCACTTTTCGTTGTAGATGGTGTTCCAATGGACAACGCGGACTACTCCAGCGGAAATCAGCAGCGATCAGTCGGAGGTTACGACTATGGTAATGCAATGCAGGATATGAATCCTGACGACATCGAGTCGGTCACTGTTTTGAAGGGTCCCGCGGCAGCGGCGCTCTATGGATCGCGCGCATCTAATGGTGCCATCGTCATCACCACCAAGTCTGGAAAGGGGCATCGTGCCTCTGGCAAGCAAGGCTTGGGTGTGTCCGTAAGCAGCACCGTAGCTTTCAATGATGTATTCGTACTCCCGGATTACCAAAACCAATATGGTGGAGGTGCTGGAACGGATTGGATCAACCAGTCGTTGGTAGATAGCCTAGGCGATGTGCCAATCCCTGATTACGGCTACGATGGTTCTTGGGGTCCTGAACTATTAGGACAGCAAGTGTACCATTGGGACAGCTGGTATGACTATGAAGGGGATGAGGATTTCGGCAAAACACGCGCTTGGTCTCCAACAGACAGCGACGTCGACGAATTCTTCCAGACCGGTGTTACGTATAGCAACAACTTCTCTGTAACTGGTTCAAATGACGCGAGCTCGTTCCGATTGAGCTACACCAACCACAACCAGACCGGTGTTTACGAGAATTCTTCATTGAACCGCAACACGCTGTCATTCGCTGGATCTTCTGAAATCAGCGACAAATTGACCGCGAGTGTAAATGCCAACTACGTACAAAGTGTAGGTGAAGGCCGTCCGTTGACTGGATACGGTCAATCGGTAATGTCACAGTTCACGCAGTGGGGTCAGCGTCAGTTGAGTATGGAGCGATTGCGCAACTACGAGAACCCAGACGGTACGCACCGTACCTGGAATCGTAACAGCGTTACCGACCCCAACCCACACTACTGGGACAACCCATTCTGGGAGCGCTATAAAAACGTTCAGGACGACCAGCGTGACCGTGTATTCGGAAACCTTACCATGAACTATAAGATCAATGACAACTTGAGCTTCATGGGCCGTGCTTTGACCGACTTCTACATCGATCGCCGTCAGGAGCGCATCGCAGTTGGCGGTGTGCGTGAATCTTCTTACAGCGAGTACACACGTCAGTTGCAGGAAACGAACTTGGACGCTTACTTGAACTTTAACAAAGACATCAATTCAGACTTGAACGTCGTTGGTTTCGTTGGTGTAAATAAGCGTATTCGAGACTACAAGCGATTGGGGGCATACACCCTAGGTGGTTTGAACACACCAGGACTTTACACCATCGCAAATGGTGGCGATGGTTACCAGATCAGTGATTACGAGGAGAGCAAGGTGATCAACTCACTCTTGGGGTCGGTCAATTTGGGCTATCAAAACACGCTCTTCATTGATGTAACAGCTCGTAATGACTGGAGTTCTTCTTTGCCTTCTGAAAGCAACAGCTACTTCTATCCATCAGCTACAGCTAGCTACGTATTTAGCGAGGTCGCTGACATCGAAGGGTTGAGCTTTGGTAAGTTGCGTGTAGGTTGGGCACAGGTTGGTAACGATACCGGTCCATACCAAACAGGTTTGACTTACGGAGTGAATCCAAACTTCGGAAGCAGCGGATCTGCTACAGTTCCAAACTCTCAGAACAACCCAGATTTGCGTCCTGAAAAGACCACCAGTTTCGAAATCGGAACGGAGTTGAGCTTCTTCATGGATCGTCTGCGAGTTGATGCGACTTACTACAACAACATCACTGAAGACTTGATCTTTAACGTACCAGTATCTGCTACTTCAGGTTATACCAGTGCGGTGTTGAATGCTGGAAAGACGCAAAACCGTGGTATTGAATTGGCAGTATCAGGAACAGTGGTTCAATCAGACGATTTCACTTGGGACCTTGGTTTGAACTTCGCTGTCAACGAAAACGAGTTGCTCGAATTGGCTGATGGAGTTGAGAACATCCGTTACACCAGCTTATTCGGTGTTACCCTCGAAGCTCGACCTGGACAGCCTCTTGGAACATTCTACGGATATGACTTCGTTTATGACGACAATGGTAACAAGTTGGTTAATCCAAACGGAACCTACGTTCGTACGCCTGGTGTAGTTCCAATTGGGGACATCTTGGCGGACTACACAGGAGGTGTTTGGTCTGACATGCAGTACAAGAATTTGTCGTTCAGCGCATTGGTTGACTTCCAAAAAGGAGGTTCAGTACATAGCTACTCAAACCAGTGGGGTAAGTACTCTGGAACGTTGGCTGAAACAGTTGAAAACAACATCCGAGAAGACGGTATCGCTGTTGAAGGTGTGTATGGTACGTACACAACGGATGCAGACGGTAACATAGACGAGATCATCTATTTGGATGCTGCGGGTGAACAATCTTCTTCAGCAGTAACCAACGAAACGGTGCTGGGAGCTCAGTCACACTTCTTCTACAATCAAGGATATGTGATTCACGCTGCTGACCAGTATGACGCAAGCTTTGTGAAGTTGCGTGAGATGCGACTGGATTACAATTTGCCAGCTAGCATGACCAGTGGATTGCCATTCAGCAATATCAGCATCGGGGTATACGGAAGAAACTTGGCGATTTTGAGCAAGAATGTTCCACACATCGATCCTGAGGTTGCAACTTCTTCATCAAACGTTCAAGGTTTTGAGGGTGGCCAGCTTCCTGCTGAGCGCACCATCGGTTTCAACTTGAAATTCAACCTTTAATTCCCACCGTTAAAACATTATGAAAATGAACAAGCAAATTTTCTTCCTGGTGGGCCTGATTGGAGCCCTCGCCTTCACGGGGTGCCGCAAGGACTTCGAGGAGATCAATACCAATCCCAATGAGCCTACCGCGGTTTCACCAGGTTTCCTTCTGACGAATGCGCAGAAGTCGACCATGGACCGCGTGTATGATTCGTTCTGGGGAAGCCGCCGCGCAATGCAAACGGCGCAATTCTGGAGTTCGAATCAATATTCTAACGAAAGCCGTTACGCTTATCGTGATGCCACAGCAAACTCTGCGTGGGCATCTTTCTATGCTGGACCACTCCAAGATTTGCAAACCATTATTGACTTGAATTCTGGCGATGATGCAGCAGATTATTCTGGTTACGGAGATAATGCGAATCAGATAGCAGTAGCGAAAATCCTACAAGCTTGGATTTATCAGCATCTTACGGATGCGTTTGGAGCCATTCCGATGTCACAAGCCTTACAAGGGGTGAGCAATACAACGCCTGCTTATGATAGCCAAGCTGATGTATATGCGGGTTTGATTGCCATGTTGGACGATGCCTTAAACGGAATGAACGTTGGAGGTGCAGGTCCTCAGGGTGACCAAATCTATGGTGGAGACATGGCGCAATGGCAGAAGTTTGCCAATTCGCTTAAGCTTCGTGTTGCAATGCGCATGGCTGATGTCAATCCTGGAGCTGCGCAAGCTGCTGCTGAAGCTGCTTTGGGCTCGGGAGCCATCATTGCTGGCAATGAGGACAATGCCTTGTTTGGATACCTCACGGGAGCTCCAAATAACAACCCGATCAATGAGGACTACAAGACACGTAATGATTTCGCTGCCTCAAACACCATGGTTGACTTCTTGGCTGGTTTGAACGATCCTCGATTGGGTGTGTTCTTCTCTCCTGCAGTTGCCTCTGGTGAATATGTTGGTGAAGTGTATGGTTTGGACGAAGCCAACGCGGCTTTGACGCCTAACGATGCGGTTTCGCAACGTGGTGGCGCTATCCTCGCAGCAGATCTTGCGGGCATCTACTTTGATGCGGCTCAAACCCATTTCTTGGCAGCAGAAGCTGCTGAACGCGGTTGGTCGAGCATCTTGTCTGCAGAGGAACATTACAATGCGGCCATTACGTTGAGCATGAACTATTGGGGCATTACAGATGAGGCCGCAATTGCTGATTACTTAGCACAAGCGGATGTTGCATACGGTACTGCAGCTGGTGCTTGGAATGAGAAAATTGGTCGGCAAAAGTGGGCTGCGTTGTATATGCAAGGCTACGAGGCCTGGGCCGAGTACCGTCGATTGGACTTCGGTGTGTTGCTCCCATGTGCTGACGGCGTTTTGGAGGGTGACGGATCGGTTCCAAACCGCATGAAGTACCCATTGGATGAGCAAACATTGAATGGTGACAACTGGGCTGCAGCAACCAATGGAGGTGCTGACGATGTGTTGACTACTAAGATGTGGTGGGACGTCAACTAAGACGATTCACAAATGCAATAAAGAAAAGCCCCGCACAAGCGGGGCTTTTTATTTCAAGACCATCGGTATCCCAAGCTCATGGAGAAATAGGATGGCATATTCAGGCTAGAAGCGCCTATTTGTATGTATTCATTGGTGTCGCGGAAAAATTGAAACCAGCGATGCTCAATACCCATTGTAAGTGCACCGGTTTGATATTGAACGCCTATAGCGAATTGTGATGCTGTTGACACCTCGGTAATTTCATTTATGCTGGTACTGACTCCGTTTTCGTTTGATTGCAATTGCCAAGATTGTGCACTTGATGTGTCATTAGGCACCATCGCAAGCATACCAACGAACTTGAGGGCGTCCGTGGGAGAATAACCCAAGCCAATTTCCATGAACGTTGGCTTCCAAATTTGTGCAACGACGGGTTGTTCAATGAAAGAATTGGAATAAATCTCCCGAAGATGAAAGTAATGGTCGGTGAATGAGGTAGTGATAAGATCGGTTTGATTCACTCCAATGGTTGCGCCTGTTTCGTCAAGTGCAGTTTTGGCATAAAACAATCCTACAGATTTACCGAAGCCAATGGACACGTCAAGAGGCAGTGAGGTGCTTGGCTGATATCGGAATCTTAGCAATGTTGGGCTCAACCCTTGATAGCTTCCGCTGGCGTTCTGAAACGTATTGAGTACATTGTTATAATGCATGTCCCAAAGCGTGTTGTTTAACTGCTGTGCGCTCATGTTAGGGCGATTTCGCTCGATGGTTTGCCGCACGATGGCATCGGCCTCCTCATATTCAACTGGAGCCCAATTGTAGGGGTTTAATCCAAAAGAAAATTCAACACCAAACCGCGTGGGTACAACGGGCTTATTCCAATTCCAATCTTTTGATTGTCGATCAGCGGATTCTTCAAATAAACTTGGATCGAGTTGCTGCGCAAGGGCGCTGAATCCGCTCGCGAAAGTCAACGCAAGTATCAACGGGCGCCTCATTCAAAAACCAATTTTCCACCAAATCCAGCCACTTGAACGGTGGTTTTACGAAACAGGAAAGCTCGCTGCTCACGAACAATGTATTTAGGGTTAACCAAAACATCTGCATTGGCCCCCTCTAAAGCGTTATAGACTGCGGCTTTTTTCTCTTTTATCGGCCCTCCAAAGCCTAATTGTATGCCAGGATAATCGGCAAATTCATTATCACTTGCCACTCGGATGATGCCAAGGATGTGGGTAGTTGATGACATTCCAATCAAGGAACGTGTGGTGTCAACATCTACATGCGCACGAACGGTGTCAATGGCGAGGACTACGGGACCCTCTGCTAGTTTAGTGCTTTGGGTGAGTTGGGTGCAGCTCTGCGTCAGGAGCATGCCCATGATAATGCAGGGAAATGTAATGCGTGAGAATTTCATGAGGTTAGTTTTGGTCGCAAGGAATGATAACAGGGCGGCTTGGCGTGGCGTCCATATCGAAAGCGGCGGTTTGCAGATTCAGTAAATGTTTCCCGTCACGAAGCGAATCAGGGACGAATATGAGCTCTGTAATCGTTGCTTGGTGTCTTGGGTTGTTTGGATACGCCCAAAAGGCGTGGTGGGCCGCTAATGCACCGCCATCGACTTCTCTATCTACCGAAGGCAAATCCACAAGCAAATGTTCTACCCCACGTCCCACCAACCAAGTCATTCCATCCGGTTCGAAATAAGGAGGGTTGGTATTGGACCAGTTGCACCCGACTTTGCTATTGGAATTGGGTAAAGTCCGTACAACGAGTGCCGGAGGTAAATTCATCCCTTCATCCCAATGCTCGGAGATGGATTGTTCCAGCTCTTGGGCGGTAATCACCTGATCATCTTGTCGGGATTCGGGGAAAACGCTCACCACCAGGCATGGAAGTAAAACAGGAAATTGGATTTTGTTGACCGAATGAGCTTCAGGAGATATGTGTCCCAAACATTCCGTGTGCGTCCCATTGCCGTGTGGATTGAAGAAAACATCCCTGAAATTTACAGCACCACCTTCAGCAACTGATCCTAAAAAGCCATTGGCGCGTACAACACTGATTTTCATAAAATCAACGTACCAAGCACGTGAACCATGGCCGTCACCCATTTTGATGCTGAGGTCTACGGGTTTTTCTTCATTTGAAGAAAACAATACTCCTTCGAATGTCAATTCCATGCAATTAAGGTACAACGAGGCGGAACGATTGGAGACGAAAAAGGCAGCACAAAATGCGCTGCCTTTTCAATGAATTTTTTGGTTCGAAATTATTCGAACAAGAAGCCTACACGCAATGCGCCTTGGAAGGCGTTGCCAAGTGTAGAGTTGCTAATGTGGTTTGGCCAAGGGTAGTAGATGTCATCAGAACCCGCACCGTCAGGCCAGTACTCGTTGTAGATCACGCCATCAACTGCGCTGAAAGGCAATTGACCAACGAATTCACCTGCAATTTCAGAACCCGCAGCTTCTGTTGAGAATGCATTATTGAAGTACATGTTGAATGCAGTCAAGTTGTCGGTGGTGATGCTGTGGTTACCAAAGGTCGTGCTGCCAAATCCAAGACCAGCTTCGAATCCAACGTAAATCGCATCAGAGAAATAGTAATCCGCACCGAACAAAACGTTTAACCCCCATTGGGTGTAACCTTGCTCGTTACCTACATTCCAAACAACGTACTGGTCAGGTTGGCCGGCATCATTGATGTCTTGTGGTCCCCAGAACTCTTGAGTGTCTGCGCGGTTTCCGATGGTAATTGGCAATTCAAATGCGATGTAAGGAGAAAGTTGATCCTGTCCGTCAAAGTGAATTTCATACCCTGGAGCAATGCCAAACGCTGAAGATTTGGTGTTGATGTTCAACTGAGGGCTTACAGGATCGGCCTCATTGATTTCACCATCTTGGTACCATGCGTGAACATCGTTTGAATTTGCAATCGAAAGAGACAAACGGAATGCTTTGTCGTCATCGAGAAACTTACGGTACTTAATGGTCGAGCCGTCAATAGGGCTGCCTCCGAAAGGCGTGAAGTTCACCTCGATGTTGTGTTCATCACCATTTTGTTTTTCTTGGGCTTGAGCGCCAACTGTAATTAGCGCTGAGAGCGCCAACGTAAACATGAGTTTTTTCATGATGTTGTGTTGTGTTTCAGGAAATTTCCGAACGCAAGAAAAGCAAAAATTGCTCAACTCCGTAAGTTTCATACGAACTTTCAACTATGGATAACCGTTCAAAATCTACTGATGCGCACCATTGGGCACACTATTTTCGACCCGAGTTGTTTGCCGAAACAGGTGAAAAGTCGGTGTCGACGTTGATGGAATACTTGGTTGAATGCCAAAACCGTGAAGCGTCGCATGTCTTGGACATTGCAACACCAGAATCTAGGTTAGAGCACTGGAAATCAAGGCTTAATGACAGCCAATCTTCAAGCGGTTCAGGATTATTTAAGCATGATTTTTTAGAACAACTCCTCTGTCGTTCCAATCACTTGCACGATCCACGGTATGCTGGTCATCAGGTGGCTGTTCCCTTTCCTGAATTGGCTTGGTTGGGCGCTGCAACCGCTTTGTTAAATAATGGAATGGCCATTGATGAGATGGGGCCGGCGAGTACGCCCATGGAAGAAGCTGTGATGCAATTGATTGCACAATACATGGGATTCGGCACGAAATCAGGAGGAATTTTATGCCACGGAGGGACCTTGGCCAATCTTACGGCCCTTCTCGCGGCTAGACAAAAAAAGGCTGTGGGAAATGCATGGGAAGAAGGAGTTCAAACACCTTGTGCGGTGCTGGTCAGCGACCAGGCTCATTACTGTGTGGATCGCGCAGTGCGGGTGATGGGTTGGGGAAAGCAAGGCATTATAGAAGTTGCTACGGACGATCAACATCAAATGTCAAAGGGCGATTTGTATCAAAAATTTAATGAGGCAACTGCAGCGGGTATTCATGTTGTTGCGGTGGTTGGAAGCGCTTGCACGACATCGACTGGGGCTTTTGATGATTTGGAAATGATCGCTGATTTTGCTGAAGCACATGATGTTTGGTTCCATGTGGATGGAGCGCATGGCGCAGCACAGGTGTTTTCCAGTGAGCATAGGAATGTGCTCAAGGGAATGGAGCGTGCTGATTCGGTGGCCATGGATTTTCATAAAATGCTGGGTGTTCCAGCCTTATGCACGGGACTTTTTTACAAAGACGGTATTGACGCATACGGAGCATTCAGCCATGAAGCTGCTTATTTGTATGAAAGCCAAAATGAGGAATGGTGGAATTTGAGCAAGCGCACTTTCGAATGCACCAAAAGAATGCTGAGCGCCGCCGTTTTTGGCATTTGGGAAGCGCACGGTCCGCTACTGTGGGAAAGTTTGGTGGATCGATTGATTAGCCGTGCTCAATTCGCGTCGGCGCAATTGAATCTCCGAGACAATTGGGAGGTGTTCGCGCATCCCAAATCCAACATTTTGTGTTTCCGTTTGAAAGGAGTTAATAATTCGAATCTCCGAGCCAAATTGTTAAAGCATGGGCCACACTACATCGTTAAAACCCGAGTGAATGGCTCAGATTGGTTGCGCTGTACCTTCCAAAACCCATTAACAACAGAAGATGACATTATTGAGCTGATTGATAGGCTTGAGGAGTTGGCGTGAAAAAAGATTTCGCCCTAATTCTACTCGACCGTGATGGGGTAATCTTACTATACGGTTATCCTTACCCCTTAAACCTTTCCCACATCAATTTTCATATGTTTAATGTAGGATGAGAGTTTAGATTTATCCCATTTCTTCTCCGTTGGGGTGGTAAACCCTAACTCATTTAGTTCAATACATACCTTGTTTAATGACAGAGATTTCTCAACTCTCAGTTCTGATATAACTCTGTTTAATCTATCTTTCTCTTCTTTTGGGAGTTTATTTTTAGAGTTAGATAATTTATGAACTAAAATAGATTTAGTTGAACCATCTAAAATCTCATACTTTCTTCTCCCACTTTTATCTTTACCATTTATCTTAATATTATCCTCAACAATAGGGTAGAAGAACTCAAAATGAAATTTGTGAGATTTTATTTCTGGTATATATTCAACACCAATTTTTTTAAGGTAAGTCGATACAAATATCTTTTGTTCCTTTAAGGGAAGGGTTTCTAAACTATCTACCTCTAAATACATTTGATTTAACCAATCTATCCATACTGATGAATTATCAAATACATTGATTTCCCTTAGTAAATCATTAATCTCTAAATCAACTTCGGATATTAATTCGTGAATCCTAATCTTCATTTTCTTCCCAACCGATTTACTAACCTCTTCAGTTAGAATTTTAACCTCAGTATCTACTAAACTTTCTTCCAACTTTTCTTTCTTCTTTCTCTTTTCAGATAGGTATTTTTTCTTCTTATCCGTTTGAGTTTTTAAGTTGTCTACATCCTCAAATTTTGGGGATATACTCTTAACCTTAAAGTTCTCTCTAACCATCTTAGAGTCCTTTAAAATCTCTATTAGATGGTCAATCATAACCTTATCTGTAGTACCAACTCTCACACTCTTCTTTAGGGTACAATTTTTATGTTTAGTTCCCCATTTCTGAGGGTTTTTCCATTTGTATTCTACACTTCTACAACTATATAAATCGTAGATTGAATCGGACTTAGTTTTTATTGAAAGTTTCATTTCACAACTCTTACATTGTAGTAACCCATCGAACAATGTTTGATTAATCTTTGAGTTGTCCTTACTCCTCATATTATCCTCTAGAATCATCTGAACATATTCCCAATCTTTAGATTCAATTATCTTAGGTGTTTTTACAAGAATTGTATCAACAACTTTTTCCTCACCCCTCACGTTTTCAACCCATTCTCACTTCTGTTCTCCTTTGTATAGGGGACTACCTAACATCTTCTGAATAGTACCAGTGTTCCATCCACTCTTACTTCTTTTTGGTTTGAATGGAGTTTTAATATCCATGTAAGTTTTAATATCCATTGTGGATTTACCTTCACTATACATTTTATAAATCTCTTTAACACCTTCGGATTCCTCTTGGTTGATGACTAATTTTTTACCTTCCACATCATATCCAAAAGGTTTAGTTCCACCAACAAATGTGTTCCCATTCTTCAATGAGTTTCGTTTCCCCAAAACACTTCTCATTCTCCTTAGTTTGTTATCATACTGAGAAATTTGGGAAAGAATACCCATGATAAATTCATCCATTGGATTATCTAAATCAAATGGTTTATCACTTTTCCCAACATATACTCTAACACCCTTACTAATTAGAATCTTGTATATACTGAACCAACTTTGTGAATTTCTCCCAAGTCTATCAGTATTTAATACCCAAATATTATTAATCTGATTGTTTGATATTTCATCTAATAGTTCAACTAATTTAATTCTCTCTTCAATTTCAACTCTGAATGAACTTTGAGAACCTTCATTGAAAATAATTGGTTCTAATCCCAACTTCTCACTAAGTTCTCTACCCATCTGTTCTTGTACCTCTAATGATGTACCTTCTTCTTCTTGAACTTTGGTTGAAACCCTTAGTAATAGTCCTATTTTATGTTCTTTATTTTCCATATTGGGTAAGGTTTACCGGTTGTTTAAAAAAAACAAAATTAATGAAAAAGGTAGGATGAGAAGGGGGTGTTTTACTGAAAATGTAACTCTATTGGGAGTAGTTACACTCATACACCATTAGTATCAATGTATTTTCTAACCTTAACAACAGTTTTTGTTGATACACCTAATCTTCCACTAATATCTCTTACAGATTTACCTTTTTCTAATAGTGAAAGTATCTTCTGGGTTTTTTCTTTGTTTAGGAAATCACTTCGGTTTTCTGTAGTTCCTATCTTCCTTCCCAACTTACCACCATTCATTACATACATCTTTCTTCCCATCTCTGTTCTCTCCAGTATGTTTTCTCGTTCCAACTCATAAAGGGAACTCATTACTGATGTGATTAGATTCCAAATAGGATTCTTCTTACCATTTACCATTGATTGAAGATTACCCATACTCTTAACAACTACATTCACTCCATTATCTTCAAAGAATTTGAGAGTAGTAAGGGTATCAATGGTATTTCTACCCAATCTACTGAGTTCCTCCACTACAACCTCTGTAACCTTACCCTCATTAACTAATGTGGTAAGTTTGATTCCACCTTCTCTTTCAGAAAATGGAATCTTACCACTTACACCTTTATCAAAGATTGTTAGGTCATATTCTGTTATATCTAAATCGAATCGTTTTCCTTCTTGTTGTATCGTTGAGGTTCGGTTGTATTTAATGTTCATAGTGTTGTCTTTTATTATTCAATCTAAAAGTACTACAATTTAATGATATAACCTAATTTTTTAGGGGTAATGATGTGTTCCTATTTATTACAATTAATATTACAACCCTATAATTTTATTTCTAAAAGTTATTTCCAAGTTTAGTGATGTTAAGAACATTCTGTCCCAAATTATTTTTTGCGTAGTTAACTAACTTACTAAGTTCACTCTTTTGGTTAGGATTAAATGAAGATGTTGAAATAGTTTTAACTGGGTAATAGTAAACCCATTTATTAGAATAATAAGAATCATACTCTTTAGTCAAATCAAAGTAGATATCATTAAAACAATTCCAACTGTGAGGACGAAGAATAATTTCCTTTTTCAAATCATAATACCCTATACCATATTCATCATTGATTACATAGAACCCATCTTTATTTGGTTTTAAATGATTGTTTTTAATGTAGGAATTGAACCTCTTTTTGACCTTACACGATTCTTTATATCCATAATAACCATGAACCGTTTGAATATTATCTTCCAAAAGAGATAAGTGACTCGAATTAAACCAACATCCTAATTCTATTAATTTTTTGGATGATATATAATTCGTTACTTTTTCTTTTATCTCCTGAGGGAGTTTATCACTTTTTATTACATACAATATTTTTGATTCCTTTTGTGGAATATAGTTCATACGGTCCTTGAATATAAGTAAATTATATTCACTTATAATCGGATTAGTCTTACTCTGATTTGTTTGGTTATTTAAACAACACTTTTTGAATTTCTTACCACTACCACATGGACATTTCTCATTTCTACCTACTTTACTGTTCATCATATTCATTATTTAATTTGTTACTTATTTTATCTCTTTCTCATTATTACCTTACTAAGGTCGTCATTTATTTATGGTGGTATTTATACATAAATCACATTTCACCACCACTTCATTAATCTCTCTTAATACATTCATATCTCTCATTATTACATAGTAAATATAAGACCGTATTTATGGTGGTGTTTTGCTATATTTGATGTTTCACCACCACATATAAGAGTTATGAAAAAAGAGAAGAAGTTTAGAAGTGAAGGAGATGTATTCTTTATGGATTATCTCCCAGATGAGGTATTTGACAATCTGAGTGAATCAGAGAGAGAATCGTATAGGGTATACCGAAACAACCATCGATGGATTCACGATGGAAATGAGAAAATAAAGAAGTTAGAATCTCAGATTCAGAAACTGAAAGAGGAAATCAAAATCACTAAGGGTAAAATTAAAGGAGATGATTACCACGATGGATGGGAATCCATTATGAAGAAGAACTATACCAACATCAGTTTTCTCTCCAAGAAGTTTGAGTTTTATTGTTCGGTTGGATTCAGAAATCGGAAATCAAAATCTGTAAATAACCAATCAAAATTCAATAAGGAGTTAGTAAGAACTCAATCCCACTATGATGGAAAGGAACTTACATCTAATCCTAAGATTTACATCAGAATTGAGAGTTCTGATAAGAAGTATTTGAAGAATATCTATGTTGGAGATGAGGATAAGACCAGAGTAATGATTCAACGTTTGAGAGGTGGTGATTGGAGTTCAGAAAAGGTCTCAGTTCATCGATTAAAGATAGAACTTAGAGAAATATATGTACCGTATTCAAGGTATCAGATTTACCAATCCAATTGGGATTCATTTAAGGGAGACACTCACAGTGTTCAAAAGGTTGAGGATTGGGTAGTGAAGATGGGTGATAAGTTTAAAGAGTGGAGTTGAGGTTTTCCCAACCTTAAAAACCTGACTTCGACATACAAACCACCCTTTTTCAAACCCAATGGAAAGTTTTGAATTGGTTTACAAAGAAATACCCCCACCCCCCTTAGGTGGTACTCATCTTCTTCCACCAATCTGTTTTGTGTTTAAGATGATACTCTTTCATATCTACTCTTTCAAATAGATGAAAGTTCTTAGGTATTAACCCTTCATCTTCCAACTCCTTCAGAGTTTTGGTAGGGTAAGAATCTCTAATCTTTTTGGTTTCTTTTCTTCTTTGTTTTGAACTCATTATGTGAAATTTCCGAGTCTTTAATTTACGAAATATTCCCTGATTTTGATTTGCATTTCTTCTATTTCTTCATCAACTTAGTTGAATGAAAGTTTCCTTATCTAAACTCTCTCATCATCCAAAGAATGAAGAAATCTATCAATTATCAGATATGGAGGATTTGATGGAGAGTATCTCTGAAGTAGGATTACTTCAACCACTCATTATCAATAAGAAATATCAGGTTCTTAGTGGAAACAGAAGATTTGAATCCATTAAAAGATTAGGATGGAAAGAAGTAGAGGTTGAGTTTTCTACTTCTGATAAAGAAGAAGAATTACTTCTTATTCATCACAACAAACAAAGGGTTAAGAGTTACTCTGAATTACTGAATGAATATCATACCCTTAAATCTCATTATGAAGTTGGTCAAGGAAAAAGAACGGATCTAACTTCTGTTCAAATGAACAAAGGTTCAAATGGAAGAGATGAGGTATCTCAAAGGTTAGGTATACCATCTTCGAGATTAGGGAAACTTCTTTTCATTGATAAAGTTGATTCTGAATTAATCGATTTACTGGATAAGGGTGATATCAGTTTGAACCAAGCATATCTCCAATCTAAACGGATTCAAAAGGAAAGAGAGTATTTGAATGGATCTGAAAGATTACCTCAACCAATTCCACCTAACACTGAGAATTGGAGGTTCTATCAAAAATCATCAGATGATCTATCTGATTTAATGGATGGGGCGGTTCAAACCATATTTACTTCTCCACCTTATTGGAATAAACGGTTGTATACTCATGAAGGTGGATTGGGTAATGAGAAAACCTCTGATGAATATGTAAAGAGGTTGGTTAACCATATGACGGATTGGTGGAGAGTTCTAAATGATAAAGGATCATTCTTTCTGAACATTGGTGATACGTTCTACAATGGAAATCTTCAGAACGTACCTCATAAAGTTTGTATTGGATTACAGAATAGAGGATGGATACTTAGAAATACTATTATTTGGAATAAAACCAATCCGAAACCCTCATCCTCAAAAACGAATCTAACTCCTTCCTATGAGTTCATCTTTCACTTTGTGAAGAGTATGGATTACAAATACAATCGGTTAACTCTTCCAATAGAGTCGAACACCTCAACTTCACCACCTAGACATAGAAACACAAAAGGGAGAACACCGAAAACGGTATCTCCCTATTTTAAAGATTCAAAGGGTAAGAACTTACCTGATTATTGGGATGAGGATATTATCAGAACTTCTGTATCTAATCAATTAAAACTGGATATCGAACATCCTGCACCGTTCCCAATTAACTTACCCATTATTCCAATCCTTCAAACTACTGATGAAGGTGATTTGGTTCTAGATCCATTCTGTGGTAGTGGAACTACGGGAATTATTTCTAACTCTATTGGAAGAAGGTATATTGGGTTTGATTTATTGAATGTGTTGAGAATGTGAGAATAGTTTCTTTAAATTTTCCTTCCGAATCCTAAATCCACTTCCATGGTCGTGAGGTTTACCGTAGTTCTTTCCACTTTTGTGAACACCAATTCGTATGTCAAATTGTATTCCTCCTTCTTCAATTTGGTCTAATAGGCTTTTAAAATTAAATCCTAAATAAATTATTGCAGAGTTATAGTGATAATGATGTATTCCATTGATTATTTTCTTGTCAGCTGACACTACAAATAGGTCTTTCATTTTTCTCGACCCCTTTTCTAAATCAATTAAATTCCAATAAACATCATTATAAACTTCTCCAGTATTGATATCCTTTGAAATTAAGTATAGTTTTTGACTCTTTCTATCCAGTTCGATCTTCATGTCAAACCTTTCATAAACTCTTGATGATCTGTTTCCAAAAAGAGAACAATACAATTTTTTCAAATCAGGAAACTCAGGATCACGAACGTCTCCAAATCTCTCTTTGAGCAATGAATTCGCTCCTGCGGGGTGTGATGGTGTTTTAGAAAACAGTGTGATATATGACGAAGTTAAATATCTCTGCGTTTTGACCTCAAAAGTTTCAAAATCTGGATCTTTAAGATTGTTTTCCTGTACCCCGAGATAGTCTTCAAATGTATTTCCGATTCCTCCGTCTTTGTTATTTGGTCTATTAGAAGCAACAAACCCCATTTTTTTTATTCTCAGAAACTCCTTTATTATTTTGTTTGTATCAGTCATGATTTCATGAATTTATTTGGTAAAAAATTTTTAGGTGAACATTTAAAAAACTGAGAAAGAAGATTGATATGATTCAGATTGTAATGACTTTTTGTCTTAATTGATTCAACCTTCCCGATAAACCCCTTTGAAACACCTAAAACCTCAGCAATATCATTTTGACTAATTCCAAGTTGTTTTCTCTTTAACACAACTTTCTCGATCACATACCACTCGATATTACTTTTCATAATAATGTGCAAGATGTCGATTTTTATCCAAATAAAAAACTACCCATAGGTAATCATCCACTTTGATGAAACCATCTTTATTCGTACCTTTGCATAACAATGATGTCATATGGAATTCAATAGGATTTACAATGAAAATTGTTTGGACACTTTGAAGAGAATGGAAAATGATTCAGTGGATCTTGTAATTACATCTCCTCCCTACAATATGAATCTCCGTATACGAAATGGAAAATATTGTTCACGTCAAATTGTAAAGGAATTAAGTACTAAATACGATGGGTTTGACGATAATCTCCCAATAAACGAATATTATAAATTGCATTCTGATATTCTAAGAGAATTACTAAGGGTCAGTGAGTTAGTCTTCTATAATGTTCAAATTGTTACAGGGAGTAAAAGATCAATTTTTAAAATGATCGGTGAATTCAATGAATTTCTAAAGGATATTGTTGTCTGGGATAAGGGTCACGCACAACCAGCTATGGCTGAAAGAGTTCTGAATAGACAAACCGAGTTAATTTTAATTTTTGATAAGAGCAATGCCATCAGTAGACAATTCTCTCAAGGAAAATTTAAACGGGGGACTTTTGGTGATATATGGAATATTTCTCGTCCAACTAAAAAGTCCAAGAATCATGGTGCAGTTTTCCCAGAAGAATTAGTGAAAACTATATTGGAAAATTTTTCAGAGGAGAATCAAGTTGTTTATGATCCATTCTCTGGAACGGGAACAACAGCTGTAGTTTCTAAAATGATGAACCGGAAATTTATTGGAAGTGAACTGATGGAAAATTATTTCGATTATTCAATCGAAAGATTAAAAGAATTAGATAATCAACTATTTTAACTCCAAATACTCTTCCATTGGAAGTCGTTCTCAGGTTGTGATTCCTGAATACTCTCCTGTGGTTTATTAATCATCTTAGTGTTCAAATATCTATGAAGGTCAGATAACCTCATATACCTCTTATTCTGAGTAATCTTGATGATGGGGAGTTTCTCTTCTGTAACCAACTTTTCAAAATGTCTCCTACTGATGTTGAGGTAATCCATCACTTCGTATTTCGTAAGTAGTTTATCTTCCATAGTATTCCTTCACTTTTCTTTCTAATTCCTTTTGTTTTTCAATGGGTAACATCCCAATACCCTTCTCTAAGGTTCTCTTTCCATTGAAGATGATTGAATCTCTGTACTTCTCATAGGTAATGAATAGGTTGATTAGAGATTTAGTGGTATCAGGTATCCTATCTGGTGGTAGATGGTATCCAACCTCATCTGTAAACTCTTTGAGTTTATCCATTAGTTCGTTGTGTAATTCATTTGGTGTTTGTTTCATATTAACTCCTTTATCTTTCAGTATTTAAACATCCCATGATGAGTGGTTCTGATTTCATCAGAATCATCTCATCGTTGAGTGATTCATACGTAGTGTGAATCCTCAACATTCCAGTTATTATTCAATAACCTATTATCAATTAGATACACCAAACCCCTTACAGATTTGAGTATCTGTTTATGAATGAATCCATTCTTCAGTTATTGGATTTCGAGTAGACCAGTCAGTTTGAATCCCCCATATCTATCTTATACCATAACCATTTTTAACCCTACCGGAGAAACCTCATCCGTTATGTTTGGATATTATTTCAATCCTACAGATTACTACCCGATGTCTAACCCATTAACATTATGAAATACTGTTTAAGGAATTGAACCTCTTCAGTACTGGGTGAATAAGTGTTTTACCCTATGATGGACACTTGGGTTACCAATAAATATGGTTCTGAAACATTAAACACTAAAAAATCACAGAATTTCTCAATTTATTTTCTGAGGGATATTCAATCGGGGGGTAAGGGATTGAAGGAGGTTGGAGATAATCCTAAAAAGTGGAGTAGGGGATAACGTTATGTGAGTTTGTTATTAATGAGGAGTCACATAGGTTCTATATGAACCTGACCTACCTCAACAATATCTTCTCTATTCATTCTTTCCTCTCTAATCTTACCTTTTTTGTAGATAGAGTGAATATGATTGTTCTTAAAAGTACTTCCTCGAGGTGTTTTTAAACCCTCTTCATTGAAGATTTGAGATATCTTTCTATACCCTAAAGGGGTAAGAAAATGGTGTTTATATTCACAAATTCGGTTGAATAAATACTGTTGATATTCACTATAATTTGACTCCCACAATTTGGTAGTAGTTATTGAAAATGAGAATCTTACGATGAGTTTTAAGGGGTAAGGATAACCGGTTGTTTCTGCTACTCCACTGTAACAAAGTATTCTCCAACGGGTGGTGTTTTTCTCATTATTAAGGTAATGTTCAAGTCCTCAAACCTTTGGGTCTCCCCATACTCCCAATACCAACA
>JAQBTQ010000035.1 GCA_027624855.1 Bacteroidota bacterium
CGCCTATGGAGTCCAGTGTGGTCGTATCAATTGGGGTAGCAATGGTGATGGATGCGGGCAAGTAATTTTGCTCACCTTCATATTCTGCAAGCAACTCGTTCCAATAAGTTTCACTGTAAAAATTGATATCTACTTGAAGGATGTGGTCTGGACCAAACACGTTGTTGCCTTCGGTTTGTGCAGGGCACAGAGCGGCTGTTATCAAAGCGACAAAAAGGAGTAGGTTGCGGTTCATAAGCGTTGGGACGGAGTGGGTTTGGGTTGGTTTAATGCTCAGTACCAAATGGCGGTCATTACATGCGGCTTGGGAAAAGGATTGGTCCATGCGATGAGCACCCCTTTTTCGAGGCCCACTGCGGTGGGAAATCCGCCTGCACGACTCTCGCTTGCAGGAATCAATGATTCTGGAGATTCGGTTTGCGGTATCCCCGATGCATCCCATCGTTGTCCCATCCAATCGACGCCGCCGGTTTCATTCGTTTCCAGCCATAGGGCATAAAAATCTCCTTGCATGTCCGTGGTTGAGACCACCCGTCCAAGCGGAGTGTTCTGATGGATTTTGGTCGGGGGTTCAAATGATTTTAGAGGATCGGTGCGCCAAGCAAATTTTACTTGAGGTTCATTGTTGGCTCCGGTGTACCAAATGGCGAGGCTGCGGGTGTCATTTTGTGAGAGCGAAGCGCCGTTCACAGGGCAAGCAGCGATCTCCCAGCCGTCTGAATGCAGTAATCCTAAGTCTTGCCATTCACCTGAATGGGGTTGGATATGCAGCCGATTGAAGTCGCGAATTTCTCCATCTGTTCGGTCTCGGTAAACGAGTTCATATGACCCGTCTTGCCCGCCAAGTGCAGCCATTGGACAACAGGTGCAAGCCGAAGAGTCGAGCACCAGTTCGTCTGACCAAGTTTCGCTCGCAAGCCAACGGGCCATCCGCACTTCCATTGGAGCCTTAGAAAGATCGGGGTGGCCGTCGAAGTTGCGTCCATCCAGCCATGCCAATGCCGCTCCACCATCAAACGGCATCCACTGTGCAAACCCGTGTTCTGCGATGGCTGTATCGCTGTGAGGTTGAGTTGGTTTAGACCATGTGGTTCCTGAGTCGCTGCTGCGAACCGCTTGAATGGTATATGCGAAATCGCCTCGGGGGTCGAGCCTTAACCAATGCGCATAAGCAGCGCCATCGGCACCGAAGCTCATTTGTGGTCGATCGGCCCAATTGACCAACATGAGGCTGTCCTCAGCGATGGTTTGGGCCGAGCTCCAAGCGTCGTTTTCCCACAGCTTGAATTGAAGCGCGTGGGAGTCATCATTGCTTGTGACAAATAATATGGCGGGCTGGTTTTGGGGCCCGAGAACCAGAGAAGGAACAGAAGTATTTTCAGGGAATGATTGCAAGTTTCCGAGCCCGTCTGTTTTCGAATGACAGCCGATGAGTAAAGAAAGAAAACTGACCATGACTAAGGCAGAGCTGATAATTTTTTGCGGTCTGGAAGGGGTCATTTTTGTCAATATTTTTCCTGATAAAAAATCATAGTTATTGCTGCTTTTCAGAATGGACGTTGCGGGATGAAGTCTGATTAAGTTGTAGTTTTTGGAATAAATTGGGTTCATGATGGAAATGAACAACATACTCATGTATAGTTGAGATGCAGAACTTCCGACTGACGTTTTTTTTGTTGGGACTAGGGTTTTTTGAACGTGTCTTTAGGCTTTGGTCAAAGCTTTCAAGATTGCGAGAAATATTTTGAAGAAAAAAATCTTACGAAGTGCAATGATTGTGGAAGATTGCTATTGGAAAACATAAGTGTTGTTGATGTTGAAGAAAAGACAGGGCTTCGTTTCGATGACTGGGCTTATTCCGTTACAGCCTATTATTTTCAAGAAGGATTCCCTGGTGTTGCTGCCATATTTAGCTTGGAATGTATGAGACTGGTTGAGTCGTCTTTCAGGGACCAACCGACTTGACCAGCTTTTTTGAACAGCGCCCAGCCTACCGCAATAAAAAGCAGCAACAACGGAACAACAATCAAGAAGTAGCCCGCGATCAATACGGACCAATACCCAAGTTCAAATGCATCCATGAAAATGAAGTTTTATGCAAAGCATCTTTGCTGTACCGAGACTCCAATGATCATCAACGCAAGATTTGCAAGCGCTTAACCGTTGAATGTTCTGAAGTCAACACCTGAAGGGTGTATTGACCGTTTGGCAGATCCAATTGATGGAGGGAATTGCGCACGATATGATTGAGGTATAGCACTTCTTTACCGGAAATGTCCCGCACTACCACATCGGCAATCATGTCGTCTCCTGACCAGGAGATGGTCACGGCCTCCCGAGCAGGATTGGGGAATACGTCGACAATGAGCGTCTCCGACCAGTCTTGTATTCCGTTCACATTGCCGAGATCAGCCCGCAAACAAAAAGCCCCTTCCGCGGACCAATCGTACTGGAGGTATTCCCAGTGGTATCCATCAAAACGTAGGTAGTAGTCCTCACCTTCTTCGCTGTCAAAACCGATTTGAGCCCAATAGTATCCTTGCTCGAAGTCGATGTCTTCTGAACATGCGACGGGGACCAATTCGCCACAATCCCCTTTGTACAACGCCATTTGACTATCAAAACCGAAGTAATACACAAAGGTGTCATCTCCTTCTTGGCATTGAGAATGAACGATGGTATACGGATTTCCATCGCCGGTCCAGGTGAACCAAACCGATCCGTCGTCTATTCCGTCGTCCCAGCACTCGGCTCCTAGCATGTCTGCGTAGGGGTTCATGCCGATTCCACTTCCCAATTCCGTATCATCGAAAGGACCAACAAAACCCGGCGTGTTCCCCGTAGTGGTCTCGAACAATTCATTGATGTCACGGGACTGATCGCATACCGCGTGGTCCGTTAAACGCTCAAGTTGCATGGAAGCAATGCATGTGCTGCCTTGTGCGATTCCCTCCCAGGTGCCTCCTTCAAAATGATTGAATCCATCCAATAGTAGCCAATAGTCGGTCCCCGCTTCAGCTTTAAAGTTGAGGACGGCATGGTACCACCCCCAAAACGACATCATGTCATCGTTTCCCGCGACCAAACTCAGGCTGTCGCACGTGCCTGAATACAACGCTAACTGGGTGTCTTCGCTGTACATCGCCGACCCAGGGC
Organism: Bacteroidota bacterium; assembly: GCA_027624855.1. Lineage (GTDB taxonomy): Bacteria > Bacteroidota > Bacteroidia > Flavobacteriales_D > Sanyastnellaceae > UA16. Next base: position 3,157 of record JAQBTQ010000035.1, read on the forward strand.
AATTCCAAGTGAAGATTTGATAGGTATTGCCGTCGCCGGTAAACTTGAACCATACGGATTGGTCGATGGAAGGTTCATTGGTGGCTATGTTGACATCAAACCAGATGTCTACTAGATCGGCGGCTAATTCGGATTCACCGGTAGCGTCAACATTGCTGAATGGTCCGACGGAGGTGCCGACTCCAATCTCGTTGCCAAAGAGTTCGGAGATGTCAATGGCATTGTCACAAGCATCATTGTCAGGCTGGCATATAGCACACAAGGGGTACAAGAGAGTGAAGAATAATATGTAGGTGTTTTTCATGAGGGTGAGGGGTTTGCCAGACAATATAAACAAGAGATTGGAGACTAGGAAACGCAGTGTTCTGCTCCAATGTGGAGACTCTGTTTTATATCGTATTCGTGGAAAGAAAACCGGTTTTTTTGCGTCAGTATGATGCATTAAGGTTTCACCTGCCTCTTTGTTGCATTTTTGCACTGCGCACAAAAAAACCCCAAGCGGTTGCTTGGGGCTTCTTGAAGGTTGGAGGTCCGAAGCGGATTCGAACCGCTGTAGCAGCTTTTGCAGAGCTGAGCCTAGCCACTCGGCCATCGGACCCTTCATGTTCTCGCGAACGGGATAACAAATATACGAAAACGATCGAGGGAGGTTACAAACCTGCACGGTGAAATGTACATTCGCAGGATGAACGCAAAAAAATACCTGGCCAACGCATTGACAATGGGCAATTTGTTGTGCGGGGTATTGGTGATTATTGGATTGTTCATTTGGCCATTTGGATCGTCGGTGAACGGTCACATGGATGCAGAGCCCTTTTATGAGTTTGGTGCGCTATCGCAAGAGTGGAAGGGAATGGGAATGCTCGCTCTAGCGGGTATTTGGTTACTTGGCCAATTGTTAGACCTCTTCGACGGGATTGCTGCTCGTTGGGCAGGGACAGACGGTGCGATGGGAACCCAATTGGACAGCATCGCTGATGCGGTGACCAGCGGAGTGACTCCTGCCGTTATGGGCGTTATGTTTTTACATGCTTGGGCTCCGGCGATTCCAGTCCTTCTGAAATTTTTACCCTTGACGATGGCGTTGGCGGCCACATGGCGATTGGCCCGCTTCAATGTGGAGTCAGCTCGAGGGGGCTCGACAGGCGGATTCAGCGGCATGCCAGCTCCGGCTGGTGCATTATGGTGGATAGGGATTTTGCTGGTTGCTGCTCAGTATGAAATGAATGGTTCATGGGGTTTGTATGGCCTTGGCGGGCTATTCACAGTGATCCTCGCTGTTGCCATTGGCAGCACGTTGATTCCTTGGTGGATGGTAAGCCGAAGGCCCATGCTGGATTTGAAGGGTTGGGGGAAAAACCCAAGTTTTGATAGAAAGCGGATTTACTTCCTCAGCGCCATGGTCATCGTGGGATTGATTGTTGCATTTTTTGGTCGTGCAATCGGGTTGGGAATGCTTGCCGCATTACTTTTGTATGCGTTCGGCGGACGATACCTACAAGGATCAAATTAGGAATCAAAAACCGAACCCTATTCCATCAATCATTGACCATGAAATTTCAAGCTTCCATTGACATCATGCCTTTACCGGCTCTCCTCGACCCTCAAGGCAAAGCCGTATCCAGTAACATGAAAAACATTGGTTTGGCCACCATTGGCAATGTTCGCATTGGAAAGCACATCACGTTGGAAGTGGAAGCAGCAAACCAGGCAGAAGCGGAAGATCAAGTCCGTATGGCTTGTGAGAAATTGCTGGCCAATCAAATCATGGAGCAATTTGAATTTCGGGTTGAAGCGCTCGAAGCCGTTGCGTAAAGCACGGAGCGTTACAACAAACTTGCATTGCACGGGTTAAAGCAACCCTAAAGCAAGTAAAATCGCGTACAGTTCTTCTGCAGAAGGCAGGCCTCGCAGGACGAGAATTCGGTCAAACTGGCTAATGCTATCTTCTTTGTACAATTCAAAAACGCCATCATTAAATGCGTTTGGACGGATGGTATAGACGAGGTCTAGTGGAAAAGTGCTGTCACCAATGTAGAGCTTGATTTCATTACCATTCGATTCAGCGGTGTACAGGATGGCATCGCTAAAGTGCGAATCACCTTGGATGAGTTGCTGTTCACGGACACTATACAGCAAGTCAAAAGTGCTGGTCGAATAGCCCTGAAAGATTTTCCCTGGGAGCGTGGTCCAAATGACTTCACCTCGCCAATCTTGGCCTGATCGTATGACCCCGTTTTCTGCATGAAGCATCATATTTTGCCACATCATGCGGTGGTCTTCATACACTTCCACTCGCTGCTGGCCATGGGCAAGCAGCGACAGACAGAGCGCGACAAATGCAATCCCTGATCGGACAAATAATGGCGCAATCATGATTACAAGTTAGCTCAAGAATCGTTCCTAATGGCAGCAATTCCGGGGAGCACCTTACCTTCTAAGTATTCCAGCATGGCCCCGCCGCCGGTGCTCACATAGGAAACCCGTTC
>JAQBTQ010000009.1 GCA_027624855.1 Bacteroidota bacterium
ATCTGTTGCACTGCTGTTGTAGTTACAGGCCGTTGCATCTTGGCAACCCGCGATTTCGTCCGCGTCACACACGCCATCGTCATCCGAGTCGTTATCTACGATTATTCCGGTTCCATCGGTCTCTCCTGAACAAGTCTCACATCCTTGAGGATAAGTACAGGATCCTGCGTCTGTCGCAGCTGCATCGTAATTACACGCAGTGTTGTCTTGGCATCCTACAACTTCGTCCGCATCGCAAACACCATCATCATCGGCATCGTTATCCACTACTGTACCGGAACCATCGGTTTCACCCGAACAAGTTTCACAATCAACTGGCAATACGCATCCCCCATCATCTACAGTGGCCGAATCGTCATAATTACAAGCAGACGAATTCAAGCAGCCCAAAATCACTGGAATACAGCCACCATCATCGTAAAGCGCCTCATCATCATAATTCAATGCTTCCGTGTCGGTGCATCCACAATCTTGATAATTCGAAGCCATGGCACCATTCCACCCAGTAGCAGAGAACGTTCCCGGTCCATTGAATTCAAAGTGTTCGGTATGGAAAACACCGGCGCCATATTGTCCATTTTGCAATATTTGAACAGCCAATTCCCCTGATACCACTCCTTCAGAAGTCAACTGGGCAATCAACACTCGCCCATCCGTTCCACCAATGGCTGGATGATCCGGATCGCAGCTTCCCGCGTCTGGACTTGGCGGAAGATCGCAATCGCGGGTATTGTACAATGTGAATCCTGAAGCATCATCTATGTATATATCCGAGCCCGCATTGAATGAGGACCAAAACGTATTTGAGGCATCGATTGAACCGATGTTCAGATCCGCGTTCGCCGTATCCGACCCGAATGTCATCCAGCTATCGTATGCCAAATCAGGAAAGGCTTCCACCATCAAGGGCAGGATATCCGTACCCAAGTCAACGCTCAAAAGCGGATCATTGTACCAATTTGGAGTGGATGTTGAAGTCAAGGCAATGGGCGTATCCGTTCCCTCACCGTATATCGCACTCAAGAAATCGTTGGGATGCTCCATATTGACATACACACGATAGGTTGTGTGACCTGGGATACCATCTACCGCATGCTCTTCTACGGTGAGGCTGTAGGGTGACAACCCTGTCAATTGGCCGCAAGAACAGTATTCGCATGAGCCATCCTCATCCGTTGCGAGGGCATCAAAATTACATGCGGTAGCATCCTGGCAGCCGGCAACCTCATCGGCATCACAAATCCCATCGTCGTCGGCATCATTGTCAATGATAGTTCCTGTTCCGTCAGATTCTCCAGAACATGATTCGCATCCAGTAGCATAAATACACGCTCCTGCATCCGTTGCACTACTCATGTAATTACAAGCCGTATTATCCTGGCAACCAACTACTTCGTCGGCATCGCACACCCCATCATCATCGGAATCATTATCAACTACGGTACCCGTACCGTCGGTTTCACCCGAACAACTTTCACAAATTCCATCGACAAAGATGCAAGCACCAGCGTCCGTGGCAGCGGCGTCGTAATTGCAAGCCGTTACATCCTGGCAACCAATCACCTCATCCGCATCACACACCCCGTCATCATCAGAGTCGTTGTCAACGATGGTTCCTGTACCATCTGTTGCTCCAGAGCATGTTTCACAACCCGTTGCGAAAGCACAAGAACCGTCATCATCCGTCGCAGCACTGTTGTAGTTGCAAGCTGAAGCATCTTGACAACCGGCAATTTCCAGCTCGTCACAAACGCCATCACTATCTACATCATTAACGCAATCGCCCGCACAATCATAGTAGAGCGGTGGATAATCACACGTTCCATTATCCGTCGTTGCCAGATCATAGTAGTTACAGGCATTGGGATCCGTGCATCCTTCAATGATGGGTGCACCCAAAGAAGTTCCATCGAATGATTGGGTCAAAATGACCTTATTGGTTGAATCTCCGTGAACCCAAATTTCTGCGTTCAATGTCCATGTGAATGTACCGTCAGTTGTGGCTTGAAGGACGATGAGTTGGTTGTCATCTCCTGCAAAACCGTTTGTAGCCTCCAAATCTTCTAGGCCCCATCCACCTTCACTATCCGGATCATTCAATTGAATATCCAAGGCGCCATAATTTCCGCTGGACATGTAATCGAGGATAAAGTGGTCAGACCAAGTGTAAGTCAATGTTTGATCAATGACGACATCGGCCTCGTTATTCAGTCCAACTGGCCATTCGGTCAAACCAATTCCCACCCAAGAATCGTATTGGTGAACATTGTAGCCCGTGAATTGCCAGAAATCAGGTGGAGGAACACCTCCACTTGTTCCTCCCACGCAAACGTTGTTATTGTATACACCGGAAGGCGCCATGATTTCAAGCGGCAGATTCTCATCTCCGTATATTCTTCTAACAAAGTCGTCTGAATTCACCGTGTTCAAGTAAACCTTGTACATCGTATAGCCGTCAAAGTCGAAATTCTCATAGTCCCCGAGACTGAGGAGAAATGAATTTGAAGTTTGAGTAAAGACATATTGACCCGGCAAGGTCTCTGCAGCAGAAATTTCATCTTCACAAAGAGCAGTGGTGGACAACATGGCTTGGGCGCAACAAATGATGAGCAAGGTGCTCAACAGATGAAACCGCGCCGGCAGGGTATTGGCAGTTTGGCGCATGATAGTGATAAGGCGATTTAGCACTAAAATACAACAATTAGCCTTTCATTTGTAAATATCTAAGTTTTATCTTGATTATATAACTTTTCAAGATTTTGATCAATCCACTCCAATGCCCTTTCCAGACCATGGTGATAATCATCCAAAACATCCTCTTTTGAGATCCGATATCCGTCTGATTTCAACTCATGCAAAGGAGCTATTTCACTCCAAGACTGATTCAGCTCTTTTTCCTTTTCCAATAAATCAACAACTTGATTGTATCGCGTATGCCAGGTCTGAAACAACGACGCTAAAGCTTGATTATCCCGATAGATGTAAGACACAATCAAGTCCAATGTATCCTGTTCAACCCGAACAGAACGTGGACGAGTGCGTATGACTAGAATATTCGCACAACCGTCTTCAATGGCTTTTTTCAATGGAATTGGATCAGAATATCCTCCGTCGAACATCCAACGATTTCGCAATTTCAATCTTCCTCTTGTGACCAGCGGCAGCGAAGAAGATGCCAAAACCGACCGAATCCAATTTTCGCGTTGTGGAGATAAATAGTGGGCTTCACCTGTTTCAAAATCCGTCGTAACGATGTGAACCTTTTTTCCTTCAATGAATTGATTGGCCGCGTTCCAATCAATTGGAGACTCGTCTTTGACCACTTGTGCCAGACGCGACAAATTCATCAACCCTTCATCTGAAAAGGCCGCAGTGAAGCTAATGAACTTATTGTCTTCAACCAATCGAAGCGCTAAATCCACAAAATGTCTTCGCTGACCGGACAAAAATGACGTAAGTGCCATCGATCCTGCAGACACCGCATAATAAGATTTGAATGGCCGAAACCCAATTGCAGCGAAAGTATCCAGCACTCCGGCTGTAAAAGAGCATCTTAAGCTCCCTCCTTCCAGAATTAGTGCATCATATGATGTCTTTTGCTTCACTCCATTAATTTACGAAATTCCGGGCATGGTTCGAATCCTAATTGTACTTGCATGCGCCTCGCTCCTTTGTGGCTGCTCAAATTCATACCAAGACAAATCAAATTCTCCTCATCCTGACACGTTGCATATTGTGGCCTCGAGGTTGTTCGAAAGTCAGACTTATGAGGACTTTCTGGAACCTTTGGCAGCACCAGATGTAATTCAATGGCACGACGCATCTGAGCTAACAGATGCCGAGCTAGCAAGCGCTCTCGAAGAGGCTCAAGGCGTGCTGATGACAGGTGGTGCGGACATCCACCCTGCCCGGTATAGCCAAGCCGCGGACACGACAAGCTGTGGCGCCATTGACCTGGAAAGGGACCGCATCGAAAGCGCAATGCTCCATGCGGTGGATTCCCTTCGGCTTCCCTGTTTGGGTATATGCCGCGGGCTGCAGTTCATGAATGTCCACAACGGAGGCACCTTGCACGCTCACCTGCCGGACGTTTTGGGCACTGACGTGCACCGCGCAGGCACGGAAGGAAATTCCCGTGATACGCTCCACACCGTGATCACTGAATCCAACGCTGGATTCATTGGAATTGAACAGGAATCAACTTCTCAAGTGATATCACATCACCACCAGGGCATCAATCAGTTGGGTACAGGGCTCGAGGCATGGGCCTACGCTCCAGACGGCCTAATTGAGGGCATTCGACGGGCCGACACTATGGAATTTCCTTTTTATGTAGGGGTCCAATGGCATCCCGAACGATCGCCAAAGGCCCAGCCTTTGGTGGAGCCGGTCGGAATTCATTTTATCCATGCTTTGCGAATGAAGTAACCTGTCCATACCCCACCTCAACACAAGGAAAGTTCGGGAAAAGCGAGATCGTTGTTAGCTATCAATGCTTAGCTATCAACATGATAGTGAATATCGTCTAACATGTTATCTATCATGATATCACACTGTCTTGTGATAGGTTATCACAATAGGCTAAAAAATATCGTCTAAAAGATTAAAAAATTCGTCAAAATGACGTATATTGCATTTAAATGAAATTCAGTGTGATGAAAAAATATTTATTCCTCATCGTAATGTCTGTTGGTTTTGCCATAGCATCGAATGCTCAAGTTCCGCTACAAGGTGACACTGTAATCCTGAAAGCACAGACATTCAGTCAACAAGTACACATTACCCTTGACCAAGAAGCACTTCAAGATACCCTTGAAGCTTTAGGTGTTTTGGAAGGGCGTACCATTGGAACTGGAATTAGCTCGTTTTTATCGCTTTGGGATTCAGTACAGACGGTGGCAGGGCCACCGACCATGACCATTACGGCATCCGAAGTGAGTGATGGCGATACTTCAAACGACGCTACTTTGTCCTTAACATTTACTTCTGACAAGACCACCTCTGACTTTATTGCTGGAGACATTACAGTAGGCAACGGGGCGATTTCAGCCTTTGCAGGAACAGGCAAGACTTATACCGCTACTTTCACTCCTACAGGTGACGGTGCTTGCACCATTGACGTAGCCGCAGACGCATTCAGCAACCTTGCTGGAACGGGCAATGGCGCAGCTGACCAGTTCAACTGGACTTATGACGGTACAGGACCAACCATGACCATTACCGCTGCGGAAGTAAACGATGGAGACACATCAAATGACGCGTCGTTGTCTTTGACTTTCACCTCTTCCGAAAGCACCACTGACTTTATCGAAGGAGACATCACAGTAACAAACGGCGCACTTTCCAGTTTTGCAGGATCGGGGACAACCTACACCGCGACATTTACCCCAGCGGGTAATGGTGCATGTACCATCGATGTGGCCGGCAGCACATTCACTGATGCTTCTGGAAATAACAACACGGCGGCGAATCAATTCAACTGGACTAAAAACTAATCTTAGACTGCGACAGGAACAATCTTGAATTAGAAAGCAAGATTTAAAAAGCCCGGCTGCAATGCAGCCGGGCTTTCATTTTAGTGACCCTGTAGGGATTCGAACCCCAAACCTTCGCATCCGTAGTGCGATGCTCTATCCAGTTGAGCTACAGAGCCATTTTTGTCCGTCGAAACGGGGGGCAAAGATACCAACTCGTGTTGAACCGCCAAACGGTTCGCAATAATTCTCTTTACCCGCGTACAATCAACGCCCCATGGCCTTTCGCAATTCCTTGGTCAGCCCGTCCTCGTGCAGCATGATGCCGATGGTATGGTGGCGGAAGTAGGCCATGGAAACGTATTGTTTGCCGCCGTAGTCATTGCCCTGGCCCCACGAGTTCTTGATGATGAAGTACTCCCGGCCTTGGGCGTCAGCGGCCCGACCGACAATGTGCATGAGGTGGTCGTCTGTATTCTCCTGTGAATCAAAAGCAGATTGGCGCATGGCTTGGTCCACGTTAGGCTCTAGTGGCATCGCATCCAACGTCTCCCACTCCTCTTTGCTTGCCGCGGCTTCGGGCATAATCGCCCAGCCGTCGCGGAAGGAAAAGCCTTTGTTGCTCACATCCGCGTCCCAAGCGACCGTGTAGCCGTTTTCGAGGGCGTGGTGCACCGCTTCTTCCAAATCATCCAGTTCAACATTGTAAAACGCTCCATGCGCGTGGTTGTCCGGCACTTCCAATACAAATGACGCACCAAACGGATGGTGTGTGAAGCTGGTCAGGGTCGCGTATGCTGCGGGATCGATTCCCACCGCATCCCGGAACGACGCCGGGGTGTACTGGGCGCCGTTGTACTCAAACGCCTCCGGCAAAGCACCGAGGTACGCATCAAGCGTCGCCTCCACGGCCTCCATGCCCGCGGGCGCCACCCCACCCGACTGTTCCACCAAAGCCTGCGCCATGGTCTCCATCATGCCGTCCAACGCTCCGTGGTCGTAAGCGCCCGATGCTTGGCCACCGCCGTACACCGATTGCGGCACAATGCCGAATTTGGCCGCGGCGTGTGTCACGTCGTGAGAGAGTCCGCCCGGTCCCATCTGGTGCTTGCCGTGGTAGCGTACGTAACGCTCAACTTTTTCGGGGTAAATCACCCGCACGCTCGCCATCTCGCTGAAATCGTGCAATTCGCCCGTGATGCGAAACGCCTCCGACTCTAGAAAACTCGTCGTGCTGAAGCTCCAGCACGTGCCCGTGCGGCCTTGGCTGATCACCTCCGTCGCCGTCAAATCAATTTCCAATTCCGGACCTTGTGCTGATGCCGTCAGGGAGGTCGCCATTAGGACTCCGACAAAAACTAAATTCAGTACCTTCATTTCTGATTTTTTCAAGGAAAGTGCAATGTACAAAGGTCGCACGCATGAAGACCATCCCTCTCCCATTGAAATGATCCTTCCTTCATTAAGGCAGGGAGTGCCAATAGATGAGGTTAAGCAAATTGCCAAGCAATTATCGATGAGCTCGGATTGGATTGAATCCCTCATCGCATTTATCAGTGAACCAGGAACCATTTCAAGGACACAACTTCGAAAAAGCGCTTGGATTTTGAATCATGCGTTCCAAATAGATGAACGATTGTTCTTCGCCCAGCGCGATCAATTGAATCATTTGCTCGATGTCATAGAGGATTTTTCGGCATTGCGTGAACTATTAAAAATGCTCGCACATCCCGTCTGGCTTGATTACGAAAACGACAAGCAACGGATTGAGCTTTTGGAATTGAGCTCGGCCATGCTCCACTTAGAAGGCATCCCCGTGGCAATCTATTACGCTTGCATGCAAATCATGCAGTCCCGTGTCTTGAATTCATCAGAGTGTAAAGAGTGCATCGCATCATTGCAATCATTGCGGCAACGATCCGAAATCAATTCACCTCTTTATCGATGCATCCATCGGTATGAAATCCGATTCCGTCAAAAGCTAACCCGTTCCGTCAAAAGCTAACCCGAGTGAACTTTGGAAACTGAGGAGGCACAACCCAAGTCAGGTAAAGTGATCCTTGCCACAAGTGATCCTCATAAGTGCCCAACCGAACGTGATCCCTGCTCACCCTTGCAGTCAGCATCAAATTCCCCCCTTCTTCAAAAAACAACTCCACACCCACTGCACCATACCCACCGAATCCCGTGGAAGTCAAACTCGAAGTCGGATTGGTAAATTGTCCATTTCCCATCGGCGCAGCCAGTAATTGATAGTTGCTGTTCTGAATTCGGACATAGTTTTGTTTCAATTGCGTCGCGAGCATATTCCCGCCCAATTCAAATACCCAACTTACTTCATCCGTTACGTACGCAGCGGTGCGATATCCAAGTGAAAATTGAAACCGGTCTTCCTCACTGAAGATGCCAAATTCCCTTCGATTCTCAGAACCTGCGCCTTGAACGATTTCATTGGTTACCATGTTCCATCCTCCCTGCGACTTCAGCCCATTCATCACATCAAGGTGCAAAGTCAATGCGCTTTCTGGATTAAAAAACACCATGGTCTGCAGTCCCATGATGGTTCCGGGAGTGTAGCGGACTCCATACAATTTGAGCAGTTCACTGTAAATCGGGTACTCGATGTATAAGAATTCGCCTTGCTCGAGACCGATGCTATTGAGCACTTGACTCCAAACCGTTCCATTGGAGCTATAAATGCCCAATCGCTCTTCAATCGTCATCAAGGTGGCCGTATTGTCTCCTAGGTCATAGATATCGCCCGCATAGCCGTTGTAGAAAGCACTTGATGCCTGATGATTCGCCTGATAAACCCCGAAGTTGATCGCAAATTCCACTCCTTTTCTCGACGGCTCATAAGAACTCTCTTCATCATCCCAATCATCCCAGTCTTGCGCCATAGCCGAGTTTACAATCCCCGAGTTTGTGGTGAATAAACACCAGGCCAAAATCCATATTAAACTCAATCGGCTCATGGCATCGAATTTAAGGCGGAGATGCGCAATTCTAATCGCTGCAATGGCCAATCACTTTCGTCTGTTGCGACTCCTGCCAATTGATCAAGTACGTCAAATCCCTCAACCAACCTGCCAAAAACGGTATGTTCTTCATCCAAATGAGGGGTTCCACCTTCTTTGAAATACCTGGCGCGCTGAGCACTCGAATATCGAATGCCTTTTTCTCGCTCGATTTGTTGAAGTTCTACCTCTGTCACTTTTCTCCCGACAACAATGTAAAAATCGTATGATGCCGATCGTTTCTCAGGATTGCCTTCGTAGGTTCTTCCCATCGCCAACGCACCTCGAACATGCCGATATTTTTCATTGAATTCGCTCGGTAAGGTGTGTTTACCGATTAACCATCGCATCTCTTGGGCACGTTGCTCTTCAGAATTACCACCTTGAACCACAAATTCTGGAACCACACGAACAAATTCGCTCGGATTGTAATACCCTCGCTCAATTTTGTAGTGAAAGTTCGCTGAATGAATCGGTACGTCAGGAAATAACTCCAACGTCAGATTACCAAATTTGGTCTCGACCTCCACTCGACTCATTTCATGCTCTTTTCCCCATTCTTCCAAAAAGGATTCACAATTGGCATCAGTCAACGATGGATAGGCCAAAATGGCGGATTTCGATGCGACAGTGGACGAATCTGGGACGATCCCTTTTTCTTCTGCAGACTTCACTTCTGAATCGTCAGCACCCGGTTCCACATCAGCGCACCCCAACAAGAGAAAGCAAAACAACATTGAATGGATTCTGCGGTTCATCTTACAAATCTACTTTGATTCAGCATGAACACAGAATGCAAGGGAACGACTGCATGCGATTGTAACCTGATTTCAATTTCTCAATGACGAAATTCGCATCATGCGTTTCGCAATCGTCGACATTGAAACCACGGGTTCTCACGCCAAAGGCCATGGAATCACTGAAATCGCCGTCATCATCAGCGATGGATCAAAAATCCTCGAACGATGGGAAACGCTAGTCGATCCGGGCGAACCCATTCCCAATCACATCGTACAACTCACCGGCATTACAGATGATATGGTTCGAAGTGCTCCAACTTTTGAGTCCATTGCTGATGAGCTCGAGAACTGGTTGAAAGAAGCCGTATTTGTAGCGCACAACGTAGGATTCGATTACGCCTTTATTCGAGGCCATTTTGAAGCCATGGGGCGCATTTGGCGGCGCCCAAAGCTTTGCACCGTTCGAATGGCTCGAAAACTGTTGCCAGGGCACAACAGTTACAGCCTGGGAAACATCTGCCGCGACCTCGACATCTCCAATGGCGCCCGACATCGTGCGATGGGAGACTGCGCAGCGACGGTGGAGCTTTTTCACCGCATGATGCAAAATCCGGGTTCGGCAGAAATTATTTCCAACATGCTTAAGCGAGGCGAGCGCGAATCCTGGTTGCCACAGCATGTTCCGGCTTCCGATTTTGAAAATCTACCCACCACTCCAGGGGTCTACCAATTTCTCGATCGAAAAGGATCCCCCATCTACATTGGCATGTCGCACAACATTCGGCATCGGGTGCGCTCCCATTTCAATGGGTCCATGAAATCTTCGAGACGACAGGCGTTTTTGCGGGATATCTACCGCATCCAATGCGAGCCAACGGGCTCGGCACTCATGGCCAGATTGATTGAAGATGAATCCATCAGGAAACATTGGCCCATTCATAACCGTGCCCAAAAATCCGTGCCCATTCGAATCGCACTCGTCTCCTACCTCGATCAACGAGGAGCCATGCGCCTTCACCTTAAACGTCAGCGAAACAATATGCACGCAATTCGGTGGTTTAGAAAAGAAGAAGATGCCCGAGCTTGGCTCCACAGCATGGCAGCAAAGCACGAATTGAATCCAGAATTGCTAGGCTTAGGGTCAGATGGCCGACCCACCACTTTTTCCAATTCAGACATTGAACGTCATAATGACATCATGAATGAATTGATGCGTGAGGCGAGAACCATCAGCGAATGGGCAATCATCGATCGAGGGCGAACTCCAGAAGAATATGCGGTCGTCCTAATGGAAAATGAGCAGGTCAAAGGCTGGGGATATTCAGATGACGTTGTGAGCCGCTTTGAGCAAATCCATGAAATCGTCGATATCAAATCGAGTTCAGCCACATGCGATGCCATCGTCCAACATGCTTTGAGTGAACTGCAAGCTGGCAAAGCTCGATTCAAAATCATCAAAGCTGATCCAGCCTTGAACATCGAGGTATAAAAAAAGCCGCTCACTAGCGGCTTTTTTCTAAATCAAAGTCGGTTCAATTTAAACCACTGATGAAGGTGCCGAAACGGCTCGTTTTCATCGCTTTTACCCCAGCAGAATATGCCAAGATATTTTGGACCGATTTTGCACGAGGCATTTTAAGATTGATGTCAAGAGAGGCGTCAAACCAATCCGAAGTCAAATCGTCAAGTGTAGAATGTTCCATGGGCAAATTACTCAAGTTTGTAACCCATAAACGCAATCTACCTCTGCCTATTGTGCAATGCTCAAAATTTTAATTTAAGGTCAGCTGAATGCCTTGCTCCTCCATGGATTTCCGCAAATTGATCAATGCATAGCGCATCCTTCCCAAAGCGGTATTAATGGACACGCCCGTTTCATCCGCAATTTCCTGGAAACTCATGTCCCGTTCAATTCGCATGCGAACGACGATTTGCTGTTCTTCCGGTAAGGTTTCAAGCAAATCTCGCACGTCCTGGTGGATTTGATCCTGAATGATTTGATCTTCTGCATGAAGCTCATCTGTCTGCATGGTATCGAACACATCAAACTCTTCTGTTGCTCGTAACATGCGCATCTTTTTGCCTCTCCTGAAATGATCAATGCTCAAGTTGTGCGCAATTCGCATCACCCAAGGCAGAAACTTGCCTTCTTCATTGTACTTCCCACTTTTCAGGGTATTCACCACCTTAATGAAGGTGTCTTGGAACAAATCATTGGCTAAATCATTGTCCCGAACGATGAAGAAAATTTTGGAATAAACTTGTTGTTGATGTCGGTTCAAAAGGGTTTCGAACGCCGCCTCGTCACCTGAGAGGTACAAGGAAATCAACTGTTGGTCTGAAAGTGATGCACGCATCATTTTACGCATTTAAGGGTGACACAAAACCCGAATCAGGTAGTCATCGGGGCCTTACTTTGAAGCGTAAAATGTTTCTATCGCGTGAATTTTTTGAATTGTCTTTAACGAATATAAGTCAAAATTTCATTCATCTGAAACCATAGGTAGCTTTGGAGTGTTAACAAAAGCGAATGGAGATTCGAATCAACGGCGCGCGCGAACACAACCTCAAGAACATTGACGTTGTCATTCCGAAAAAAAAATGGACGGTCATTACGGGACTTTCAGGCTCGGGCAAAAGCTCCTTGGCCTTTGACACCCTTTATGCCGAAGGCCAGCGCCGTTATGTAGAGAGTTTAAGCAGCTACGCACGTCAATTCATGGGGCGATTGGATAAACCGGACGTCGATTCAATCGAAGGCATCTCCCCTGCCATTGCCATAGAACAACGCAGCTCCTCCGGAGGGCCAAGATCGACGGTGGCAACCCGCACGGAAATTCACGACCACCTCCGCATGCTCTACGCGCGCATTGGAAAAACCATTTCACCAGTCAGCGGGGCCCTGGTGAGTAAAGACCGACCGGAAGATGTGCTCGAGCGCCTCCTGTCGCTGAAGGCTGGCACACGCTTCATGGTGACCACGACAATCGGAAAAAAATCAGATCGTTCTTGGGAACAACAACTTGAAATTCTTCAAAAACAAGGATTCAGCAGGGTGATGGACGATGAAGGATCTGTGCACAGCATTGCCGACGTCTTATCCAATTCGGCCGAATCGAACTGTTGGAAGTTGGTAATCGACCGCTTGGTCATTCCCGACACCGCAGACAAAGATTTCGAATCAAGAACCCTGGACTCCATCGAAACAGCTTTTTTTGAGGGCCTTGGTCATTGCTCCATCTCATTTCCCGATGCAGCCGACACATGGGAATTTTCCGATCGATTTGAAAGGGATGGAATCACCTTTCTCGAACCAACACCGGAGCTTTTCACATTCAATAGTCCAATTGGAGCGTGCAACCGTTGTGAAGGATTCGGCCACATCATTGGCATCGACCCACAACGTGTCATACCCAATGCCAACTTGAGTATTTATGATGATGCCATCGCGTGCTGGAAGGGAGAGCGCATGAGCAAATGGAAACAAAGGCTCTGTTTCGCTGCAAAAGACAACGGGATTTCGATTCATGCCCCGTGGCGCGAATTACCGGAAGAACAAAAAGATCTCATTTGGCAAGGAGGCAAAGGATTTAAAGGAATCAACGCATTTTTTGAATACCTCGAGGAAAAATCCTACAAGATTCAGTTTCGCGTCATGCTCAGTCGTTATCGAGGCAAAACAACTTGTACCGATTGCAAAGGGACTCGGTTGGGATCCAGCTCCAACAATGTTTATGTGGGAACAAACAACCTCTCGGAAGTATTGAGAATGTCTGCTTCGGAGGCGTTGAATTGGACTAAAAATTTGGCTTTATCGCCGCACGATGAACAAATAGCAGATCGCTTGCTAGATGAAATCAGCAAGCGGCTCCAATACCTGGTCGATGTCGGATTGGGGTATCTCACCTTGGACCGTGCAAGCAAAACTTTGAGTGGCGGTGAATCTCAACGCATTGCTCTAAGCACTTGCCTAGGGAGCAGTCTCGTGGGAAGCACCTACGTGTTGGATGAACCCAGTATCGGTCTCCATCCCAGCGATACCCAACGGCTGATAGGAATTTTACAAAAACTAAAGGCCCTTGGGAATACGGTAGTCGTGGTCGAACACGATGAAGACATCATGAGGGCTGCAGACTACCTCATCGATCTGGGGCCCAACGCTGGATCGCGAGGTGGAGAATTGGTTTTTCAGGGAGACGTAGCGAAGCTGACCCAACTAAAAAGGAATCACCCTTCCCACACCGCCGCTTTTCTCAATGGCAACCTAACCAAATTGACTAAGCCAGATCGAGCAATTGGAAAGGAATTCATTGAAGTCTTAGATGCACGTCGACACAACATCCATGGAATCTCCGTGAAATTCCCGCTGAATGCACTGAGTGCCGTGACAGGTGTCTCTGGCTCAGGAAAAAGCACCTTGGTCACGGAAATATTGCTTCCACTTTTGCGAGCAGAACTCGAGGGACTGGGAGGCTTGACACATTCCATTGGCAGGTTATCTGGGAATCTATCGACCATTCAATCCATTGAATTTGTCGATCAAAATCCGATTGGTAAATCCTCGAGGAGCAATCCTGTAACATACATCAAGGCATACGACGAAATTCGACAGCTTTTCACCCAAACCAGCATGAGCAAGGCCAGAGGTTACAAACCCTCTCATTTTAGCTTTAATGTGGCCGGAGGTCGATGTGAAACGTGCGAAGGAGAAGGGCAAGTCACCATTGGAATGCAGTTCATGGCCGATCTCAAATTGCGCTGTGATGTTTGCAAAGGACAGCGATTTCAGGATGAAATTCTCGAAGTCAAATGGAATGACAAAAACATCGCAGAAGTCCTTGATCTGACTGTTGAGGACGCGATGGAGTTTTTCCGACCGACGAAAAGTGCAAAAAAACCGTCCGCCACCCAATCGAAGCTAATGGCCAAATTGCAGCCATTGATCGATACCGGATTGGGGTATGTAACACTGGGACAGAGCAGCAATACATTGAGCGGCGGTGAAGCTCAACGCATCAAATTAGCGACTTTCTTAAGTCGTGGAAATCGCCAGGAGCATACGCTTTTCATTTTTGACGAACCCACAACGGGATTGCATGCATTGGACGTTCAGAAGCTCATGATTTCCATCGATGCGCTGATTGAATTGGGCCACACCGTCATTGTCATTGAACATCATTTGGATGTGATGGCTCATTCAGACCACATCGTAGACATGGGGCCCGGTGGCGGAGATCGCGGGGGAAATGTGGTTTTCCAAGGATCCCCTGAAAATTTGATTGGCAATAATGAATCAGCAACCGCCCCGTACCTCTCGAGCAAATTCGATTAAAATCATGACCCGAATTCTATTCATAGTGTTATTGATCTCCACTGGCCATGGATGCACTCAAGGACAGGAACCATCCCCTGCGAGTGAAGTGGACTGGAGATCGAAATTGTCAGATGAACAATATCACGTATTGCGACAATGCGGAACAGAGCCTCCATTTAGCGGTAAGTTTTGGAACCACCATGAAGACGGAGTGTATTGTTGTGCCGGATGTGGTCAAGCGCTATTCGACAGCCGAGATAAATACGACAGCGGTAGCGGGTGGCCAAGCTTTTTCGACGCTTTGGATGGCTCGGCAATTGACACCCGTACGGACTACAAACTAGGGTACCCTCGAACCGAGCTCTTGTGCAGCGCGTGCGAGGGACACCTCGGACATGTTTTCAATGATGGGCCCGAACCTACGGGATTTCGTTATTGCATCAATAGCGCTTCGCTCAGATTCACGCCGAGGGACTCGCTTACGCAGAAAGATTAAATCAAAGTCCCCCGCAAACAAATCGAACTCCTTCGGCCTGGATGAGCTTTGCACCATCTTGCACCGAACCGTCAATTCCCAAAATGGCTTTGGTCCGCCCGTGTATGTTAATGAGACCTGTCACCTTTCCAGTAGTCGTGAATTGACCAATGAGGATTTTGCGGTCTTCAGGCGCAAAAGCTTGGCGCTTATCTGGTAAAACAAACCAAGCCCCATTATTCGTTGAAAGGGTTCCACCCTCTTCGAAAGCACCCATAAAATCCGTATCCGGCGGGAATGAAGTGAGTGAATTCATGTAGTTATCTTCCAATCCGATTGTGACCCAAGAATCGAAGGCCAACGAACGATCGTTCTCAACGTCGTAACGCTGAACTTCGGCTGCCATCGCTCCTCCTTTGGGATGCTGATAAAAGCTGGTAGTCGTGGAAATTTCCAGCGGCATACCCTCTTCACCAAATATTGCATCAATCAAATCACCTTCATTCTGCATCACAGCATACACCCGGTAGGTTTTTCCTGCAACAACTCCTCCATTGTCAATCTCTTCGACATGAATACGTGAAAACTGCCCAAACGAAACCACAGGCAGGCAAAGCATGAATAAACTCAACAATCTTAATTCCATCGCTTAATCGTTAATTCCTCCGAGGGCTCCTGTACCGTCGGCTTGAATTCAATATACGACGATAATTCCAAGAATTCGAGCTAAAGCCCGTAGATCGAGGCACAAAATATGTCAATGTCACCTCGTGAGAATGTGGACTCAAGTATCGTGCAGCCGTGCTGGTCACATCATATACATAAGACAATCCAACATTATTGTATTGCCCCCCAACCCCGATGATCACCGCATCATTCGTTCGGAAACCAAGGCTCATCCATGCCATGCGGTTGTACCAACCCCTCAGATAAACATCCATTTGAGCGGGTGTCTGCGGCGTGACCCGCACCAAGGCTGATGGCTCGATGGTGAATTCATCCGAAACATCATATCGGTAGTGCCCCATGAAACGGAAATGCCGCACTTGGGTGTTATCCAATCCAGAAACTGCGCTTGATGTTCCCAATCCTGAAGAGGCTTGAATCAAATGGGGAATTGCAAAGCCAAAGGCATACGCATCGCCAAACACCATCATGCCAAAATGCGCATCCATGGATAATGATTGCTCCATTCCATATTGAAGTGCCGGGTCTTCCACATCCCAAACGTCCAAATCGTTGTCAAAAGACCACTGATTCGCCATCAAGCTCAATCCAAATGATACCGCGTCATAGTTATTCAAATCAATCGTGTACGAGCCCGCCAATTCGATTCCTGTTCTTCGAATGGCTCCACCTGTATCATCCGAATAAATCAATCCTCCGACACCAATGCGATTGGGAAGTGCCGTGTGACCACTCAATGTCATGGTCTCAGGTGCACCTTCAAACCCGGTCCATTGATTGCGATAGCCCATCGAAACCATGGATTCGGGCAGCGTTCCGGCTATCGCTGGATTGCTCAAAAATGGATTGGTCATGAATTGAGACCTGCGAAATAATTGTTGCCCGTTCGATTCGGTTGTAACACACAAAGCGAAAAGGGTCACACCTATGATGGATAAAATAAAATTTCTCATATCGCTCAATATTTCAAGGTCACCGTTCCTGTAATCGGATCTTCAGATCCAGAAAACTCTATGACATAATAATAATCCGCCATGGGCAGTGGCACGTTGTTGTACCGACCATCCCAGCGTTCTCGATATCCCGTTGAGGAGAATACTTGCTGGCCCCATCGATTGAAGACTCGAACGGTAGAATTAGGAAAATATTCCAACCCCCCGACAATCCATTCATCGTTGTATCCATCTCCATTGGGCGTAATGGCTTCGGCAATAAAGAAGCATCCAATGGTTGGATCGACTGTGACGACCCTCGTCAAAGTGCACCCTAAACTATCCGTGACAACTACAGAATACGTGTCTTCATACAAGCCCGTCGCAGTTGCGGTAGTCTGTGCTTGAGGATCAGACCACAAATATTCAATTGGAAGGTGTCCTCCGACCACCGATGCCGTGGCCGTGCCGTCTTGCTCATTCCAGCAGGTCACCGGTGAACTCAACATGTTAATGATCATGTCCGTATCCTCCTCTGCCCCAACGACAAAAATCGTGTCTTCCACGCAGCCCGTGGAATCGATAGCTGTGATGTTGTATAGGCCTTCGTAGAGGTTGAGCAAATCGATGCCTTGCTCCAATACCTCCCACGTGATGTCACCCGTTCCGCCAACGGGGAAAATGTTCACCTCACCATCGTTCATCCCGGTGCAAGTCACATCGGTAACATCGATCAAAACTTCGATGGGGTCCGGTTCAGTGATTTCGAATTGAGTCGAATCTTGGCATCCGTTCGTATCAACAACATTCGCAGTGTAGTCGCCAGCGCAGAGTGATGAAAAGTTATAATCAGCCTGTCCATTCAAGGTCAATTCAATCGAACCCGTTCCACCTGTGTAGTCAAGGACAACCGACCCATCGCAATCACCTCCGCAAACCACGTTTTCGAGAAATAACCACTCAACGACCAAAGAATCAGGCTCCACAATCTCAGACGCTACGGTTAAAATGCAACCGTTTGCATCCTGAACCGTGACGCCAATGGGTCCCTCATCCAGATTTTCAATGACATAGGGCAATGCGCCATTCTCTGGTTGAACCAAAGTCAGTTCACCCGTACCGCCAATACCATCAACAGCTAGTGTTCCATCGGCATAGGATGTGCATGAAATTTCAGTTGGAGTTAAGATCACTTGAATTGCATCGGGTTCATCCAATATGAGCTGGGAAGATTCAACTTGACAGCCCGATTCATCTTGAACAGTCACAACATACGTTCCAGAACCCACATCGAAGCAAGGGTCAAACTGAAACGCACCCGCAGGCGGGTCAATTTGGTAACTCAGCATACCCGAACCTCCACTTGCATTTTCAATACAAATGGATCCATTTGCCTCGCCATTGCAGGTAACATCCGTAACAACCACATCAAACAAAATGGAATCTGGTGCTGCGATAGCGAATGGCTCTTGTACGACACATCCATTTTCATCTATTGCATTGGCGAAATAGTCCCCAACGCACAGGCCATCTTGATCGTAGACCGTTCCATCAGCATCAGCTACTTCATAATCGAAAACACCAGACCCTCCAAACGCCGCAATGTTCACCTCGCCATCACAGGCTTCCGCACACGCCAAATTCGATATGGTCAACTGAATGGATACAGGATCAGGCTCCAATATGGTCACTGCCCCTTCCACCGTGCAGCCATTTTCATCTGTGACAATCAGTTGATAATCCGCTGCTACGAGGTCGTTCACCGTAAAATTGACTGTGCCTTCACCAGAAATGTTTGAGCCTAGGTTAGGCGAACCCGTTAAAAACAAGTTTCCCGTTCCTCCAGCCATGAAGCCTTCAATGATTCCATCTCCGTATGAAAAACATGTAATGTCTTCAGATGTCACTTCTAAGACCAGGTCTTGAATGCATGCTATCTCAATGGTCGTGTCTACTGAACATCCATTGGCATCTGCAATCTCAAAGTCCCATTCACCATTTCCATTGACACATTCAAGACCAACCCACTGGTTATTTCCATCAGGGTATTCACCCGACCCCACGTTCGCACCGGAAAAGGCAACGATATCAAATGGGCCCGTGCCTCCAGAATAATCAATTTGAATCACACTGGATAGGTCGCCTGGACAGACGTTGTCCTCCAAAAGCGTCCACGATGCCACCAATTCTTCAGGCTCTACAAAGACAAATACATCCGATGAATCTCGACATGTGTTGCCGTCCATGATGGCCACAAAGTATTCCCCTTCTTCTAGGTTAGTAAAGGAGTTATCATCCACTTGGGAAGTGATGAATGTTGAATCCGTTGCATCATACAATTCATATAGAATGGGCGAAGCGCCATTGACATTCACATCCACCGCACCAAGGTCACCAAAACAGTCAATGGGGTTGGTCACTGCAATCTCCGCGTTATTTAGCGCGTAAGGTTCACAAGGATTTTGAACAACTTCAGGGCCATCGCCATCGCCGTCCATGCACCACTCTTGGAATGGTGATTGGTTTCCATTCACAAACACTTGGAAACAAGCATGGAATTCGAATGGACCGCACGTGGTAATTTGAGCAAACTGGATTTTCAGATCATCACCAGCGGGTTCAGGAGTGACCGTAAAAATGAGTCCTGCATCCTCTTGCTCTTGACACATGTTCAGTGAATTGTAGCTCGTATTGGTTAGTGCAGCCTGCTCACCATCCGCAAACCCGAGTGTCCAATAAGTATCGTACACGACTTCTGGAAAAAATGAGAACAACGCCTCGTTTTGTGTTCCTCCAAGAAGCACGTCCCCTAAAGGAGGGTTATAACACCCGCACTCTGCGTTGATATAAAAGGGAGCCGTACCCAAGATGGCTGCGTCAGAATAGATTGCGCTAAGCTCATCTCCTGGATTCGTGAATTCCGCATACAGTTTATACGTCACGTAGCCTTCTAAATCAGCATAGAGCGGATCGCCCATTGCATTGAAGGTGGTTGGCTCATAAAAAGCGGTATCTACTTCCCAACTGATGCCTGTCATCTGCGATTGCGAAACGAGATAGGAGCCCATAAAAACCAGCATCAACATTGAGCTTCGCATCATGGACGCCAAAGAATGAGCTGATAGGATTTGTTTGAAATTCACGCCGTATTTCATGAATGAGGTTTCAGTGTCTAAGGAAAACAAGCGTTTTGAAAGAAACGTTGCATTTTCAATTGAAAGCGCAAAATAGCGGAATTCCGCTACATGAGCATAAAGATTAGTGCAGAAGCCTTGAAATTTAGGAGACACCCTTAAGACTCTGAACCTCGTCTTCAGTTAAATGGCGCCATTTCCCTAAAGGAACATCCAATTGCAAGTCCATGATTCGAACGCGCTTCAATCGCACAACACGATGACCCAGTGCCTCGCACATCCGCCTGATTTGCCTGTTTAATCCTTGCACAAGTATGATTTTAAACATCGTCGGCGACAATCGCTCCACTTCACAAGGTCGTGTCGTTGTGTCCAAAATGTGTACTCCACGTGACATCGTTTTCAAAAAGGCATCATCAAATGATCGGTTGACAGTCACAATGTATTCCTTTTCATGACCGTGCCGCTCACGCAGTATGTGATTCACAATCTCTCCATCATCCGTCAAAATGATCAATCCTTCGCTCATTTTGTCCAATCGGCCAACTGGAAAAATGCGTGAGCTGTAATTCACAAAATCGACAATGTTGTCCTTTTCGCGGCGCTGATCGGTGGTACAAACGATGCCAACGGGCTTGTGCAACGCGATGTAGACGTGCTGGGATTTCTTCGAGGGTTCGATGATTTCTCCGTGTACGGTAACGACATCACCTGGCAAGACTTTGGTCCCTTTTTCCGGGACTTGGCCATTAATTCTAACGTGACCTGCATCGATGAGCTTGTCTGCCGCCCTTCTCGAGCAGTATCCTACCACGGTAAAGTACTTGTTGATTCGTATGCCGTCGGCCTCGTTTTCCATACAGCGAAAATAGCACTTGCACCCATCGGTCCTCAACATCCTACCTTTGCATGACGTTCAGGTTGATTTCAATGAATAAAGAAGCCGTATACAGTCCGAAGAACAAGGTGCGAATTGTCACCGCTGCCAGTTTATTTGATGGCCATGATGCGGCCATCAACATCATGCGGAGAATCATGCAGCGATCGGGCTGTGAAGTCATCCACTTAGGTCACGACCGAAGCGTCGATGAAGTGGTTAACTGCGCCATACAAGAAGATGCTCAAGCGATCGCTATGACTTCCTACCAAGGAGGTCACATGGAATACTTCAAGTACATGAAGGACTTGCTGGACGAACGTGGTGCTGGACACATTCGAATATTTGGTGGCGGTGGTGGAACCATTCTTCCTGAAGAAATAAAGGAACTTCATGCCTATGGAATAGAACGGATTTACCATCCCGATGATGGCCGAGCCATGGGCTTGCAAGGAATGATCAACGATCTCATTGAACGTTGTGATTTTGTGACGGTTCCAAATGCTAATGAGGTGGAGTCTGACATTACAGCCTTATCAAACGGCAAAGTCCAATCCATCGCCCGGTGCATTACGGCAGCAGAATTGGATTCTGAGCAATTCCGGACCGTTTTTCGAGCCAAGCATCCGAACATCCCAAACGTACCCGTTCTGGGCATCACCGGGACTGGTGGGGCTGGAAAATCTTCCATGGTCGACGAGTTGGTTCGTCGTTTTTTGGCTGGTTTTCCTGACAAAAGAATTGGACTGATAAGTGTAGATCCGTCAAAAAGAAAAACCGGAGGAGCGCTGCTCGGTGATCGGATCAGGATGAATGCGATTCAGAATGAACGCGTATACATGAGGTCCCTTGCAACGCGTCAATCAAATTTGGCATTGTCCAAACACGTGGCTGAAGGATTGGACATTCTCAAAGTAGCTGGATTCGACCTCATCGTGCTGGAAACGAGTGGAATTGGCCAAAGTGATACCGAAATAATGGATCACAGCGATGTGGCGCTTTATATCATGACACCCGAATTCGGCGCAGCTACTCAGCTCGAAAAAATAGATATGCTGGATTTCGCTGACGTGGTTGCCATCAACAAGTTTGACAAACGGGGAGCACTGGATGCCATACGCGATGTTCGCAAGCAGTTCAAGCGGAATCACGATTTGTGGGATGCTGCAGATGAAGACCTCCCTATTCTAGGAACCATCGCTTCCCAATTCAATGATCCAGGGACCAATCAACTCTTCGGGATGTTGATGAACAAAATTTCAGAGCGAACGAAAGTTGATTTCTATAAGGATCAGGAAAACGACGGCGCGGAAAGTGAAAAGTTATTTGTTATCCCTCCTAGCAGGACAAGGTACTTGAGCGAAATAGCGGAGCAGGTGCGCCATTACAATGAATGGGCCGAGCAACAGGCGAAAACAGCTGGTTTACTCCAAGCGCTGAATACGACGAAAGAACTGGTGAAGGATGCCCTGCCCGAAATCTTGACTCAAAAGGCCAAAGACATTCAGCTGGAATTGGATCCGAAAGTATTGGAATGGCTACAACAATGGCCAGAATTGCGAAAGCGCTATGAATCAGAAGTCTTTACATACCAGGTTCGAGGGCGTGACGTGAACGTCGAAACCACCAGCACAAGCCTCTCTCATTCGAGCATTCCAAAAATCGCTGTTCCTAAACTCGAAGGCTGGACGGATTTGACGCGTTGGGCTCTCCAAGAAAATCTACCGGGCTACTTCCCGTTCACAGCAGGCATCTATCCTTTCAAACGTCAGGGTGAAGATCCTGCAAGAATGTTTGCCGGAGAAGGCGGACCTGAGCGCACAAACAAACGGTTTCACTACGTTTCAAACGACATGCCCGCGAAGCGGCTGTCGACCGCTTTCGATAGTGTTACACTATACGGCAGGGATCCCGATAGACGTCCGGACATCTATGGTAAAGTCGGCAATAGTGGAGTGAGCGTGTGCTGCTTGGACGATACCAAGATCCTTTACAGCGGATTTGATCTGTGCGACCCGAGCACGAGCGTTTCCATGACCATCAATGGCCCCGCTCCCATCATTTTGGCCTTTTTCTTGAACGCGGCGATTGATCAGCATTGCGAAAAGTACATTCGGCAAAATGGCTTGGAAGAAAAAGTAGAAGCCGTCTTGAAAGCCAAATGGGATGACAAGGGACTCCATCGCCCAACATACAATGGCTCACTCCCGAACGGTCACAATGGACTGGGATTATTACTCCTCGGATGCACAGGGGATGAAGTGTTGGCAAAAGATGTCTATGTAAAGCTTCAGGCGGAAGCATTGAGCCAGGTTCGAGGAACGGTGCAGGCGGACATTCTCAAGGAAGATCAGGCACAGAACACTTGCATTTTCTCGACGGAATTTGCACTTCGATTGATGGGAGATGTCCAGGAATCGTTCATTGAACGAAAAATCAGAAATTTCTACAGTGTTTCCATCAGTGGCTACCACATAGCAGAAGCTGGCGCCAATCCCATCACTCAATTGGCCTTCACATTGGCCAATGGTTTTACCTACGTTGAGTACTACATGAGCAGAGGAATGGACCTCAATGAATTCGGTCCCAATCTCAGTTTCTTCTTCTCAAATGGAATTGATCCGGAGTATGCCGTTATTGGAAGGGTTGCACGCCGGATTTGGGCTAAGGCAATGCGCGAGAAATATGGCGCCAGCGAACGAGCGCAAATGCTCAAGTATCACATTCAAACTTCTGGGCGGTCGCTGCATGCGCAAGAAATCGACTTCAATGACATTCGAACGACGCTGCAGGCACTGTATGCCATCTATGACAACTGCAATTCTCTTCATACCAACGCTTTCGATGAAGCCATAACCACACCAACCGAACATAGCGTTCGACGTGCCATGGCCATTCAATTGATCATCAATAAAGAATTGGGGCTGACGAAAAATGAAAATCCACTGCAGGGCTCATTCGTCATTGAAGCGTTGACCGATTTGGTAGAAGAAGCCGTGTTGATGGAATTTGATCGGATCACAGAACGAGGAGGCGTGATTGGTGCAATGGAAACCATGTATCAACGCTCACGTATCCAAGAAGAAAGTTTGCATTATGAAATGCTCAAGCACACCGGTGAGTTCCCAATCATCGGTGTCAATACATTCCTTGCAAAAAATGGTTCCCCTACGCTCACACCTGGCGAAGTCATTCGAGCTGAAGAAGATGAAAAAGAACGACAAATTGCGCAGGTCAGCCGGATGAAACAAGGATTTGAAATGGAACGGGATGATGCGATTGCAGCCATTCGATCAGCTGCAATTCGGAGCGAGAACATTTTTGAAGTCTTGATGTCTAGCGTAAAATATTGTACGCTCGGGCAATTAAGCGAGGCGTTATTTGATGTCGGCGGGGCCTACCGCCGAAACATGTGATGGGCTCGAACCAAGCCACAGCTGGAGTTGCATGGATGGTACTTGCAACCATTTTGTACACTGCTGCCAACCTCTGTGTAAAAGCCCTTTCTCATCTCCCCACCGAGGAATTGGTGTTTCTCCGTTCCATCATTTCATTGGTGTTGACTGGAGGGTGGCTTTGGTGGAAGGGGTATTCGCTTCTAGGGGTGAACCGAAAATGGCTACTCATTCGAGGGATTTTCGGAACCATTGGGCTCGCGACCTTTTTTCATACCCTGCGATTCATTCCCATTGCCAGTGCAACGGTGATCCAGTACCTCTCACCGATTTTCACAGTTTTACTTGCTCGATATTTTGATGGACAACGGACCATGAAATCCATTCAGTGGTTGTTTTTTGCTACCGCATTTGCCGGTGTGCTCATGGTCAAAGGCTTCGATCCTCGCATCAACTGGCTCTATTTCTCTTTGGGGGTAATCAGTGCAATGGCAGCAGCAGTCGCCTATCTCGCCACCATGAAATGCCGAGATACCGATCATCCAGTGGGCGTAGTCATTTGGTTTCACCTCGTAGCCGTGCCAGTCACGGGGGGTTGGACAGCGTTCACCTGGGTTCCTCCGGTTGGTGTAGAATGGCTGCTCGCTCTGGCCGTAGGATTGCTCAGCGTGATTGCTCAAATCGCAATGACCTTCGCTTTGCATCGAGGACAAGCCAACGTCATCATGCCCTTCAAGTACTTTGGAGCCATATTGGCGTTTGCATTTGGGCTGTTGTTGTTCGACGAAAGGCTGAGTGGTTGGGCCTTGATAGGCATGGTCATTGTCATACTAGCTGTGACAATGAACACACTGCTCAAGAAAAAATGGGAAGCTCAATCCACGGAAGCCGGCTAAACAATCAAATGCTGCAATGCGATAATGGCCTTCCTGAATCGAGTATGGCCTCTTGATAAGACGATTGCAGTTTTTGTGTCCAAGGACCCATTGAATCACTTGACCCAATTCGACGCCCATCGATTTCGATGACATGAGCCAACCCTCCCATTGTTCCCGTAGTAAATACTTCGTTTGCGGTATAAAACTCAGTCAATGAAACCTGACGTTCTTCAATTTTCAACCCGACTTGCGTTGCAAGTTCAAGGACAAGTTTTCGGGTCAAGCCTGGCAGGCAGGCTGTGGCCAATGGTGTAAGCAACGTCGCACCTCGCACAGCAAATACATTCGTCGCATTCGTTTCGGCGACGAATCCCTCAAGGTCGAGCATTAGGGCATCATCGACCCCTGCTACGTTGGCATCAATTTTGGCGAGAATATTATTCAAAAGGTTGTTGTGATGGATTTTAGAATCCAGACAAGAAGGACTATTCCGCCGAATGGCTGACGTAATCAATCGAATGCCTTGATTTCCATAAACCAAACCTTTGTACTCAGGAAGCACGATCAATGTACATCCATGGGTATTGAGACGCGGGTCCATGCCGCTGGTCGATTTCAATCCCCTTGTCAATGTTATCCGCGCATGCACCCCATCGCACATGCCATTGGCTTCGAGCGTTTTGAAAATGGCTGATTCAATATCTTCCCTGGTTGGAATGTTGGCAAAAGCCAGCGCATGAGCTGAATCCAATAGGCGCGAAATGTGGTCGTCCACTTGCAATGCCCGCCCAGACTGAATCCTCAACCCTTCCCACACAGCATCTCCCCCTTGAACCACACTGTCCAACACACTTACTTTCGCTTCTCTCCTTGGCGTCAAGCCATTCACCCAAACCATGGTGTTTTGATTTCGTTCGTCTGGTAAGTTGAATTTCGCCATTAGATGATGGATTTCATTTTTAGCTCAAGGTAGATCGGTTCGATTTGATCCAATAATTTTCGCATTGCTTCATTTGGTTCAGGGCTCAATTGCTTCTTTGATTTTGGTGGCGCAGCCTCCCAGCCTGTTGAAGCATGGATACGTTGATACCAATATTTGGCCCAGACCCCATCTTCCGGACGTGGACCTTGCGGCCACGAGAGCATGCTCTCTTCGAAAGGAAGGGCTAACCAATCGCAAATGCGTCGCAAAGAATGCACTGGATCCCCAACCAATTTATCAGAATCCAACACCGCAACGGGAAGCCCTTTTTCATTGCAAGCGTTCCACCAATCCAATTGGTGCTGATAGGCCAAATCCATCATGGTCGGGGACTCAACGTGCGCCTGAAACGATTTCAGAACGCTTCGAGGATTTCGAGTCAAAATCAAATGTCGATGACCATCTAACGTTTCGATGGGCCATTGTTCCAAATGATTCGCCATGTGTTTCAAAAAAAGATGACCACGCACTTCACCTTGCCATGCAGCTGCAATCTCCTTTGGATCGGATGACATGATCTCCAAAACTTCGTCACGAGACGGCCGTGTCGCTCCTGTTTTCGTCAAAAAATGAGCAAAAATGGGCTCATCCAGCACCCGCATGTCTGAGCGCTGGGCAAAGCTGTACATCAATGCAGTGCTGCAATTTCGTGGACCAGACCACAATGAAATGATCATGGCCTCAGGTTAACGGACCACGGTCACATATCCACTGTAGAATCGAGGTGACAATTCATGAACGGACTGGATCTCCAATCGGTACATGTATTGACCATCTGGGACAAAATGGTCCCCTCCTTGGTGTTCACCAATCCAAGGTTGGCTTGGATTGAATGATTCGAACACCTTTTCTCCCCACCGATTCATCACGAGCAAATGATATGAAGTTGCGCTAAACGACTCACCCACCGGAAGAAAGGCGTCATTCAGTCCGTCATTGTTTGGACTAAATGCGCTCGGCACGTAAACCGCAAATTCAATCGGGACAAAATGAGCAATCAGCTCTTCCTCTTCTTGGTTAACCAGCGTTATGGCAGATGCATATGGATCTGGATTGGGCGCGGAGTTCGCGATTTCCCAATGATCAAAAACCCAATTTTCAACGGCGGTCGCTTCCGCATTGAGCAGTCCCGTTACCTCGATCCCGCCTTCCCAATAATTGGTGACAATCAATTCCCCGCCTTCGATTCGAACCATGCCTTTGTTCGCCGGTTCAACCCGGACCTTCAAATCCATGTGTTCAATGACTTCAAAATGCGCAGTGATTGTCGCTGCTTCTGTAACAGAAATGCTACCGGAACTTGCCGCCATGGAAGGAGAAACAAGGGGACCCGTTGAAGACCATCCAGTGAAAACGTGCCATTCATCCAAACCCACAGCTTGAATATCGTGGGCTCCGTAGTCTACCAACTCCATGGCAGGGTAGTTTTCCAACGCGGTTCCATCAAGGTAAATTTCTCCTGCACCAGGAGGGTCTACAATGAAGGTTAACTCCTGTGGGTCAGCATTGGAAGCAAAGTATGCGACCAAGGTGGCATTCCCGTTCAAGGTAAATCCTAGTTCTGGATTCGTTGCATCCACTAAATTGATATCGCCTTCGAGCACCTCCCAGAACAAGAATATCTCTCCATAGTTCTCAATTGCAGTTAACTCCATAGGAACACCAGCGAAATAAGTGGCATCCATGGGCACATCAAATGGGCCAATTTCAACAGAGTTGACTTGTACGTCGCCCATGCCATCGATAATCAATGTCAATGTGACCGATTCGACATCATAACAGTCCTCAATCCCTCCAATCAAGGTCTCTGCACATCGCTCTTCGATGAAATCGTGAATTTCCTGCACATTGGCCTCCCATTGCGGATAATTGCCGCCCCAGCGCTCGATGTGTCGATCCATCTCAGGTTCGATTACAGTAATCATGCTGTCGAGTACGGCATGCATGTTGTCACAACTGAAGTGGGTGTTGCTCAAGTCAGCCCATCGATTGATGTATGTGGCCCAAAAATCTTCATTCTCGAGCAATGCATTGAAAATGGGAATGTGACCTTGACCGCCCGGATTGTTGAGCGACTCAGGATTACAGGGATCGGCGTCAGGGGACTGCGACGGGATGCCCGTGTAGTTCGCGCCATGACCAAAAGTGTTATCCATGTCCCATAATGCATAGCGCCATTTCTTTCCACTTCCATCAGGATGCCTTCCTCGCCACCATGCGGTGTTCCAATTGAGCCAGTCCGCACATACGGTGAATGAGTTGAGTAACACATAGTCAATCAAACTCATTGTGTTGAACACACTTTCGACGTATTCGTAATTATCCGGATCCGTCATGTCTTGCGTCGTAACAAAATTCACAAAGGGAGCCCAATCCGCATTGCTACCATACTCGACCCAAGTTCCACCCCAGGTTTTGATGAAGTCGACAAAGTGTCGAGGTTGATCATAGTATTCGGTGGTAAAATCCAAGTCATCCACTTTTTCGCGGATTTCATAAACCCCCCAGTATTCTCCATTCAAGTAAACTATGCAACTTTCATTCGTCCGTTCGTCGATTTTTAAATCAGCCAAATGACTGAGTGTTTGAACGTACGCATCTCGGATGTGCCCTCCCCCAGAACTTGGGTAATTATCGTTGGCTGCTGCCTTGAAAATCAGTCGCTGATAAGCATCACGGTCTTTTACATGAAACAACGGCTCTGTAAGGGCATAACTGTGCCCCATTTGATCCCGTGTGATGTAGTCAAAGCCTTTCTGTGGGTAGGCATTGGAATCATTGCCGTGTTCGTTCGAATCGCCAGATGCTTCACACCAATAACTTCCGTCCGCATGGAAAAACTCAACATGACAGGGCTCGTCAGGCCCACCGCCCCATCCGCCGGGCCAATTGCCATCTTCCTGGCCATTACCAGAAACCGAAACCACCATGATTGTATGGTTATCATCACCGGTGAAATAGGTGTTCGTATTGATGTGTGAATCCGCCAATGTGCCACTTGGATCGAAGCATCGGGCACGAACGACCGTGGTTTCATTGATGGTGATAGGACCAGCGTAAATGGGATCAGCTGCTGTCGGTGCATACCCATCCAATGTGTAATGAATCTCAAATCCAGCAGGCGCCGAAATGACGACATTGGTACCCCCTGCATAATAACCTGATTCCTGCTCGAATTGTGGCGTTGGGGCATAGTCTTCAAACAAATCTCCTGCGACGCCAAATCCTGGGGTAGGATTCGTGCACAACTTCCATTGACCCATTACTCCATCCACATCGCGTGTCCAGCTATGATCCGCTTGCGTGGGCGTCCAGTCTTCGTAAAAGGTGTAAGACTCAAGAATGTTGCCACTTGGGTCAGAAAAAACGACGCTCTCTCCCATCGTTTGGGTGACCTTAAAATTCGTGTTCAAGTTCCCACCAACATACAAGTTCTCAGGCACTTCCCCTTCGTTGGAGCAAATGACCAACAAGTATCCACCAGCATTGATAGTCGTTCCAGCGGGAATTTCGAACATTTCGGGATTATCCAGATTATCGGAAAGAAAATAGCCTTCCAAATCAACTTGAGTAGGCCCTGCATTGTAAAATTCAATGAAGTCCTCATTGTCTCCGTTGACACCCAAGGTGTAGTTGGATGCTGAGAATTCATTGATGATGACTTGAGCGGACCCCACCAACGAAATCGCACACCCAATCAACCCTATAAAAATGGATTTCATTTGTTTCACTTTCTTCATGAGATTATTGGACATTTAATCTACCTGTAAAGGTTGGATTGGTTCCTCCACTCAAGGTGTAGACATAGGCACCGCGCTTTAAGGCACCGCGCTGAATGACATGGGATGTCCCGTTGGGTCGTGCTTCATAAACAATCCTTCCCGTCGCATCCGTAATTTGGAGTAGCATCGGTTGTCGGGATGGATTCGCAAATCTCAATGTTGATTGTTCAATCATTGGATTGGGATACAACATGGGCGCCTCTGCATCCAACGCATCTGAGATTCCACTTGAAATCACGCAACCTTCTTCAATGACATTCAAGGTGTTGTGATAATCTTCATTGACTACGTCAGTAATGAAGTCAATGCAAACCTCTTCCTCAATTTCCGTCCAATACAAGCGCACAAATGGTACGTATTCATAATGCTTTGGAAAGCTCATGTTCTCATAGGATAAACCAATGACTTCATTTCCACCCGGTGCAAACGATGGGGTAATCGGATATTCAATCGGGTCCGCAATACTTACTGCCGATGAAATTGAAATCCCGCTCATGGAGAATTGATAGCCGACAATCCGATTGTTTGGATTGTGCACATAGACGTCCAAATATTGTTGCCCCCAATTCACTGCTCCAATGGTGAAATGCACCGTATCGAATGGGTTTACAATGTGATTGACAGGGAAATTGCACTTGTCGTGATATCCCAAACTATCCGGGTGCTGATGCAACACATTGAAGTGTTGACACAGTGCCATGTACGCGGCATCAGAGACGGTGATTTCGTCATCTTGGTCGATGTCTGTGCAAGGAAGCGCCTCGATGTCGTCTCCTAAAATGTGCTCCACGTATGCAACGGCGTCAGCAAAATCTTGTTCGCCATTGTTATCAAGGTCTCCCATCAATGCCGTTCCATTGCAATCACCGTTGCAATCGGTAACTGCTGTGCCAAAAGACACCCCCATGCAATCATCAAATGGTTCACAACCTTCGACCGTTTCCACCACCAGTTCGCCAGACGAACGATCCAGGTTGATGCAAACCGCCGCGTGATTGTTTTCGTAAGATATTTCTGCTCGACCCAATGCATCCGGGATGAAATCATAATTCGCCCGAACGACCAAGTAATAGATGCCATCATTCACCTCCGTAACATCGATCCATTGACAGCTCAATCCTGAACCATAGATGTCTCCACAACCCGCAGAAATCCCCATGTTTCCGCAACCATATTGACCGGTCCCTCCCCCACTGCATTCTAAATCCATTACGCAAAAGCCATTCTTAAATCCAATGGGAATCAACTGACCACCCAATGTAAATAAGTCGTATTTGGCATACCCTTGATGATGCCAGTGATTGTGGCAATCCCCCCATTCGAATTGATTGTTTCCCTCTTGGCTGGGCACTCCGATGTAATAATCGAGTTCACCAATGTTTTGAATGTGCGTCGTGAATCGAACCAATTCTCGATCACCATAACCGTTGAGACAACCTTCTTCAATGTAGCAATCGGTCTCACTCACTTGCATCACTTGAGCTGAGAGACTGTTGATGATTGCTTGCGCACTTACAATCAAATCTGGACCTGTGCATTCGGGATCACCTGGAAAAACACAATCCCCGCTATCGACCTCTGCAAGCGGATTGTAGTTGCATGCCTCCTCATCGGTACACCCCGTAGGAGGGCCCACAAAGTCAAATTCCCAATCGAACCCATTCGAACATGCGCCATTCGGATCTTCAAGCAATAGCGCAGCATCGAAACTGATGTCCGAACTCGTTGCATTCGCCTGATGAATTTCAACTGCTAGAACGTTTTCTCCAGTTTGAAGGTTGAGGAGAATTGGGTATTCATTCACCATGGATTCATTGTTGCCTTCAACGGTTGCCATAGCCATCGTTTCCGAATTAATCGGACCCGCAGGCATATTCGAGCGATACACCTCAACTCCATTGAGGTAAACCACCGCCCCATCATCCCGTCGCAATTGCAGCACACCGGGCATGCTCGAACCTGGATTTCCTGCATAGTCAAAAGAATGCCGGAAATAGGTAGTGATGTGTTTGTCAGAAGAGTTTTCTCCATACGAGACTACCGTGGCCTCATCTCCATCTCCATATCCCAATTCCGCATTGCCAACGGCCCAATCGGCATCATCAAAACCTGTTGCAGACCAAGCACTGCCCAAGTCTTCTCCTCCATCGTGATAGGCCCAAGCTGACTCCAAATCGACTAGCGTCATGTAATCTGGCGAACCCAATCCCATTCGCACCCAGTACGTAATTCCGCCTTCCAACAGCACCGTCAAGTTCGCTTGTTCACCACAACCACCCTCTTCATCATCGTAATAAATGGTTCCTTCGTTTGTGTTATCGAAGTTGCCCATGTTGCAGTAGTCATATATCCACAATCGGGTATCACACGTGGCACCGCAAGTTGAGAATGAATACATCCCATTCGATGGCGGCGTAAACGCATACCACATATTGCTCTGTTCTTGTGCAATCACTCCGTAATCCGTTTCGGTTAACTCCATGGCATCATTGCACGTGGCTCCCGGGGCACAATCAAAATTCACCGTTTCACCATAATCATAGTCGTTCCCTGAGGCGATTTCAATGCCATCTTGATACAGCCAGTAACCTCCTGGGGCATAGATTCCATCACCATATGAGTCATTGATGGAAAATTGCAAGCAGGGCTCCTCGATGCTTGAATCAAAGCAAATGATCGTGCCTTCTGCACCTCCAGAACCGAGGACATTGCCCTGATAGGTCAATTCCCACGAAATTTCATTTGGCCAGTTGTCCGGAACAATGACGATTTCTATTTCCGTCTCACCTGATTCACATTGACCTGCAGACGGGTTCGCACAAAACAGAGCTGCTGCAGACAAGAGCACCCCAATAAATTCCCGTGAGAATTTGGTTTTTAAAAAAGCCATTGATGTCCAATTTCTAGTCAGAGGTCGAAGATAATCAAACCTTTACATATGAACCGAAGTCCTGCAAAATTGGTTGCTCGGCACTGCGTTTTTGAATCAGGAAATTGAATTATTTTTGTGGCATGGGACATGATTCATCACACGAGCACGGGCACCACGGTGAACCAGAACAAAACGAAATTGGCGGACCGGTGGTTTTTGCTTTGATTTTGTTTGGTCTAGTAGTGACCGTGATTGCATTTTTAGCGTGAACGTGGGGGGTGATTCATCTCACCTTCAATCACGCACCACTTCCATTTCATCTACAAGGTGACCCGCACCTGCGTACACATCTGTAATCCACAGAACGTAACGAATATCGACCATGATGTTGCGGCACCTGGATCCATCGAACAGAATGTCGCTCATGGTGGATTCCCAAGAACGATCGAAGTTGATTCCAACCAAGTGACCGTCGCCATCGATTGCCGGTGACCCGGAGTTTCCTCCTGTCGTGTGATTCGATCCTGTAAAGCAAACGGGCAACTCTCCCTTCTCATTGGCGTATTCGCCCCAATCAGCTTCGTTGAGCGCTTCAACCAAATCCTCTGGTAAATCAAAATCCGGATCTCCTGGAACGTACTTCTGGAGGATTCCTTGGGTAGTTGTAAATGGTCTATACTCCATGCCATCATAGGGTGACGACCCTTCAACTTTTCCGTAGGTCAAGCGCAATGTGCTATTGGCATCTGGGAAAAATGCGCGCTCCGGGAACAAAGCTCGCAGTGCGCGAGTGTATGCGCCCGTTAACGAATCCAACTCATCCTTCGTTGCACCATAACCTTGTGCAACCTTTGTGAAATAGGCCGAGCGCATCGACTTGATCAATGCAAAGGCAGGGTCTTTTGCCAGCTTGGTAAACGATTTTTGTTGGCCTTTTTCCAATAAATTCAGCAGGGCAGTTTCATCTGAAAAAACAGATTTTTCGAAAAGGTTTTCTGACCAAACCTCCGGAGTTTTTTGAGCCACCAAAAGCTCCTCAGGGATAAATTCCGCGTCCATGTGCTTGATGTAAGGCTCCACCAATGCCGCCATGATGGCTGCATCCACTGTGGCATCATATTGGCGGAAATGATCCCGGGTGATCGCCTCAAGTTTCATACGTTCGGCGTTAAGTTCTTCTTCGGATTCGAAGCCTTCCCATTTCTCTATCAACGAAGAAAAATTCCATGCGAAATTCAAAATGTCAGGACCGTAGTACACCCATTCGATGAAGAGGCTTCTCGCCAGGTAATAGCGATTGTGATCAGCATTAACGGCCTGGATTTCGGCAATTAATTGCATTTGATCAATGTCGCCTTGCTCCGAGGCACGCGACATGAATTCTGCCTCCAATGCCCTCTTTTTTTCCAGAGCCTCCAGTTCGATTAAACCGTTGTTTTGACCAATCCATTTTTTCCATGCATTTGAAATGGAGCTTTGTTTGTCGGCATAGGCAATTTTCAAAGCTGGGCTGGATGCTCTAGCCGCATTGATCACCGCCAATGAAGCATCGCGCATTTCAATTCGCGCCGGATTCAAAGTCTCAATGACAAATTCCACAGCATCACTGGTCAAATACTGCTCTGTTCGCCCAGGAAAGCCAAAGACCATGGTGAAATCGCCTTCTTTCACCCCACCGATATCTACTGGAAAATGATGACCAGGATGATAAGGGACGTTGTCTTCACTGTAATCTACGGGATTGTTTCCAGCATCTGCATAAATCCGAAATATGCTAAAATCCCCTGTGTGCCGAGGCCACACCCAATTGTCTGTATCTCCTCCAAACTTCCCCACTGCGGACGGTGGAGCTCCAACCAAGCGCACATCGCGGTACGTTTTTGTTGTGATCAGGAAAAAACTATTCCCGAAATCAAAAGCCACAACGCTTCCCTCCAATCCGGTTCCATCCGTTGCGGCCTCAATCAATGCTTCTTTGGATGCTTCAGGATCAGTAGAGGATGTTATTTCATTGGTCACATCGACGATTCCGTCGATAAACGTTGCGACCAAATTTGGATTTGGAAGCTCTTCATCTCGGCTCATGGCCCAAAAACCATCGGTGAGGTAATCGTGTTCGACTGTGCTGTGATAAGCTATTTGACTGTACCCGCAATGATGATTGGTCAGTAGCAGGCCTTCCGATGAAACCATTTCTGCAGTGCACCCTCCATTGAAATGGACTATGGCGTCTTTCAAGCTTCCTTGGTTGATGCTGAAAATATCCTCCGCACTTAGATGAAGCCCCATGGATTGCATATCCCCTTCAACAGCCTGCAAAAGCGTTGGAATCCACATGCCCTCTTTTGCTGAAGACAAATTGACGTTCAAGAAAAAAACAAAGAGAAAAAGAAATGAGTGAGTGGTGATGCGCATGCGATGCCAATTTTATTTCGGGGTTGAAGATAATGATGGCAGGATTAGTTTTGCTCCATGGAAATGCACGCCGATTACCGTTCTGACACCCTAACGCGACCAACACCTGGCATGCTAGATGCCATGCGAAATGCAGCAACAGGTGATGACGTTTTTGCAGAAGACCCTACAGCCAATGAGTTGGAGGAAAGGGTGGCAAATCTGTTTGGACATGAGGCGGCCCTTTTCTGCCCGTCCGGGACGATGACAAATCAAATCGCCATTAACGTGCATGTGCAACCAGGAGATGAGGTCATATGCGATCGCATGGCACACATCTACAACTATGAAGGCGGCGGAATCGCTCGTAATTCAGGGGCTTCCGTGCGGCTACTTCATGGTGATCACG
This sequence comes from Bacteroidota bacterium, assembly GCA_027624855.1. Classification (GTDB taxonomy): domain Bacteria; phylum Bacteroidota; class Bacteroidia; order Flavobacteriales_D; family Sanyastnellaceae; genus UA16. The sequence continues at coordinate 35,363 of JAQBTQ010000009.1, forward strand.
GACGATTTACTTGGAAAGATGTGCAAAGTGAAATCAACCCCTCCGATAGCCATTATGCTCGGACTTCATTGGTCTGTATTGAAGACACTTGCAATCGAGGAGGCGGTGCTGTTTGGTCAATGGAATCCATCCAATCCATTCAGCAAGGATGCAAGGAATCTAGATTGCCGTTGCATTTAGATGGTGCACGATGTTGGAATTCAATGATTTCGCGAGCCGGAAATACCATGCCTGCTGCGTCGGATTGGCAAGCTTATGGTCAGCATTTCGACTCGATCTCCGTCTGTTTCTCGAAAGGACTGGGTGCTCCCATCGGGTCTGTGCTTATCGGATCACGAGCCTTCATTGACGAAGCCCATCGTGTGCGAAAGGTACTGGGAGGTGGCATGAGACAAATCGGCGTTGTTACCGCAGCGTGCCTTCATGCACTGGACCATGAATTGCCCCGGTTGCACGAAGACCACAAACACGCGAAACAGATTGGAAGCGTTCTTTCGAGCTTATCCAGGGTGATCTCAGTTGACCCCGTTGAGACCAATATCCTCATTTTCGAAATTGAACAAGGGCTATCAGCAGCAGAATTTGTTTCATGGGCTGAAAAACAACAGCTAAGGTGCTTTGCTTTTGGCCCGCAACGGGTACGCATGGTCGTCCATCGCGATCTTTCGCCAGATCAAATCAATTGGACTTGTGAGTTATTAGCGAACTCCATTTTGAATGATTAGGGGCCAAGTCAACACCCGCTGATCATCCTGAAACTGCAAAATATAGTGCCCATCCGACCAGTTGGAAACGTCAAACACGGGTTCATTGACCCCATTCCAATTGCGACGCTCAACAAGTTTTCCTGTGCGGTCAAATGCCTCTACCACCCATCCTTTTATTCCTGGGTTGACATCCAAGTAAACCAATCCGTTGGCCGGATTTGGGAACAACTTCGCTTCTCCTAATCCCATCTCCGTCGTACCGACACTGCAGTCGTGCACGGTCAAAATCAAGGCATCAGCAAAAGAACATCCGGTTTCTGTCGTTCCATTCAGGACAATGCTGTATGTACCAGGTTCAAAATCTCCCGGTGCAACGTAAAAAAATTGATTGTTTGAGCCGTCTTGCCATTCATAATCATATCCCAAAGGCCCGTAAATCAACAAAGGTTCATCTTCGCAAATAATCGTGTCGTTTCCGATATAAAAATCACTCGCCTCCACTTCCGGAACATATGCTGTCACAGGATAGGTGCATCCGTTGTTATCGGTAATGTTCAATAGGTAGGTTCCTGGAACCAACATGGAAATGTCTTCAGAGTCTGATGCGAATTCACCAGGACCTGTCCATGCAAATTCATAAGGTGAGGAAGCCCCTTGCACATCAACTTCAACGGAACCGTCAGCTGCCGTTTCACAACTGGCTTGAGTGATATCCGTGGTTACATCCCATGAAGCTGGTGCAGAAATCACTCGTTCAAGACTAAATGAAGTTCCGCAGGCCGTGGTAACCTCAGCGGTATAGGTTCCTGGGGACAAATCAAAAATCCAAGATTCATTCGATTGAAAACCATTCGGACCTGTCCATGCACATTCAAAATCCGATCCTCCAGCGTTTACATAGGGTAAGATGAATCCATTCGGCACAACATCCTTATCCAGCGGACAAGTCACATTACGCACTTGGGCATCGACCGATGTCTCAAAAACTTCAGTTGTAAATACCGAAACATCCGCAATTCCCGTCTGTCCAGCCCATCCATCCACTTGAATCAGGTATTGCTCCCCAGCCTCCAAGCAGCTCGAGTACATCGTAGAACGATAACCGGCGCACCAGTCATCATTTGAGGCAACCAACTCAAAGGTCGAAAAGTCGCTGCAATCGGTCACATGATAAAGCGCCAATTGGGTGTCAAATGTGGAACTGTCCGAGCAAGTGGTAATGGTTACTGGATCGGTAGCCTCAGCAACAAATGAAAGCCAAACCGAACTGCTCACGTTGCCATCTGAACCACACCATGAACCCGAAAGGCTGCACGAACCGCTTGGAGCAGCCGGAGGACTGACTTCGCCTGATTGAATGCTCCCTCCGACGGAATTGACCATGACAGACGGGCCATTCACTTCAATAGGAGCAGCGGCGCAGGGAATGTCATAATCAATGAAAAGGCTTTCACCAGCAGTAAAGGTCCACACATTACCATATCCCGTTCCATTGAAAATTCCCGACAACAAACCGTCCATGTATACATCAAATCGACTTCCGCCGTCCCCATAACTATCTACGTGAATCAAATCCAATCCTTGGCCTTCAGCAAGGCAAAAAGGCCCCTCCATATAAATGGCGTTGTTTCCGTATGTCGCACCCCCATTGCCTCCATTGCCAGCACCATCACATCCGACATTGGCTGAGTTTCCACCACTGGCAATAAAGTTCTCACCTCCGCAAGCTTCTCCAGTGGGTGTCAATTCCCAATACATCTCATAACCCCAAGCATCTGTGTCAATAACAAACTCAATGGCAACTTCTCCTGCATTACATTGAGCGGAAATTATTGAATTCGTTAAAGCATACATCATCAGCGAACCAATGAAGAGGAATTTTGTAGGATTGAGCGAGGCATTCATGGCACTTGGAAGCGGAATTGGGTTAAAAAATCTTAGTTACAGGCATTCGAAGATAAGCGAATTGCAATCACTGATGTCATGAACTAGTTTTGCCCTCGCTTATGGTCATCCTGTTATCACCATCTAAAACCATTTCTGAAGAAACAACAAAGGTCTCTTCGAATCTGTCAAGGCCGACATTTCTAGATGAAGCAGAGCGGCTAATGAAAAAGCTCAAAAAGTTGCCTGCAACCGAACTCGAAAAATTGATGAGCATCAATCCAACCCTCGCTGAAAAAACTGCTGAGTGGTTCAACGAGTGGTTACCATTGCCTCAACATGATAAGGCAAGAATCGCTGCTCATTGTTTTAAAGGTGCTGTATACACAGGATTGAATGCTCGTGCCTGGTCAGATTCTGATTTCGTTTTTGCGCAACGACATCTTCGAATCGTATCCGGATTGTATGGCCTTCTCAAACCCTTGGATCGAATCCAACCCTATCGATTGGAAATGGGCCTCAAGTGGCAAATGGAACCCCGCTACTCCAATCTCTACGAATATTGGGGGACACGAATCAGTGATAAAGTCGAAGATGAAGCCAATGGGTTCATCGTGAATCTTGCGAGCAAAGAATACAGCAAGGCCTCGATTTCAAAGGATTTCAAAGGCACTATAATCACCCCTGAGTTCAAAGAAAAGGTAGGGGATGTGTACAAAGCAAAGATGGCCTATGCGAAAGAAGCAAGAGGATGCATGGCAAATTTCATCATCAAAAACCGAATGACGAATCCTGAAGAAATCAAGAATTTTCAAGGCATGGGATACGCCTATCACCCAGATCTCTCAGATAATGAACAATGGGTGTTCACACGTTGATTATGCTGATCCCTTCGAAACAACCAATTAGAACCAATTACTTTCAAATATGAATTACCAAAAATCAATCTTTTGGACGTTGATCGTCGCCGTCTCATTGAGCACCGCTGGATGTGCACAACAGCGAAACTCTTCTTCCACTGAAACTACACCTATGGACTCTATTAGCTATGCTCTAGGCATCTTGTTTGCGAACAACTTGCAATCACAAGGCCTGAATGAAATCGAAACCAATGACATGGCCAGTGGCCTAGCAGATCAAATGGCAGGAACAGCAAGCCTGACACCAGAAGAAGCCAACATCATGGTTGGAGAGTTCTTCAAAGCCAAGAAAGAAGCGGAAAGTGCCGAATACAAGAAAGAATGCGAAGACTTCCTCGAAGCGAATGCAGGTAAGGAGGGCATTCAAACAACGGCGTCCGGATTGCAGTACATCCACATCACTGAAGGCGAAGGAGAGGCTCCGACCGCAGCGTCGAACGTTACGGTTCACTACCGAGGCACCTTGATTGATGGAACGGAATTTGATTCTTCATACAGCAGAGGTGAACCAACGTCCTTTCCATTGGGGGGGGTAATTCGCGGTTGGACAGAAGGATTACAATTAATGAAGCCAGGAGGTAAGACCCGATTCTTCATTCCCCAAGAATTGGCTTATGGTGCCAACCCAAATCCCAACAGCCCCATCAAACCCTACGCAGCATTGATTTTTGAAGTTGAACTGATCTCAGTACAATAAGCCCATTGCTGACGTCACTCCTTATAAATAGCAAAAGAAACCCCGGAAATCCGGGGTTTTTTTGTGGCTAGCGCCCAACTTCATGCACTCTGAAGATGGAAAATGATTAGTTTGCACACCATGGAAACATTGATCACCAATGACGCCGTGGTACTCGGCCTTCTGGTTACCACCCTCGCCCTTGTCTTTTATAGCAGCAGCCTTCCTCAATTCAAGAAATTCTATACCATTATCCCATCGCTACTGGTATGCTATTTCTTGCCAGCCATGTATAATTCTTTTGGACTCGTTGATGGGGAAGCGTCCAATCTTTATTTCGTTGCATCGCGCTATTTGCTTCCCGCTAGTTTGGTTTTGCTCTGTCTCAGCATCGACTTAAAAGGCATTTGGAATTTGGGACCAAAAGCCTTGATCATGTTTTTTGCCGCGACCTTCGGCATCATCATTGGCGGTCCATTAGCGCTTTGGATTGTAAGTTTTATTGAACCAAGTGTCATGGGCGGTGATGATCCCGAAGCCTTCTGGAGGGGATTGTCGACCGTTGCTGGGAGTTGGATTGGAGGTGGAGCAAATCAAGCGGCATTGAAGGAAATTTCCCAAACCACCGATGGGCAATTTTCTGCGATGATCATTGTGGATGTGTTTGTTGCAAATCTTTGGATGCCCCTACTGCTCATAGGAGCAGGAATGAGTGCCGCGCTGGATAAAAAGCTCAAAGCAGACGCTTCGGCAGTTGACGACCTCAAATCCAAAGTCGAAAAGTTTCAATTGGGCATGGCACGTATTCCTTCATTTACTGATTTTATGGTCATTGCGGGCATTGCCTTTGGGGCCGTTGGTATTGCACATGTCGCAGCAGATTTTCTAGCGCCCAGTATCGGGTCTTGGTTTGCAGGAATCAAAGCCAATAATCCGAACAGCGTCGTGCAATATCTCAGCAGCCTCGAAGGTGGGTTTTTCTGGATTGTCGTTGTCGCAACCTTGGCGGGAATCGCCCTGAGTTTCACCAAGCTTCGCAACTATGAAGGTGCCGGCGCGAGCAAACTCGGTAGCGTGTTTTTATACGTTTTGGTTGCTACCATCGGAATGAAAATGAATGTCGTTGAGCTTTATCACAACTGGGACGTTTATTGGTCAGTGATATTGATTGGATTGATCTGGATGTTGACACACATTGTTGTGTTACTTGCTGTGGCAAAATTGATCCGCGCTCCTTTTTTCTTTGTCGCGGTAGGGTCGCAAGCGAACGTTGGAGGTGCAGCGAGCGCACCCATCGTTGCCAGTGCATTCTCCCCAGCTTTGGCACCTGTAGGTGTGTTGCTAGCAGTGTTGGGCTATGCAGTGGGAACGGTTGGGGCAATTCTTTGCATGGAAATGATGCACGCGTTGTCCATTGCCTTTGAGTATGGAGCCGTTTGATGGCGCGTGAGGATTTCAATCCAACGTAAGGATTTCAACCCAAAAAATGTCCCATGATTGACTTCTTGACCGCTAAGTATTCCGCATTTTCTGCGTGAGGCTGAATAATCAGCGGAACCCGCTCAATTACCTGGATGCCATTGGCTACCAATTCAGCGACTTTATCTGGATTATTGGTTAGCAGCTTAATCGTCGATATCCCTTCCGATTTAAGCATTTTTGCGGCAATCTCATACGATCTGCCGTCAACTGGATGACCCAATGCCTTATTCGCTTCGATGGTATCCATTCCTTCGTCTTGGAGGTTGTAGGCTTTTAGCTTCTCTACTAACCCTATGCCTCTGCCCTCCTGCCTCAAATAAATGAGGATTCCTCCCTCCTTGTCCACCCGTTGCATCGACTGTGTCAATTGTTCACCACAATCACATCGTTTGGAACCAAATACATCGCCGGTCATGCACTCACTATGCACACGAACCAACGGCACTGAATCCATTACCAATTTTTCGGAAGTCAACATGAGATGAGGATGGTGATCACCATCTTTACCATAGGCAGACAATAAAAATCGACCCCACTCAACTGGCAATCGCGATTCAACAAGCTTTTTCACAGGGCAAAGTTACACAGGGTTTGATGCATTGAAGCATTCAGCAGAAATAGAAAAGCCGGCTTCATAAATGAAACCGGCTTTCCTGATTTAAGTTCTCTAATCAAATGATCATTCGCAAGTCGTTCCGAAGACCGACAAGAATGACAACAAGTCAGGAGTAGCGACGAGGCCATCTCCATCGAGGTCACCAGGACATGTGTTCAATTCAAACTCACATGAGCCGTCGTCATTGGTTGCATCAGCATTGTAGTTGGTAGCATCTTCATAAACACAACCGAATACAACAGGCGTCACACATGAACCGTCGTCTTCTTCAGCATATAAATCAAATTCAGCAAAGAATGGATCTGTACATCCTGGCATCAAGCAAGTCGCAGCGCAACTTCCAGCGCAGTATTGAACCATTGCACCTTCAGTAGCTGTAGCGATGTAGTTTCCGCCTCCTGCACCAATTGGCAAACCAGGATTCGCTTCACATTCCGTTGGCGCGTTGAAGATCGATCCCCATCCTGACCAACCGTCAGCTGGACCAGTTGCTGCAATCACGAATTCAAAGACAGAACCTTCTTCCAATGTCAGGGTTCCGGTGAATACTCCATCCATGTCATCATCTGCGAGTGTAACACCCCAAGCAAGCCATCCGTTCCAGCTTCCATTGATTACAACGTTGTCATAATCAGCATTCGGGAAACCGGTGTAGTTCATATCGATGGCGAAGGCGACATCAACGAAAACAGGTCCTGAAACCTCATCGCATGTCAAGCAAGTGCCATATGCATCTGAAGTAGTTGTTCCTGAATCGGCCAATCGGTTGGCATAGCTTCCGTAATCCGTAACAGGAGCACAAGTAGCACCATCTAGCATATCGTCAATCAAATCTTCTTGATGAGCCCAGTAATCTACCATGTACTTGTATTCGATTGTTGGTCCAGGAACATCCATCGTAATGGTGTAAGTTCCGTCCGCGTCATCATCAGACATCAAAATGTCAGCAGTCCATCCCCATGTCGGACCCGTGATGTGTACTGTAGTAAAGTCCACACCAGCGCAAGTCATGTCAACATTGAATGTCGTGGTGAACAAGCATGAACCATCATCTACAGTGGCAGTTGGGTCGTAGTTTGTTGCCCCATCACTGGTGCATCCATAAACGTCTCCTTCGTTGATTTCACAAGCATCGCACGACTCCCAACATACTGCGTCCAAGACCATATCAACTCCACCTTCAACGTAGACGATACGATTGGTGAAATCACCTGTTGTTAAGGTACAAGCGGCGTCTAAAGAGTCCAATGCTTCATCAGAACCACTGTTTACGAATTTATATTCGTGGCCTCCAGCAGGAAGAGTAGCTGTGTATTCATAAATGCCGTCACCGTCATCATCGCTCATGACCTCACCTGGGAATCCCCAACCGTTCAATGTTCCACCAAAGATGGTAACATCGCCAGCAACAGAAACTGTGTTCATGTCTACACGGAAGGTAACTGAAGCTTCAGAAACCGATTCACACGTTCCATCTGTGCTGCATTGTCCGAAACAAGTGCTGATAGAAGTTGGTCCGGTAACAGCAGGCAAGAATCGATCGTTGTAGTTCGCAGGATCTCCACAAGGCAATCCAGCGAGATTCTCCTTACAAGACCAGTCACCACAAGCACCATTTGTGAAGGTGTAGTAGCTTGAGAAACCTTCATCCAGCATCAAGGTGATGCTGTAGATTCCGTCTCCGTCAGGGTCGGTCATCTCATTATCTCCAGGGTTTCCAAAATTACCGCCTCCAGCAAGGTATACACCAGTCTCAGCTACAGTTTCATTGGCCATATTCACATTGAACGTGACTTCATGTTCTGGAATCTCAACATCACATGAGACGCATTCACCATAACAAACCAAATCGGTTGTAGCATCAGATGCTTCCAATTGGAAAAAACGGTTCCCGTATTCGGGAGTTGCACATGCACCAGGAACTGTTTCTTCATAGCCCCAGCCTGGTCCATTCATGTATTTCCACTGAATCAATGAACCCGCAACAATACCCTCTGCTGTGTAGGTGTAAATCCCATCACCATCAGGATCTGACATCGCATCAAAACCCCAGCCAATGAAATCACCAGCGATGTAAACGCCTGCTGGATTTGCTCCAACAGTGTTCATATCAACTTGGAAAGTCAGGGAAACAGGTTCTCCAGGATCTGAGCATGTCTCAGTGCATCCTAGAGGACACATGTTGATTGTCATATCGTCTGCTCCAACTGTGAAGTGCCAGTTATTTGTGCCTGGTAACGCGCATTCCAAACCAGCTGCATTCCAAACCGAACCCCAACCGCCGTATCCGTCAGCGGCACCTGTGCCAGCAACAACGTATTCAATTACGGCTCCTTCGTTCAATTCAATTGAACCAGTCCAGATGTTGTCACCATCTAAGTCTTCCAAAGGAACACCCCAAGCACCCCAGCCATTCCAGTTACCATTTACCGTTGCTGCGTCATAATCAGCATTGGGGAAGCCAGTGTAATTGAAGTCAACATTAAAAGTGACTACTGAGGTTTGTGCATTTGACACCAAAGCGACCATACACAAAGCGATAAAGCCAATAAAATTTTTCATTTGATTAAGAGATTTCTACGAATTGCCATATACTACCATTGAGATGACAATTTTAATCGTCGGAAAGATAACAAACAAATCGTGTAATTACAACACATCGGTATGAAAAGTTTCTCCTATGTGCTTGAATGCCATGAAATCAGCAATTAATGAACCTCCTTTGTCACAAATAATAACGAAGCTGAGCTTAGGATCATGCTGAAACCTGCAATGAGCATTGTCGCCGAGACATCTCCACTAAAAATCGCATCATTCAATGAATTGATTCCACCAAGCGCCGCGACAATTTGCGGAATAACGATAAACATGTTGAATATTCCCATGTAAATGCCCATCTGTTCTTTGGGAATTGCACTTGATAACATCGCATAAGGCATGGAAAGAATGGATCCCCACGCAATTCCAATCAGAGCAAAACACCACTTCAATAAGTTTGAACTTTCAGGCTCAAGCTGGAGCATCCAAAAAAAGCCAAGGCCTCCAATAAGCAGGGATACACCATGCACTAACCTGCGGTTAATGGAATATCGGCTCGTGTAAAAAGCCAACATTAAAGCAAACAGCATTGAACTCAGCCCATAAACTCCCATTGCGCTCGACACCGCATTAGCCGCATCGTTATAGGCAGCGATTGCGGGAACATCGCTACACAATTCACAAATTGATCCAGACTCTGGGAAAGCAGCGTGATATACATGATCGGTTAATGCCGGTGTGGCAAAGGACCACATGGTGAAGAAAGCAAACCAACTAAAGAACTGAACGACTCCCAACTGCATCATGACTTTTGGCATGCTCACAATCGATCGCACAATTGACTGTGCTCCAGCCAAGAAGCCTTCGGTCTCTTCCTTTTCTTTTTGGAACGCCTCTAAATCAGCTGGAGGTTCCTCATCCGTGGTCCACACCGTAACCAATATGGTAATGAGAAAAACAGCCGCGCCGATGGCAAAAGAATAAAATACGGAGTCGGGTATTTCGCCAACTGGCGCTTCATTTTTCACGCCTAATCTCGTCACAATCCAAGGAAGATTCGAAGCGATCCACGTTCCAATTCCGATGATCAGTGTTTGAATTACAAAGCCAAAATTTCGCTGGTCCTCAGGCAGTTTGTCTGCAACAAGCGCGCGAAATGGCTCCATACTGATGTTGATGGAAGCATCCAATACCCAGAGTAATCCAGCGGCCATCCAAAGAGCAGAACTATGGGGCATGAAGAATAAAGCCGCTGAACTCAATATGGCACCTATCAAAAAGAAGGGTCGCCTTCTACCCCACTTTGGGCTCCAAGTGCGGTCGCTCCAATAGCCAATGATGGGTTGAACCAACAAACCCGTCAGCGGTGCGGCAATCCACAATCCCGGCAATTCCTCTGGACTGGCTCCCAATGTTTGAAAGATTCTGGACATGTTTCCTCCCTGAAGAGCAAAACCAAATTGAATTCCCAGGAATCCAAAACTCATATTCCAGATTTGCCAGAATGAAAGACGTTTTTTTGGCTGTAACATTTTTCGACTTTAGTTGATGTGAATTTATGACTTCGTGTCAAAATAACACGAACAAAAAGCACAAAAAAAACACCGAGCATAAGCCCGGTGCTTTCCTTTTTAGTAATGATTTTCCGCTATTCTGGGCAAGGATAGCTGTATGCCGCGAGGAATTCCAGCAAATCAGCAGACCCGACCAATCCATTACCGTCCACATCAAATGGGCAAGGATCTTCACCGCTTGGCATTTCACAAGAGCCGTCATCTGCCGTTGCATCCGGATTGAAGTTTGGCGCTTCGAAATAGGTACAGCCATAGATGTCATAAACACAAGACTCATCATCCACTAACGCCAGAGGACAATAGTTGCTCGCTGATTCATCAGTGCAACCCTCAAATGAACAAGATCCATCATCAAACGATGCCAAAGGATCGTAATTGGCGGCATTCGGATACAAACATCCTCCAGCGATACAAGAACCATCATCTACGTTAGCAGATGGATCAAAGTTCTCCGCATTTGGATTGGTGCAACCAGGGTATTCGCACGATCCGTCGTCATCGGTCGCATCATCGTCATAGTTCTGGGCATCCTCATCTGTACATCCTGGCACTTCCAATTGATCGCAGATGCCATCTCCATCGGCATCTTGCAAGCAGTTCCCGTCACAGTCATAATAGGTTTCTGGGAAAACGCATGAACCATCGTCCGTATTAGCTGAAGGGTCGTAGTTACAAGCGGTCGGAATGGTACATCCAAGGTATTCGCAGGACCCATCATCATCCGTCGCATCAGCATCATAATTGTCTGCTGAAGCATCCGTACAACCTGGAATTTCCAGTTCATCACAAATTCCATCGCCATCTGCATCATTGTTGCATTCACCGTCACAACCGTAATACTGCGCTGGATACTCACAGCTACTGTCATCAGCTTCTGCTTCCGGGTCGTAGTTGCAAGCCTCTTCATCCGTACATCCGAATGCCAAGTCAGGGAACACCAATGATTGGTTGAGTTCCTGCGGATTACTTCCGTCTTGGGCACGGTATTGCAAATTCAACGTCAATGAAACTTGGCCAGATGTGGTCAACTGGGCAACAAGTACTTGTCCATTTTCATCTGGGAACGCCAGGGGTTCCATATCAGGCAGCACAAACCAACTTCCGCCCAGAGCATTATCAATAACGAAGTCTCCGCCTGCTTCAAAAGCAGTTGCCGCAACTTCAACACCCACGGTTGAAAGGCTCAAGTTGCTGTTCTCGCCTCCGATGGTAAACCAGCTATCATAGACCACGTCCGGATCGATCAAATCTGCGAATGGATTGATTTCACTTGCGAAAGCTCCTCCCACCGCGTTTTGATAAAACGACGATGTCGTCTCGATGGACATCGGATTGCCATCTTGAGCAAAGACTGCAGTCAATTGATCGTTTGGATTGGAGAAATTGGCATAAACCCTAAAGGTGCGCATTCCTACCTCGGGCTCATTTTCAGCCACGAGTTCATAGGTAAGGCCTGTGTAGCTGGGTTCTGGGTACGTGCAGGTCCCATCATCCAATAGCGCCTCCGGGTCGTAGTTATCGGCATCTGAATCGGTGCATCCGGCACCTGTAACTTCAACCTGTGGGAATGTCAAGGACAAGCCTTCAATCTCAACGGATTCGTCGTTTTCATCTCGAATCTGCAAATTGAACAAGGCATCGACGGTTCCATTCGTGGTGACTTGAGCGAGCAGCACTTTACCATCGACTGGAATTGCTTGAGTTGAAGCTCCTGGTATCAAGAATACAGATCCCCCGAGGAACGTGTTTACGTTGAGGGCATTGCCATCCTCAAAATCTGGGAAGAACGCATCCATTCCTACCGTGTTCGACTGATCGTTCTCTCCAGGAGCAGCGCCTATGGCGATCCATGAGTCAAATTCCAAGGTAGGCACCACCGCAAAAAATGCGGGATTAATTCCACTGGCCAAAGGAGTGCCCATAGGATCTTGGTAAAAATTCGTCGTAGGCGACAATTCCCACGGAGCAGATTCAGTTCCGTAAAGTGCAGTCACCTCGATGTTGTCTGAAGCAAAATTCGCATACAAGCGGTAGGTAGTTGTTCCTGCGATTCCGTCTTCTGCATAGACTTCATATGATAGCGATTCCACTAATCCGCCTAGCCACTCACACGTACCGTTATCGGTAAGTGCTTCGGGATCATAGTTATCAGCTGTTTCTGAGGTACAACCAAATACTTCCAATTCATCACATAGTCCATTCTCGTTGACATCATTGACACAAGTCCCATCGCAATTGTATAGTTCATCAGGATAGGTACATGAGTCGTCATTATCCGTGGCATCCGCGTTGTAATTGCAAGCCGCATCATCAAGGCATCCTGGGATTTCCAACTCATCACACACTCCATCTCCGTCTCCATCATTGAGGCAAATGCCATCGCAATCGTAATAGGTTTCTGGCAAGTTGCCTTCGCAATCACAAGCCCCATCTGGTATTCCAGTTCCACCGCACACGCCACACTCATCCAATGAGGTGCATGAACCATCATCAACATTTGCCGCAGGGTCATAATTACAAGCCGCTGAATCAGTGCATCCTTCGACTATGGCCTCACCCACACATGAACAATCTCCCGTGTACACGTCATTCATCGTCATGGAATCGCCGTCATCACACGCATCACCTGGGTAAGTGCAGCTGCCGTCATTGGCCACTGCTTCTGCATCGTAATTACACGCGGTCGCATCCGTACAACCCGTGGCTACTTCCGGGAATGTCACGGTAAGTCCCACAGTATTGTAGCTATTCCCCATTTCATCGTCGTATTGGAAATTCATTACCAACGTCATCACACCATCTGTTGTGAGTTGGGCTACGAGCACGCGGTTGTCATCTCCAGCTACCGCATCGGCTGAACTTCCCGGAACAACAAACCAAGACCCACCAATAAAGGTGTCAATGGTGAATCCATTGCCATTATTGAATCCGTCATAGTATGGCTCCATGCCCACTGAATTCACCCCTCCAGATCCTTCTGTGCTTTCCGTGCCGATGGTCAACCAGCTGTCAAACTCTACTTCAGGGAAGGCCGAGAAAAAAGCCGGATTGATGAATTCACCATAATTCGAACCCAGCGTAGAGTTAAAGAAAGAAGTTGTTGTTGTCATCGTGAGCGGTGCATTTTCTTCTCCTCCCACCGTTCCGTAAACAGCCACCAATTCGTTCATTGGCGAATCAAATGTGGCATACACCCTGTAAGTTGTCCCGTATGCCGAAGTCGCATATTCTTCTACTTCAAGGCCAGCAGGTCCAGTGGGTACAAATGTTCCGGCGCAGGAGCAGTCGCTCTGGTAGACATCATCCACTGTATTGTTAAAGCCATCATCACAGGCATCCCCTGGATAGACACACGAATCGTCCGAAGCTTCTGCTTCAGCATTGTAGTTGCATGCAGTCGAATCCATGCAACCAAATACCAATTCCACACCAGCACAATTGCAATCATCTCCAATGACATCGCCACCAGTCGATTCATCTCCATCATCACAAGCATCTCCGATGTAGAAACAGGAACCATCATCCGTGTTGGCCTCAGCATTGAAATTACAAGCACTCTCAGAAACACAGCCTTCGACGACAGCCTCCCCCACGCAACCGCAATCAGTGCTGTAGGTATCATTCAAGGTCATGGCGTTTCCATCATCACATGAGTCTCCAGGAAAAACACAACTGCCATCAGAAACTTCTGCAGCCGCATCATAATTACAAGCGGTCGCATCCATGCAACCGGCTGGCACCTGCGGAAAGGTTGCGGTTAATCCCTCCGTATTGTAGGAGTTTGCTTCGGCATCATCGTATTGGAAATTCATTACCAACGTGACCACTCCATCGGTTGTAAGTTGGGCAACCAAGACGCGATTGTCATCTCCTGCAACTGCATCCTCATTGGAGCCCGGAACCACGAACCAAGACGCTCCAATAAACGTGTCAACTGTAAAGCCGCTGCCCGAGTTGAATCCATCATAATAAGGTTCCATTCCAACGGAACTTACACCGCCATCACCGTTGGTGTCCTCCGTTCCAATGGTGAACCAACTGTCATATTGCAACTCAGGGAAGACAGCAAAAAATGCCGGATTGATGAATTCACCATAATTCGATCCTACTTCCGAATTGTAAAATCCAGTAGTGGTCAATACACTTAATGGAGCATTGGTGCCCTCACCCACGGTTCCATAAACTGCAATCAATTCATTAAAGGGAGAGTCAAAAGTCGCATAGACACGGTAGGTCGTTCCATACTCAGATGTAGCGTATTCTTCAACTTCCAAACCAGCAGGTCCTGTCTGAAAATCTTCTCCTTGACAAGAACAATCGCTTTGATAGACGTCATTTACAGTACCTGCAAATCCATCATCGCAGGAATCTCCTGGGTAATAACAGCTCCCATCATTGTCGGTCGCTGAATCGTCATAATTGCAAGCTGTTGCATCATCGCAACCCGGAATTTCCTCAGCATCACAAATCCCGTCACCATCCGTATCGGGACTGATTTCTAATGCGTTGCAATCACAATTTGTATCATAAGTGCCCGCAGTAACGCAAAGCGTTGCTTCAGAACATTGATCACCAGGATAGAGGCATGATCCATCATCTTCACTGGCTGAGCCATCGTAGTTGCACGCCGCAGTATCCGTGCACCCTGGCGTCGCATCAGGTGATGAAACGGTCAATCCGATACTTGTCGATGTATTTCCATTGGCATCATCATACTGCGCGTTGAGAACGACGGTGACTTGACCATCCGATGTCAATTGTGCTACGAGGACTCGATTGTCAGGCCCTGCAATGGCATCCGCCGAAGAGCCTGGAATGACAAACCACGATCCCCCTGTGAAGGTATCAATGGTGAAACCCAATCCGGCATTGAAGTCCGCTAAGTAGGGTTCCATCCCTACCGCACTCACACCACCTGAACCAGAGTTATCTTCTGAACCAATGGTGAACCAACTGTCAAAATTGATTTCGGGAAAAACCGCAATGAATGCCGGATTGATGTCTTGGCCGTAATTCGCTCCAAGTGGGGTGTTGTAAAACGTGGAGGTGGTCAAAATGCTCAAGGGAGCGTTCTGCGCCTCCCCGACCGTTCCATACAAGGCGACCAATTCATCATCGGATGAATCGAAATTAACATAGACGCGGTAAGTCGTTCCAAATTCAGAGGTTGCATGTTCTTCTAGTTCAATTCCCACAAGAGTGGCTTGAGCAGGAAATGCAAACAATCCTGATATCAGAATCATGATGAAATTTCGCATGTGAATCGGGTTTTGGTTAATCTTTCGTTGTGAATCTGCAAACTACAATTCTTCCAACGAAAGCGCAACTATTCACCCTAATTGCACCAATGAAATTTTAAATCCGCGACTTAATCGCTCAATTTTTCAATCGATCGATCAAACCTTGGGTGCTTTCATCGTGCGGCACTTGGCTCGATTCTGAAGTCAACTCCTTCAAAACTTGATTTGCCAGCACTTTACCCAATTCCACCCCCCACTGATCAAAACTGCATACGTTCCAGATCAATCCTTGGATGAAGATCCGATGCTCATAAATGGCGATAAGCATTCCTAGGCTCTTTGCATCGAGCTGATCAAGCAGGAAAAATGTCGATGGCCGGTTTCCATCGAACACGCGATGGGGCGCGATTTCATCCACCTGTTGTAAACTCAGACCTGACTCCAACATCGATTGCCGCACCTCATCCACCGTTCTGCCTCGCATCAAAGCCTCCGCTTGAGCAACAGCATTGGCTAATAGTTTTTGATGATGGGCTGTGTAATTGGACATCGGCTGCTTCACGGCAATGACATCGACTGGGTGAACATCGGTTCCTTGGTGCAAGAGCTGATAAAATGCATGTTGGCCATTCGTTCCGGCTTCCCCCCAGACGACTGGTCCAGTTGTATGCTCTACTCTTTTTCCGTCACGCCCGATGGATTTGCCATTGCTCTCCATATCTGCTTGCTGCAAATACGCCGGGAACCGGTCCAAATCCTGCGCATAGGGCAATATTACGTGAGTAGGAAGTCGGAGGTATTCCCGATACCAAATACCAATCAAAGCGCTGATGAGGGGAATGTTTTGTTCTGGAGAGGCCGTGCGAAAGTGAACATCCATTTCACGGGCGCCGTCCAACAATGCTTCAAATGACTTGGATCCTACCGCACATGCTATGCTCAGCCCAACCGGGCCCCACAAGCTGTAACGACCACCAACCCAATCATCAAAACCAAAAATTGACGATTTTGGAACACCGAAATTCAACGCCGCTTCCACATTGGTTGAGACTGCTGCGAAATGTTCTCCAATGGCATTTTCTCCAAGCGAATCAATCAACCACTCCTTTGCAGCTTGAGCATTGGCCATGGTTTCCTGCGTGGTAAATGTCTTTGAAACCACGATTACCAGTGTTGATGCTGGTTTCAAGTTGTCCAGAGTCGATGCAAGATGCGCTCCATCAACGTTGCTTACAAAATGAACCTTTGGACCCGCTTTCCCTTCATTGCGGAGTGCCTTTGTGACCATCAATGGTCCCAAGTCTGATCCACCAATTCCAATATTGATGACGTCCTTGATAGCAGGATTTGATCGAACGGCATCCGCAAACGCCAACATCTCCTTTCGCGTTTGGAGTACAGATGGTAAAACGTCAACACCATCGACCTGAAATGCATCGTTCTTATTGGCTCGCAAAGCCATGTGTAGAACGGCTCTCGACTCCGTTTGATTGATGGCATCTCCTTCGAAAAATTGGTCAACTGCCCCTCTCCAATCGGCTTCTTCAGCGAGTTCAATCAACTGTTTCAGAACATCCGAGGTAATTCTATTTTTTGACCAATCGACGAAAATAGGCCCCAATTCAGCGCTGAACTTGTCCACGCGGTTTGGATCTCGTTGAAACAAATCGAGCAAATGCTCCTCTCCATCCGTTTGTGCCAATGCGCTCAGTGCAGCATGGGCCTTGGATGCCCTTAAATGAAACGCTTTTAACGCCATTACTTATTTCGATTCACGCAATTCAAATCTTCAAAAGCTTGCGTTAACCGATCCACAAAGGCCGTCTCGCCATGCCGCAACCAAACCCTTGGATCATACTTTTTCTTGTTCGGAACATCCGAACCTTCAGGGTTGCCAATTTGCGTCTTTAGGTATGCTGAATGTTCATTCACATAATCTCGCACGCCACTTAAAAATGCCCATTGCATGTCCGTGTCAATGTTCATTTTGATTGCCCCGTATGAAATGGCTTCTCGAATCTCTTCAACACTCGAACCACTACCACCATGAAAAACAAAATCGACCGGATTCGACTTGGTGTTGAATTTCTCTTGAATGTATTTCTGGCTATTATCCAAGATTTTGGGCGTCAAGGAGACGTTTCCTGGTTTGTAAACCCCATGCACATTTCCAAAGGCAGCAGCCACCGTAAACCGATCGCTGATGGAATTCAAATGCTCATATGCGTATGCCACTTCCTCTGGTTGCGTGTAGAGTTTGCTGCTATCCACATCGGTGTTGTCCACCCCGTCTTCCTCTCCTCCAGTCACACCCAATTCTATTTCCAAAAACATCCCCAAACCATGCATCCTTTTGTGGTAGTCTTTGCACGTGGCAATGTTTTCTTCCAGCGGCTCTTCGCTCAAATCAATCATATGGCTGCTAAAAAGTGGTCGGCCAAATACTTCAAAATGCCGAGTGCTTTCTTCGAGCAACCCATCGATCCAAGGAAGCAGTTTTCTAGCGCAATGATCCGTGTGCAAGATGACAGGTACTTCGTAGGCCTTGGCCAATGCATGAATGTGATGAGCTCCGGCAATGGATCCCAACACCGCCGCATGCTGTCCTTCAAGCTTTAAGCCTTTTCCTGCATTGAACACGGCTCCACCGTTTGAAAACTGAACGATTACGGGAGATTGAACGGCTTTCGCCGTTTCCAATACAGCATTCATGGAATTTGAGCCAATCACATTAACCGCAGGCAGCGCATAGCCACGATCTTGTGCATCTTGAAAAACCTCACGCACTTCGTCTCCCCAGAGCACGCCAGACCGGAATTTATTCGCCATAGTATAGTTTTTGATTTTGGGGCACAAAATTAATTCCCGCAAATGACATAGCACGTGAACCGAGGGTTATTTGTTTGATTTAACCCAGAATTCAAGATCAATGCATGGAGACAAACCCGGCTTTTTTTTTGTTTTTCGTTGAAACGCGTCCCTCTTCCCTTTGACTCGGTGCTTTAGTTGGTGGATTGATTCAAACTTTCAATCGATAATTTCGCCCATTCTGCTGCGTCCGATTCAGGGTGTAATTCAATGACTTGCTCGTATGTTTTTTTCGCTTGTTCACGATCGTTCAATTCTACCTCTGCGATGAACCCTACCAAAAATGCACTGATCGCGCGTTTTTCGAATTGTGGATAATGATCGTGCACGTCCCTTAATTGGGTCATGGCCTCTTGGAATCGGCCTGCCGATCGAAGCAAATCTGCCCGTCGGAATAACATTTCAGGGGTCTCGGCTGCATCGTGGCATTCATTTGCAAATTCCCCATAACATTTCATCAATTGGGACCTTACATCATCATGCACCATTTCTTCATTACCAAACAGTTGCTGTTCCAATTCCGCTATTGCTTCAAGTTGCGAAGCACAATCATTTGGCTGTTCTGACGCGCAACGCATTGCGAACAATGCCAATGCTACCAAAAAGAGGTGATGGCCCACTTTAATCATCGAACTAAACTTTTTTCATCCTGTAATCGACTGGGACTTTACCTTGGGTGATGTCCCGGAGCTTACCGTGCAACAGCCTTCTGCGCATGGGATTGACATGATCAGTAATGAGAACCCCGTCGAGGTGGTCATTTTCATGCTGCACAATCCTGGCTGCGAGGCCACTCAGACGTTCTTCTTTCAATTCCCACTTTTCGTTGTAGTACTCTACCGATATCGTCTCCGGTCTCTCCACAGCTTCTCGAATTCCTGGAATAGAAAGACATCCTTCTTCCATTTGACTTCGCTCCTCTGACTCGTCAAAAATTACCGGATTGATCATCACACGCTTAAAATCCAAGCATGAGGCATCGCCCTTCTCGCCCTCGGCAAATGGTGTGCCGTCGCAAACAAAAATCCTCAAGGAAAGTCCGACCTGTGGCGCGGCGAGCCCAACCCCATCTGCTTGATACATGGTCTCCCACATATTGTTGACGAGTTCATCCAGCCCTTGAAATTCTTGTCCTACATCATCAGCCTCTTTTTTTAAAACGGCATCTCCGTATGCAACGATGGGTAAAATCATGGGGCAAATTTAGGAAAGAGAATCGGCTGTCCTCGCCCTACTTTTGCATCATGAAAATGATGGATTCCATCCCTGAAGCAATTGAGGCCATCCGGCGAGGCGAAGTAATCATAGTGGTAGACGACGAAGATCGAGAGAATGAAGGGGACTTTTTGATAGCCGCTAGGCATGCAACTCCGGAGGTGGTCAATTTCATGGCCACCCATGGGCGAGGTTTGATTTGTGCTCCCTTAATCGAAAACCGTTGTGATGAGTTAGGACTTGAGTTGATGGTCGAATCCAATAATGCCGCTTACGAAACCCCGTTCACTGTTTCTGTGGATTTGATTGGTCATGGCTGTACAACTGGGATATCTGCCCAGGATCGGTCAAAAACGATCCAAGCGCTTATTGATCCAAAAACGGATCCTAAGTCGCTCGGAAAACCAGGACATATTTTCCCGTTGCGAGCCAAAAAAGGGGGTGTACTGCGCAGACCAGGTCATACAGAGGCAGCCATAGATTTCTCACGCCTTGCAGGTTTTGAACCCGCTGGAGTCATTGTTGAAATCATGAATGAAGATGGTTCGATGGCCCGCTTACCCGAATGCCGCGAGTTGGCAGAGAAATTCAATTTGAAACTCGTTTCGATTGCAGATTTAATCGAATACCGATTGCAAAACGAGACCCTCATCGAAAGGAAATTCGAAACTGAAATCCAAACTGCGTTTGGGGAATTCAAGGCAATCGTCTTCAAGCAACTCACCAATGAAGTCGAACACCTCGCACTTGTCAAAGGGGCATGGGACATCAACGATGAAGTGCCGCTTCGTGTGCATAGCACGAGTATGGTTGGTGACGTTTTTCAAATAACCGACTTCGGAAAGGGCCCAATGCTGCATGCCGCAATGCAAAAAATCGATGAAATCGGTCACGGCGCCATCATTTACATCAACAAGCTTCGGAAGGGGGGCGGAATTTTAGATGAGCTAAAGGCCTACAATAAACTCAAAGGCACCGATCGGTCATTCGAAAACAAGATGGACGCCAAAGATTATGGCATTGGCGCCCAAATTATCCGCCAGCTAGGAATCCAAAAGTGCCATGTCCTGACCAATACTCCCCGAAATCCGGGTCCAATTGGGTATGGACTGGAAATCATCAAAACTTCGCCTTTGACCCCTTGAAAGAGAATAAAAAAAGGGGCTTTTCAGCCCCTTGATTTTTCTTCATTTAATTCCTCAGCTCAAGCCTCTTCCCCTTTGGGGGCATCCTTCTTATCAAACTTCTGATACTTCTGTCGGAATTTATCAATACGTCCTGCAGTATCCACGAATTGCGCCTTTCCGGTATAAAACGGATGCGACTTGTGACTGACTTCTACCTTAACCAATGGATATTCATTGCCATCTTCCCATTGAATGGTTTCTTTGGTCGCAGCTGCAGACCGACTTAAGAAAGCATATTCATTTGACATGTCTTTGAAGACAACCAATCGATAGTTCTCGGGGTGAATTCCTGATTTCATAGTGCGTAATTAATAACCCAAAAGGGGCGCAAAGATAATCCACATCTAGTGAAATTCAAATACTGGCATTTTTTAACGAACTCATGTCAATAACACTTTTTAGTTCAGCGTTTATCATTTGAAATGCCACCGATGTTTGTAGTGGTTTTAAGTGAGTTTAGCGCAAGCTAAGCATCAAGTGATAATTTGGTTAAGTTGGTCCTGTCCCAGAACGCTGGGACAGGACTATTTTTTTATACTCTTCTTAACGCCTTCACAACAAAACCCGAGAAACAAAAGCGGAATGTTCCACATCAACCGGTTGGCAAAATCAGATTAAGCCATTAAATCCTGGCAACCCTGAGATTAGCTTGCCTTCATGTTCGTAACGACCATTACGCATGGAATCTGGATCTTACTCCATCTATGGTCTCCTTTGAGTTCAACCATCAAAGGAAACGCTGGACTTGTAGAAGAACACCAACTCCCCTCTGCACTTGCAATAGGGCAATCATACAATGCCACCTGGACGCTGGATATTCATGAGGCCTCAGGCTTTGCACGATTCCAAGTCCAATTTCCAATTGGCATCGAAGTCGAACCCGTTCAAGTAGAAAACGCTTCATTCTCTTTCAAAGACGGAAAAGCGAAATTCATTTGGATTGAAATCCCTCAACAACAGGCGCTTCAACTCGAACTAAAACTGACTGCAGCGCAAGATTTTGAAGGAGGTGAGATCGAACAACAGTTCTCCTTCATTCGCAATGGAAGCAGGCAAGATGTCGCACTTGCTTCTCACTCCATTTCACTTCCAACAGAAAATGCAATGGCCTCAAAAAGTGATGCATTCAAAGTGCGCCGGTCTTGGAGTCAAGCAGAATCTTCTGGTGAGGGCATTATGAAATTGGTTCTTTCTGGATTTGAACCCGGGCAGTTTTTAAAAATAACAGAGCTTATAAAAGACGAATATTCCATTAACCCTCTTTCTGATGGAGCATCTGCGATTCGTGATCGACACAAGAATGAATTGATTTACATCTGGCAATCTGCACCCAATACCCCGGAAATTGAAATCACTTATTCCGTCGATGAGTCCGCGAAAAACACAATCTCCGGAACGTATTCGACCGTAAAAGATCTCAAGCCCGTCAGCGGATCCATTCCTGCAATCACTGCCTCAGAAATCGAATCAATTGAACAAGCATCGAACGAAACCGAATTGGCTCAAGTTTCGGAGAAAGATCAAGGAAAAACCACACCTCGCGAAGCACCTCTAAAGCAATCAAGCGCCACGCAATCAGACGACGAAGTCGCATTTCGGGTTCAATTATTGGCGACCCGAAAGTCCGTGGGCCGATCGCGCGTGAAGCGAATCTATTCTTTCCAGGGAGACCTCCGTTCTGAAAAACATGATGCTTGGAACAAATACACAACTGGAAATTATAGCGAATACCAGGAGGCTCGGAATTTACGAGAGGACTTGAATGTAAGTCATGATTTCCCCGGCCCATTCGTTACAGCTTATCGCGGCGAAAAAAGAATCACCGTGCAAGAAGCCCTCCTCATTACGCATCAAAATTGGATTCCCTAATGCCTCGAATAAAATCAGATTGGAATTCTGCTATCAACGGATATGAAACCTACCTCGCATTGGAGCGAGGACTCAGCGCCAATTCCATTGCTGCATACCTGCGCGACATCTCCAAATTCTCTTCATATTGTTTAGAGCATGAAGCGATTTCCGATCCAGGACTCATCGGAATGACTCACATAGAGCATTACATGGGCTTTCTCTTTGATGAGGGAATTGCCCGGAACAGTCAGGCGCGCATGTTATCAGGCATTCGCAGCTTTTGCAAATACCTCCGTCTCGAAAAGATCCTCGAAGGAAACCCCGTAGAATTGATTGAAGCACCGAAACCACAGCGCAAACTTCCTGATGTTTTGTCTGTGAATGAAATCAGTGCCATCATCCAAAGCGTGGATTTGTCCAGAAGAGAAGGCGTGAGAAATCGCGCTATGCTTGAAGTATTGTATAGTTGTGGCTTGAGGGTAACCGAATTGTGCGAGCTCCAATTGTCCAAAGTCGATTTCGTGGACAAAGTCATTCAAGTAATCGGAAAAGGCAACAAGGAACGGATGATTCCTATTGGGACAACTGCGATCAATGCCATCGATGATTATCTGGCGCAATACCGCGCAGATATCATCCCGATGAAAGGACACGAAGACACCTTGTTTCTCGGTCGACAAGGACGAGGGTTGAGCCGTCAAATGGCGTTTACCATGTTGCGCCGTGTTGCCATACAGGCCCAGGTACGAAAGTCCATTAGTCCCCATACCTTTCGACACAGCTTTGCTACCCATCTATTGGAAGCGGGCGCCGATCTTCGAGCCGTTCAAGAAATGCTTGGACATGCACAGATTGTGACCACTGAAATTTACACGCACTTGGACCGGAGGTTTTTAAGAAACCAAATCGATCAATTTCATCCAAGAAGCCAACAGGCAGCTCGGGCGGTAAAAAATCCTTCATGAGCACCATCGCAAAAGCCTTAGGAACCATGGGAATGTTGATTGCTGTGCTCCATTGCAGTGCACAAGCCCATCCAATGGATGAAAGAGGATACATTGTACGTGTAGGAGATCAAATCCCGAGTTTTGAACTCACGGACATAGAAGGAACAACTTATTCATCAAAGTCCTTGCTGGGCACCACCTATGTTCTTCAGTTTACGGCCTCTTGGTGCGGTGTTTGCCGGGCAGAAATGCCCCATTTAGAATCAGAAGTGTGGCAACGGTTTCGCGAGAAGCCTTTTCTCCTGATTGGCGTTGATTTGGATGAACCTCAAGAAAAAGTTGCCCAATTCACAGCATCCACTGGTGTAACTTATCCAATGGCACCAGATCCTGGAGGCGAATTGTTTTATCAAATTGCAGGGCCTAAAAGTGGTGTGACGAGAAATGTTGTGGTCGATGCTAAGGGAGAAATCGTTTTCCTCACTCGTTTATTTAATGAAAGTGAATTCAATGCGATGATTGAGGTCATCGATTCAATTTTGAGCCGCTAAGTTGTCCTTCCAGTGCTTGATGGCCAGCTCAAGCTGTTGGCCAACAGTCCCTTCCAAGTGCGGAATTCCGAGGTGATCAAAGACCTCTTGTAACACAAACTCAGGTTTCATTTCGTCTACTGCAGGAGCCATGGATTGTTTTGAAAGTTTCTGGCCTTGTTGATCCAAAGCAAGCGGAACATGATGGTACACGAGGGGCTGGCCTCCAAAAACGGATCTCAAATAACAATGAGCTACCGTTGAATGAACCAAATCTGCTCCACGAACAACGTGGGTTATGTTCAAATCCAAATCGTCGACCACATTGGCCAGGTGATAACTGGGAATTCCGTGCGCATTGCGCAAAACAAAATCACCTACCTCATCGACAAGATTAAACGATAGAAAACCCTCACCTTTATCATTCCAGTCAATTTGCTGAGAAGTTGCAAGCAATCGCATGGTTCGCTGGGTTTTCAATGCAAGATCGCGACAGGTGCCAGGATAAAGTTCATGTCCTTCTAAGTCTTTTCTTGTGCATTGGCATCCATAGGTCAACCCCCTTTCCTTCAACTGATCTAACGCCCATTCGTATCGATCGAAATGTTCGGATTGAAAATGAATGTCATCCCAATCCATACCAAACGTTTCCAGCGTATTTTGAATGGAGAGGACCGAACCCTCCGCAACTCGAGGTGCATCCAAGTCGTCAATTCTCAACAACCACTTCCCACCATGTGCTTTGGCATCCAACCACGAAGCCACTGCTGCGACCATGGACCCCATGTGCAGTGGACCAGAGGGCGTTGGAGCAAATCGACCTACATAATCAACCACGAACCAGTTTTCGATATTTCACGCGCTGTGGGCCAGCATTGCCCATCCGCTTCTTCCGATTTTCCTCGTACTCACTATATGTTCCTTCGAACCAGTAGACCTGAGAATCGCCTTCAAAAGCCAAAATGTGCGTGCAAATTCGATCTAAAAAATACCGGTCGTGAGAAATCACTACTGCGCAGCCAGCAAAGGATTGAATTCCTTCTTCCAATGCTCGCAATGTATCCACATCGATGTCGTTCGTAGGCTCGTCCAGCAAAAGCACATTGGCTTCTGTTTTCAACGTCATGGCCAAATGCAATCGATTACGTTCACCACCTGATAGCACGCCGCATTTCTTTTGCTGATCTGCACCGTTGAAATTGAAACGAGATACATAAGCCCGGCTATTGAACAGCTTTCCGCCAATCTCGAGCTGCTCATTCCCTCCACTAATCACTTCCCATACCGATTTGTTCGGGTCAATCTCTTTGTGCCGTTGGTCCACATATCCAATTTCAACTGTCTCTCCTACTTGAAACTCCCCACGATCTGGCTGTTCCTCACCCATAATCATCCTGAACAACGTTGTTTTTCCGGCTCCGTTAGGACCAATAACCCCCACAATTCCGGCCGGCGGTAGCTTGAAGTTCAAATCTTCAATGAGCAAACGATCACCAAAGGCCTTTTGCAAATTGGTTGCATCGATTACTGCGTTCCCCAATCGAGGACCATTGGGAATTGGGATGGTAAGCCTCGCATCTTTCTCATTCGTTCCTTCAGCCAACATTTGCTCGTAGTTGTTGACACGGGCCTTGTTCTTAGCACGTCGGCCTTTTGGAGATTGTCGCACCCACTCCAATTCACGCTCCAATTCTTTGCGTCTTTTTGACTCTTGTTTTTCCTCCCGAGCCAATCTTTTTGATTTCTGTTCCAACCAAGATGCGTAATTCCCCTCGTAAGGAATGCCTTCGCCTCGATCCAATTCCAAAATCCATTTTGCCACATTGTCCAGGAAATACCGGTCGTGTGTCACACACAAAACCGTTCCAGGATATTGTTCCAAATGTTGCTCCAACCAATCGATGGACTCCGCATCCAAATGGTTCGTTGGCTCGTCCAACAACAATACATCTGGCTGTTGCAATAGCAATCGACACAAGGCCACCCGACGGCGCTCTCCACCTGATAACAATTCGATTTTAGCGTCATCTGGAGGACAGCGAAGCGCATCCATCGCAATGCTCAACTTGGTATCCAATTCCCATGCATTGAGTGCATCGATTCGATCCTGTACCTCCGATTGCCGCTGAATCAGTGATTCCATTTTGTCCGGATTGTTCAGGATTTCTTCATCCATAAATCGGGCATTGATCTCTTCGTATTCCTTGAGAACATTCACGATTTCCGCCGTTCCCTCTTCCACGATTTCCCTTACGGTTTTTTGCTCATCCAATTCTGGTTCTTGTGAAAGGTATCCAACCGTGATACCCGGCGACCAAGTCACATCACCGCTATAGGCATCGTCAAGCCCTGCAATGATTTTCATCACAGTGGATTTCCCTGCACCATTGGCTCCAAGGATCCCAATTTTGGCACCGTAATAAAACCCGAGCGTCACGTCTTTGAGTATCTGTTTTCCAGCGGGCGTCACCTTGTTTACCCGGTGCATACTAAAAATGACTTTCTTATCGTCTGACATTGTGCGTATTGATCTTATGTGCAATAATAATCGGTGAAATTAACCTTTCATCAATTCAATTACCGTGATTTCTGGTGGCATTCCAATCCTGCCATGAAAACCCAAGACTCCAAAACCTCGGTTGATATGCAAAAATTGTCCTTGCTCTTCATACAACCCACCCCACCGTTTGTACCTCCATTTGCTCGGCGACCACTTCACTCCCAGCCATGGAATCTCCATACCGAATTGCATCCCATGGGTATGCCCACTTAGGGTGAGTTCAATGGGTGCTTTCCCTTGCATCACTTGTTCTTCCCAATGGGTGGGATCATGCGACATGAGAATGGTCACCTTGTTCTCACATCCGCTTTCTTCCATAGCTTTCTTCAAATCACCCGACTTGCGAAATCCCCTTCCCCAATTTTCGACGCCCAAGAGCAGTAGTTCTTCATTCCCTTTTCGAATTTTCACATGCTCGTTTCTCAATAGACGAAAGCCCATCTCTTCATGAATTTGATACAGTCTTTGGCGACTCGCTTCTCGCTCTTCATCTTCGAATGGGCCATAGTCAGCATAATCATGATTTCCCATGATGGAAAACTTTCCAAGCGGTGCACTCAACTTGGCAAAGGGAGAAATCCAAGGCTCTGCTTCCTCAGCGTGAACGTTGACTAAATCGCCCGTGAACAAAATCAAATCTGCATTCAGTCGATTGATTCCCTCTAGCGCATCCAATACAGGTCCAGGAGTTCCGATAAAACTCCCCAAGTGTGCATCGGATATTTGGACAATACACAAGCCATCGAAACTGTCCGGCAACGAGGGAATTGGAATCCGTATTCGCTCTGTTCGAAAGGCAAATTTGCCCCATGTTACGCCATACAAGAAGCTTGCGAAGGTCAAACCTGACAAAGCCACCCCCAAATCTGTCAAGAACGATTTCCGCGAAATTGGACGGATAGAACCTGAGGACCTGCTTTGACCAAATGATAGCAATTGACGAATCCATTCAGCTATTTCAAAACTCGACATCACCAGTTTCGGCATGAAGACTGTGAAAAATGAGATGGACAGGATGGAAAGCAATCGTGGATGTGTCGCCCTCCAAGTTGGCCACATGAATCCATTGATTACAAATGCTATCCAAACAATAACCATCAAAAAAACCCATGTGCGCCGTATCTGAAACCAATGAGCACTTCGCTCAAATTTTCGTTTCAAAAGTCGGTAAGCCAGCCATTCAATGGTGGAAAGCAAAGACGTCATGAAGACGAACATGAAAATCATTCTACCTATCGGGGGCATAATCTTGAATGCTTATTCAATTTATCCAAGCGCCGCAAAAATAAGAACCGGGTGCTCGGACAAACTGTCAATACACGCCAATTCTTCGAAAATTTTCAACCCATTTGTCGATGCCACAAACGAGGATTTGATGCCAAGTCAATCTCCATCCAATGGGACTCGTCAATGAGATGCACCGATGCCAAATTCACATGTTCTGATAATTCAGCGTAATCATGGGTCGCAATAATGAACCCCTTTCCATTGACTGAAGCGATACCTAGCTCCTTCCAAAAGGCCATTTTCGAAGGCACATCAAGGAAGGCGGTCGGCTCGTCTAGAATCGTCCATTCGGTGTTTTGAAGCATTACCCTAGTGAACATAACCCGCTGCGCTTGGCCATCGCTCAAAGTATGAAGCGATTGATTCCACCAATCAACTTCACCAAAAGACCGAAGCGCCCCCCTGTTTTTCTCCTCATCCTCAGACACCAGCGCCAAAACTTCTGCAACCGACAATTCGCTCGTTTTCGGAGGAAGGCTATGGACAAAAGATATCTGCTGAGCACGTTCCACTTGGGACATACATTGGATGGGCTGATCGCCAATCTTGACGACGCCTTCAAGTGGTTCCATAAGACCGGCCAGAACGCGGAGCATGGTACTTTTTCCAACGCCATTCTTACCGATGATTAAATGAATTCCCTTTTCACCGAACGCCCCGTTTAAACCTTGCAAAATTGGACGTTGAGAATCGTATCCAAAACTCAATTTCGAAAAGGTCAACGGAGTGCATTTAGAGCTCATGCGGCAGACATTTTGGAGTTCTTGATCAAAACCCAAACGACCATGGGACCTCCTATTAACGACAAAACTGCATTGAGCGGCCACCCACTGTCCATGAAAAAGACCCCTTTAACGCCCCAATCTGCCAACAAGGCCAAAATACCGCCAGTAATTGCAGTCAGCGGGATCAATTCTCGATGACTTCGACCTCCAAACAACAATTTCACCACATGTGGCGTGGCTAAACCCAAAAAAGCCACTGGACCGCATATTGCCGTAAGCAAACCCGTCATCATTCCCGTTAAGAGTACGACTTGACGGCGAAGTGTTAATTCGTTAACTCCCATGCTTTTTGCAGTCAATGGTCCGAGCGTCCATATGTCTAAGTCTTTCCGCATTTTCCAGACAATCAGCATACAAACGAGTATGACGAAGAAGAGTATGATAGAAACATTGAATGTTGCTTGTCCAAAGGTTCCCATGCCCCAGAAAACGAATTGTTGCAATGAATCCGGATCAGCCTCAGATTGCAAAACGGTGATTAGGGCCCCCAAGACATAATTCAACATCAAACCGAATATGAGCAGGGACGCCATTCCTCTGAAGCGATGGGAAACTCCGAATACCATCGCCAACGTCAGCGTACTACCAACGAATGCTGCCAAGGTCGTTCCCCACCAAACGCTTCCCACTCCCGCTAAAACGACCAACGCTACTCCCATACCCGCTCCAGAAGTCACTCCTAGCACACTGGGCCCAGCCAATGGATTACCAAGCCAAGTCTGAAGCATCAATCCACAACAACTCAGGCCCATCCCAGTAGAAAGTGCGATTAAGGCGCGAGGCAAACGCACATCAAAAAGAATGGTCATATGATCTTGAGAAATGTTCACCTCGCCCATTAATCCTTCCAACCAAGGAATGGAAACACTTCCCCAGATTAAGTGACTCAAAAACAAGGTCAGCAAAATGCCCCCTCCCATCAATGAAGCACGAGAAAGACTCATTGCGAAATCCATTTAAAGCACACTGAATCCAGTTCGATGTCTGAATCCTCGTAAAGCAATGCTCTAATGTTTTGCAACAAAGCATCAGGATGTGCGACCCACCAACCAAAATAATCACACGTTTGGGTATTCGCGTAAAACACCTTTCCATCTATTGGAATCACAATTGAATTCTGAGGATTCATCACTTTCAGATCGGTCAAGGTCAACACTTCAGAAGGATGAGACAGGACCATGCCCCATGCATCCGAGTGGTTTCGGATTTCGATTAATTCTTCAATTGAGACTTGGACGTTTTCAGTTTCCATCCGATTGGCAAAAACATATTTAGACCCGGCATCCTGAAGCAAAGTTGCGATAAAACTATTTCCACTAGGAGCACTCCAAGCGCCTTGATCAAAGCTCCCGGTAAACACAAGTAAGGAATCACTTCCCGGCAACGGTTGCGATTTAACGGCTTCGTATTGGATCGCAATTGCATTGAATGCGCTATCTGCCTCGGCCAATTCCAAATCTCCGACCATCCAAGCGAGTGCCCTCATCCATTCTGCACGACCTAAGGGAGTTCGCTCGGCATATTCCACAATAGGAACAATGGGCAAGTCTTTCGCCCACACCAAATCTTTTAAGGGATTGCCATAAGGGTAAATGCAAAATGCTTTAAATCGCGCATTGACTATAACCTCATGATCCCATTCTGGATTTCCACCAAAATTTGAGACCTCTTTGTTCTTGATGCGCTCAAGTGCTGATTTCGATTGAAGGAAATCCAAATAGCCTCCACCGCTCCAATTTAGAAGCATCGGATCCCACGGCTCCATCAATGCGACATGGGTAGAACTCATGGTCACAAGCCCCCCCGAACCCAAAACAACCGAAGGAGAAGCCTGAGCTTGGTCTGCGCTAAACGATGTCGAATCCCTGTAAACAGTGCATTCAATGGCATTACGGTCCAAACTTAATATCTCCAGACACCTCCCACTACCTTGTGATGTCTCGAAGTCTCGCCATCGAAAGCCCTCTGCGTATCGGGCTGCCTGAATGGACTTTTCCGAAGTAACATCCGGACTTTCTCCAGACAATTGACATCCTGCAAATCCGAATAAAATCCATGAATAAATCCATCGCATTGCACGCAAGTATGAATACGATTTTTCTGATTGCATAGAACAAAGGTACCTCTCCTATTAACTTTACCCTATGCCCAAAAAACTGAATCCCTCAGAACTTGAATGGAATCGAAACGAGGATGCTATGCGACTGGCATGGACGCCGATTCGTGATAAGATTGAAATCGCGGCCAAGGGCGGCGGACAGAGCCGCATTGACAAGGAACATGAAAAAGGAAAATTAACTGCGCGTGAACGCATGGCTCTCCTATTTGATGCCGAGTCTTCACCCATTGAAATTGGCGCACTCGCTGGTGAAGGGATGTATGAGGAACATGGCGGCTGTCCCGGCGGAGGTGTCGTCGTCAAAATTGGTCACATCAGCGGAAGACTTACCATCGTTGTCGCCAATGACGCCACTGTAAAGGCTGGAGCGTGGTTTCCAATTACCGGGAAAAAGAACCTCCGGGCACAAGAAATTGCAATGGAAAATCGCCTCCCCATCGTCTACCTAGTGGATAGTGCGGGGGTTTT
This sequence comes from Bacteroidota bacterium, assembly GCA_027624855.1. Classification (GTDB taxonomy): domain Bacteria; phylum Bacteroidota; class Bacteroidia; order Flavobacteriales_D; family Sanyastnellaceae; genus UA16. The sequence goes on from JAQBTQ010000009.1 coordinate 66,817, forward strand.
TCTTCCCATGCAAAATGAAATTTTTCCCGACAAAGAACATTTTGGACGGATGTTTCGCAACAATGCAAAAATGAGCGCTATGGGCATTCCACAAATTGCCGCGGTTATGGGAGCTTGTGTGGCTGGTGGAGCATATTTACCCATTATGAGTGATGAAGCCTTGATCGTCAAGGGAACTGGATCAATATTTTTAGCGGGTAGCTATCTCGTCAAAGCAGCCATCGGAGAATCCATTGACAATGAAACTTTGGGAGGAGCTCAAACCCATAGTAGTATAAGTGGAATCGTGGATCATGCTTGCGACTCGGAGGAGGAAGCTTTAGCGACCATTCGAAAATTGATTGGGCACTTCAAGGAAAACACCAATCTCGCGGGTTTTCAAAGGTCCTCGCCAGTCAATCCAAGTGGGAAGAGCCTGTGCGGAATCCTTCCACCTGAACGAAATCAGCCTTACGATACGATGCAATTGATCGATTCATTGGTGGATGCGGGAAGCTTTACGGAATTCAAAAAAGATTACGGTAAGACCATCATTACTGGATTTGCCCGAATCGATGGATGGAGCGTAGGCATCATTGCAAACCAACGAAAGCTGGTCAAGTCAAAAACCGATGGAATGCAGTTTGGTGGGGTCATCTATTCCGATAGTGCTGACAAATCCGCGCGATTCATCATGAACTGCAATCAAAAAGGCATTCCATTGGTTTTCATTCAAGACGTTACCGGATTCATGGTCGGCTCGAGAAGTGAACATGGTGGCATCATAAAAGACGGGGCGAAAATGGTGAATGCCGTGGCCAATTCAACCGTTCCAAAATTCACTGTCATTGTTGGCAATAGTTATGGAGCAGGAAATTATGCCATGTGTGGCAAAGCCTATGATCCCCGATTAATCATTGCATGGCCAACAGCAAAATTGGCAGTAATGGGCGGAGACCAGGCTGCTGAAGTTCTGCAGCAAATCGAAATCTCAAGGCTGAAAAAACTCGGGGAAATGCCGGATGAGAAGGCTCAACAAGCTCTGCATAAAAGGCTGGCAACACAGTATGAAGAACAAACGCATCCCCTCTATGCCGCAGCGCGACTTTGGGTTGATGCCATCATCGATCCGGACGAAACCAGGCACTGGATAAGCACGGGCATCGCGGCATCCAATCACAGTCCCATCGAAGAATTCAAAACAGGGGTGATTCAAACCTAGTGCGCCATTGAGGTTGATTCAGCAGCGAATCATTGTCCTCGTTCGTGGCGCTGCAACTTCAATAACATGTCTTGATACAGAGGAACCCGAATGTCCTGGCCATCGATTTCTTCTAAATGGCCACGAAGCATCAGAATAACATCTAAAAGCACCTGTTCATCAAGAACATGCTCCAATTCCTCTACCCAAGTCAATGCTTCCATTGCGCATCGGTAGTCCCCATCGATTGCGCATTGAACAATGCTGATTAAATCATCCTCTGATTGAAAACCACAGCTCCACAAAAATGAAATAACATCAGCGTGAATGCTACTGAATTCTGGGTCGTCTAAAGCATCAGAAAAAACAGATGCTGCATCAGAGATCTTTAATGCACCGAGTAATCCAGCGATTTCAGTCCTGATTTCTTCGTCTTCCAGATCTCTAAAAACTTCCATCAGCGGACGCACCCATTCGAGTGTTCCATGGTCTCGAGCTTTTTCTATCGCCCGCAATACATCTTCTCGTTTTTGGGAATACAATCCGTTGAATTCTTGCATGGTGCAAATTTACATCAGTGATTCTCAGTCATGGACTTCCATGCAAACGTCAATTCGGTTAGGATAATGGCCGTCGCTCCCCAAATGACTTCTCCCTTCCAATGGTATGCCGGCAATTCGACTCTTTGATCTGGACTGATGGAAATGGAAGTAGGACGTAAGGCATCCGGTTTCAAAAATTCGCCCACAGGAATGGTCAATACCGATTGGACTTCAGTAGGATCGATTTTCCAATCCGGTTCTGAATCCATTACGTGAATAAACGGCTTAACTAAAAAATTTGAAGGGGGAATGAAGCGTTCAGATAACCCATCGATTAAACGAGGCAACTCCAATGGAACTCCCATTTCTTCGAGAAATTCCCGCATTGCTGTTTGCTTCAAATCGGCGTCACCTTCTTCACGTTCACCTCCCGGTATGGAAATCTGACCACTGTGTACACCCGGATACTCCGTTCGCTTCATCAAAGACAAATGCCATTCACCATCAACTTCGAACAAAGGCAAAGCAACTCCAGCGTATCGAATGGCATGAATTGATTCGTCGGAGGCCTCAGGGCGCGGCCTTCGGAACGGCATCATCGCGTCCGCATTAGCGCTAAACACCTTTCCATGCGCCTCAAATTCCGCAGTCAAATCCAAAATCAAGCGCTTCGACGAATCATTCATTGCACAAAAATCCAACATTCTCACAAATGCCCATTACATTCGAGCATAGGAATAGACAGCATGGACAACCCACCAAAAGTCACCATTCTCGACGACACATTCACCTTCCCTCCAGTCCATCTTGCTTGGGAGGGATTGTTGGCGATTGGAGGGGATTTACAGGAAGCAAGGCTCATTGCTGCTTATGAAAACGGAATCTTCCCCTGGTACGGTGAAAATGACCCCATTTTGTGGTGGGCACCAGAAACGCGCTCCGTTTTGTTCCTGGATAATCTGCACGTTTCAAAAAGCATGCGAAACGTATTGAATCAAAAGATCTTCGAACTGAAGATCGACAACTCATTCCCTGAGGTCATTCGTCAATGTTCTGAATTACGGGCTTCCGCCGAAGGCACATGGATTTCGGAAGAAATCATTGAAGCCTATATCAGACTGCATGATCTGGGTTTAGCTCATTCCTTCGAAGCGTGGCAGAACAATCAACTCGTTGGTGGCTTATATGGGGTGAGCATTGGAAGAATGTTTTTCGGAGAAAGCATGTTCTCCATTGTGAGCAACGCTTCAAAATTTGCATTCATTGAACTCGTCCGCTGGGCGAAAAAGCGAAATTTCGGTCCCATTGACTGCCAAATCAGTAACACTCACTTGCAATCCCTTGGAGCCAAAACCATCCATCGTGATGAATACATGACGTTGTTGCGGAGCAACTTAGCCGCTGCGAAAACCATCAGAAAACCCTGGAATTCAGTTGATTAACTTGTAAGTCGCTGCTGAAAAAACTACGAATCCACAAGTAATTCACAATATTTCTTGAGTCGTTAACAATTCGTTCATATTTCATATCCGATTTACCCCAGTTTGCGCGTGTGGCCTTGTATTTTGCCCTTGTCTTCATATTGAAGCAAACCATTTATCGCTTCCCTAACCTACACACTCCTTAGCAACATGGATAAGTACGATTACATGATCCTCGACATCATTCAGACCTACAAACAAGAACAACAGTCTCACATCCGATTGGCCGTTTTAGAGCGCAACTTTTGGAAGCGAATTGAGGCAGATACTGACTTGAGTGTTGGTCAAGCGCGAATTGGAGAGCGAATCACGAACTTGTACTTGGATGGAATGCTACAGAATAAGAATGGATACACCTTGACAAAAAAAGGGAGGGAACAATTGGCTTTTGCTCCTTGGAAACAGAACCAACTTGCCTGAGCTGGGCTTAAGGCATCCCATTCCAAAAGATCCTACAGAGATGATAAAAAGAAAGCCGAGCTGTTTAGCTCGGCTTTCTTTTATTCCATTTTTTGTTTTCTGAAGATGAGTCTCATTTGACGCACATCTATAAATATTTCTTCAAGGAAGACGTCAATCGAGTGTCAAATCACTCCTCGAGCACCTCCAAACTTGGGTACTTTTCTTTCCAAAAGGCCAATTTCTCTTGATCTCTCACTGTAATCACAGTTCTACGGTCTAACCGCACCTTGATATTGGGCTGCAATTCCTTTTCTCGCTTTTTTCTGGCCATGACCGTCTGTTTTTACGCTTAATGATATCTGGACAACTAAGGAACACAAATTCTCACCAAAAAGTTGCCACTGTGCAAAAAGAATAATCTTTTGTTAAGGAATTTTATCGAAAAATCAAACAATCAGGGATCCAGAAGCGTGTTCGTCAAGCATTTTCAGCAGTTGATGCGAAATATTGGATGTACATGTAGCAAAGAACCGGTAACACCAGTGCCAAGGAAAATCCAAATCCATCCGCTAGCGCACCGACCGCTGGAGGAATGAACGCACCACCCACAATTGCAGTGCACAAGATGCCACTGCCAAGTGGTTTTAGATCTCCCAGCTTTGCGATTCCGAGAGTGAAAATTGTAGGGAACATGATGCTATTGAACAATCCAACACTCAACAAGGCCATAACAGCGGTTATGCCGTTTGTCATCATACTCAGGATGATCAATGCAGTGGCTACCAAGGCAAAGAACCCCAGCAACTTATTAGGGGCCATCTTTTGCATTAACAAAGACCCAATGAATCGGCCAATCATCGCTCCGCCCCAATAGAATGTCAACAGCGCACCAATCAATCCCTTCGCATCCATTCCGGCAATGGACTTCCCTCCTATGCCTGCTGCAATTTCTGCCATAGACGACAGCCATGGGGTCGTTCGAATCGTTTCTCCAACACCAAGTTCCTGACCATATCCCACCAAATAAGAACCGATTGCGACCTCTGCACCAACGTAAACAAAAATTCCTATTGCCCCCAATCGCAGGTTCTTATTCGACCAAGCTGTTGCAAGTGCTCCTCTGGTTTTTCCTCCTATGATTCGCGGCAATTTGCTTACTCCAATCAAAATCGCAAGGAGTAAAAATCCCATTGAAAGGGCAACGAAAGGTCCTTGAACAGCTGCAGCTTCTTCTAATCGGTAGTTGATTAGCGCCTCTGAAGTCAATGCCTCTTGCTCGGCGGTCGACTTGATTTCATCGCTCAACAAAAAGCTCGCTGCGATGATGGGAGCAATGGTCGTGCCCAATGAATTGAAGGCTTGTGCCAAATTCAACCTACTCGATGCCTTGCGTGGATCTCCTAATACCGAAATGTAGGGGTTGGCCGCAACTTGAAGAATGGTAATTCCACCTGCAACAACAAACAAAGCCAATAAGAATAGCGCATAGACCCGGCTCTCCGCAGCAGGGTAAAAAAGCAAACAGCCCAAAGCCGCAAGTCCAAGTCCAACCAAAATACCTCGTTTGTATCCAATGCGCTCGATTAGATTTCCCCCAGGTATACTGATTAAACCATAAGCGGCGAACCAGGCAAACTGCACCAAACCGGCTTGCCAAAGATTTAATTCAAAAACATCTTTAAGTCGGGGCACCAGCGCATCGACGAGCACCGTAATAAACCCCCACATGAAGAATAATGTGGTGACCACCAAAAATGGCCCCATCAAACTTTTGTTGCCTTGTTCAGACAATGTCTTTTATCATTTAGTTAAACTCTACAGGTCATCGCATCAGCTGCAATGATCCGGTATACTCCTCTGCATCCGTGTTATATCCTTTCAAGCGTATAACCCAGTTGTAGATGCCATTTTCTGCAAAGTGAGTCCCTCCTTGAACATCACCGATCCACACATCATTTAAATCTGTGCTATGGAAAACGGTTTCTCCCCAGCGATTCATGATCCAAATTTCATACTTCATGATTTGCGACCCAACGACCTTGAATGCATCATTAATTCCATCGTTGTTCGGGGTAAAAGCAGTAGGGACATACAACAGGACGGGACCACGCACAAGGGTGAACGCTTGGTTGGTACAGCCCACCCAGCTGGTCACTTCAAGGGTAACCGTGTAGTCGCCCAATCCATCAAACAAATGCTCGGTAATGGGATCAGTCGAAGTCGATCCATCCCCAAAATCCCAATGGTATGAATACGCACCTGGGTATGGTTCTTCTGGAGTTGGGGTGGCTCGGAAACTGTATAAATTCTCCTCAGTCAACGACATGCTTGCAAGGAAATCACTGAACAGGTATTGTACTTCAATCGTTGTAGAAGTTTCAATGGTCTCGCCACAAATATCGGTAGCCACTACAGGATATGTTGCTGACTGCAGCGGTGTTATGTACTGAGTGGGGCCGTAGGCATTCAGGGTAGGCCAGTAGTACACAAAACCTTCTTCCCCTCCCATGGCTTCAACCTCCAATGACATTCCATCTCCCGCGCAGATGATTTCAGAAGGAGTTACTTCAACGCTGAGTGGAATATCAGGAATATGGTAGACCAGTGAATCTTCGTCAGCTCCTCCACATCCATCCGTAACCGAAACCGAGACTGGAATGGTACCATACGATTGAACTGTAATGTCTGGACCTTGATCATAAGGCTCGTTGCTCACAAACCAATCGTAAGAATAATCTCCTGCTCCACTCACAATTTCAACAGGTATGTTCGTGAAATCCACACAGCTCGCGTAAATATCAGGGCCCAATTCTACGACCAATGGTGGGTTGTCGATGGTAATCAATGAACTCGCAGATCCACTCTGTCCGCATCCGTCGTTGACATTGACTGATACGGTGCTGCTTTCATCCAATTGAATGTCGATTGAAGAAGATGATTCATTCAAGTTCACTCCTCCCAAAAACCAAGTGTACTGATAACCTCCAGACCCACTGGTCACATTCGCCTGCATTTCGAAGACTTCTGTGCATGGACCTACTACATTTTGAGGAAGGCTGACCTCAACATCTGGAGCTTCAACAATAATTTCAACTTCAACCTCTTCACTTTGTCCACAATTATCAGAAACCTGAAGTGTTAACGTTGCGTCATTGCTTGTTTGCCAATTCAGGGTGTTATCAAAGTCTAACCAAGTATTTCCATTAAACCACGTGTAGAAGAATGGGGCGGTACCAGTCGCCGATGCGGGTACTGTAAACGGATCATTGCACAAAACCTCTACTTCCTCTTCTACCGTGATTTCGATTGGTGGAATGTTGTATTCCACTTCTACACTATCTGTCGCCTCAAATCCGCAGCCATCGGTTACGGTGAGAAATACCTCATCAGCATTTGCCCACGTGCTCAATGTCAAAATGCTCGGATCCCACCATGATGGCCAAAGGTTATTTCCATCTTGATCTTCCCACTCATAGGTGTAGAAGGAATCTCCACCCGTCACATTGCTGGTAATGTCCTGCGTTCCATTGCACTCCAAGGTGATTAAATCTTGATCTATACTGGCTTCTAAGGGAGGAAAATCCAATACCGTTACGTCTATGATGGCCGATTGCGAAGGCATTCCACACGTGTCTCCAACAATGATTTCGCATTGCCAGTCTTCCGTTGGTGAGATGGTAATGGTTGGCGTTGACTCCCCTGCACACAGCCAATCAAATGTGTAGTTTCCATATCCTCCTTCTACCAAAGGGCTTACATCCAAAAAGTCTCCGATGCACATTTCCGTGGCATATCCTTCAACCACAAATGGTGGTGGATCTTCTGCAACATAGAAAGTGAAATAGGTCGTCAATCCCCCGCCATTGCAGGCTGCGACGTTTTCAATTTGCATTTCGACCAACTCAGGTCCTTCTACCACCCCATCAATCGCGGCAATCAACTCAAACGATACGATGCTCACGAATGGCTCAAAAACGACCGAATCAGGCAATGGAAGTAAAGATCCATCCGGCTGGGGTTGACCATAGTCAACACCATTGATGGCCTCACTATTGCCATAGTTGATGTAAACCATTTCTTGAATTTCAAGAATGGTCTCGACTGGGCGCTCAAAAGTCAAAGTCGCTTGTCCGCAATCCTCATAAATTGTATTGGCCTCCGGCCCACCAACATCGATGCTCAAGTCAATCTGGACCACGGCATTCGATTCAAATGAACCCTCTTCCAAAACCACAATCGACTCAAGCGCGGTGTCAGATCCATCTGCAATTGCCAGTTTAATGTGGTACGTTTCACCGCATTCCACCGGATATTCTGCTTTGAAGGGTACCGTGTACCCATTGATACAAACGTCTGTTCCGCCTTGATTGTCTATGTAATACTCAGGATTTGTTCCTGAATTCACTGAAGAGATGGTAATCGGAAGAATGGGGTCGGTTTCAGGAACACCGGCAATGTTGACCGCTCCATCTGGAAATCCTGCAGGACTGTCGTAAGGCCCGGTAATTCCAGGGCCGCTCAGGAAGAATGCAAAAACATCATTGTATTGCGTATTGATCCAAGTTTCGTATTCATCAGAACCGAAAACATAATTGAAACTAATCGTATCTCCCGCAGCAACGAAGTCAAATTCAAGAACACACCCATCATTTACAGAATTAACAGAAAACGACTGACCTATCAAGGGTGGAACAGAATTCGCAATATCCAATAGGTCCGGATCATTGAAGCCATTGCCAAGGCATCCATCACATGCGACAAACGTATCTGGGCACTCCAAATTTTCAGCTACATCACAACTCAATACCAATCCTGAGGTAATCGAAAACACATCATCCCCCCCTGTCATGTAGCCCAATTGATTGGTCCCTCCTTGGTAGGTAATGTTTGATGCTTGAATACCACTCCCTAACAGGATATCATTGACATATTCTTCCAAAGTCAACCCCGTCTCGATTTCCAATTGGCCCTGCACGCAATTTGAGGATACGAGCGTCATTCCCAGAATTAATAAGGAAAAGATCGAGCGATTAATCGTACCAAACATTGTCTTAAATTCTTGAATGTAAGTATACCACAAAAAAAGAAACCAATGGTGGGTGCCATTGGTTGCTTTTGAGGAATCACATTGTTTACTCGATGCTCATCGAAATGCTGCGAGCTCGGCGCTCAGTTTTCTTCGAGCATGGAAAATTCGGCTTTTGACCGTGCCCATCGGGATATCCAACTCACCGGCAATTTCATCATAATGAAACCCGTCGAGAAACATTTTAAATGGTACACGGAATTCTGGTTTCAATTCGTCTATGGCACCGTGAATGTCCTTTTCGTTGATGCGACTTGTGACCGTATCAAAATGCATGGACCCAGAGTTCAAGTAATACTGGTTTTCTGTTGTGTCCAAAATGGTGTTTTGAAACTTCTTCCTCTTGTAGTTATTGATGAAGATGTTTCGCATGATTGTGTACAGCCACCCCTTGATATTGGTCCCCTCTTTGAAATTGTTCTTGTAACGTAAAGCTTTCACCATCGTGTCTTGAATGAGGTCTTCAGCATCTTGCGAATCCCTTGTGAAACCGAGTGCAAATCCCTTTAAAAAGGTTCTGTTTGAGACAAGAAGTGCGTTGAATTCTAACGTGCTCATGGCTTTTTGTTTAACGTTCTGAGGCAAATATTAAACAAAATAGCCCTGGATGCAAGATTTTGTTCAACTTTTATCAAAAAAGATTAAACAATTTAACAACCATGGGGGGGAGATACAATCCCAACAATCTAATTATCAGCCGAATAGACTCGCAACCAGCTCTTGCCCATTCACTGCAGTGTTCACGCAACCAGAAGCTTTAACTCCTTCAAACACCCGACCTGCAACCATGAATTTTACGCCAGACGAAGCAAATTCATCATTAATCATCTCTACATAGGCAGCAGACTCCGAAGAAGATGGGTGGGTCGTACAATACGCTACAAAACGTGCATTCGGAAATTGTTCTGCTACCTGGATTAAGTCATTGAAAGGAACGCTTGCACCAAGGAATATGCTTCGAATCCCTCGAATTCTGCTGAGGTAGTGAATGAACAACAAGCTGATATCGTGGATCTCTCGTTCCGGTAAATACAAAACGATTGGGGGCAACTTATCATCATACTCTACTTTGCAATTCGCAATTGCCGCATGCAATTCTTGACGCATCAAATGACTGATGAAGTGCTCTTGGGCAGGACAAATGCTATTGGTCAACCACAGTACCCCTATCTGCGACAAAAAAGGTAAGAACACATCCAAGACCGTTTCCTCCAATCCAATTTCATTCACGCAATCCGTAATCACTTGATCAAAAAGCGCTTCATCGTAATTCAGCATGCTCAACTTCAAATGGCTCAAAACTGCACTTAAACCTCCTTCTTCTAATTGGTGCTTTTGAACCTCATCCAATAACTGCTGATCACTCATTGCAGCTATTTTCGAGATCTTATGACCCTGTTCTATAAGGTAACTCGTGTTCAAGAGTTTCTTTAGGTCATCGCCTCCATAATATCGGATGTTTGTCGGAGTTCGCTTAGGAATCAGTAATTCATAACGCTGCTCCCATATTCGGATGGTATGAGATTTGATTCCTGTAAAATGCTCCAAATCCTTGATGGAGAATTGCTGCGCTATGCCTCTTTCTTTCATTGTACCTTATTTGCTGCGTGGAGCAAGCCTATCACATTGTATTTTTGACAACCACGCATCATTCATGTTACAAATCCCGTTTTTCTCTGATTCGAAATGGTCTGCGCTTTACCCTCTCGGCGAAAACTATCGCCTGGGCCACCTTCCCATTGGTGCTATGAGGTTATCAGAGCTTTGGGCCAGTACCGCGCTCGCATTTATCACAACTCTCGAACAAAATCAGCGAGCAAAAGTTCACTTTGTATTAGAAAATACTGAAATCAATGACCGATGGATTCCATCGCTAAAAGCCATCGAACTACTCACATCAGTTGAAGAAGGACAAAACATCATCAGTGGAAGCAGCACTCTGTTAAGGTGGAAGCATTCGAAATCAACTGCATCGCCGGTGGTTTTCGAGGCTGACGAAAATGCTTGCATTCAGCACGTAACCGATTTGTTTCGGTATTTGGAGACTTGGTTGCGCCAACAGAAAAATTTAATCATTGATCAGTGGAGGCTTCAAGCGATCAATGCTGCCTCTATACCTGATCACGTCACAGTGATTGGAAAAACAGAAGACATCTGGATCCATCCAGATGCGACTTTAACGCATTGCTCATTGAATGCGTCAAGCGGACCGATTTTTATTGGTCCAGGCGCAGAAATCCAGGAGGGTTCGCACATTCGTGGGCCTTTTGCCTTGGCTCGAAACAGCGTGATCAAAATGGGAAGCCGCATTTATGGGCCCACCATGATTGGAGAGGAATGCAGAATTGGCGGCGAATTGAGCCATTGCAATTTCCTTGGATACAGCAATAAGGGACACGATGGATTTTTGGGGCAATCCGTTATTGGACAATGGTGCAATCTCGGAGCGGCAACCAATTCGAGCAATCTCAAGAGCAACTACAGCCCGGTGCGCCTGTGGAGTGCCGAATCGAATGAGTTTGTGACAACAGACTTGCAATTTTGTGGTTTGATTATGGGAGACCACAGCAAATGCGGCATCAACACGATGTTCAATACAGGAACCATTGTTGGAATAGGGTGTAACATTTTCGGAGGAGGGTTTCAACCCAAGCACATACCAAGTTTTTCTTGGGGAGGTGGCAGTCAGTGGGAACTGCATGATTTTGATCGGTTTTTGGAAACCGCTAAACAGGTACTATCAAGGCGATCGATGACGTTTACCGAAGAAATGAGACAAAGCCTTCGCGCTGAATTTGATCACGCTAAGACTCGCTGAGGTTTGGCTGAAGACTGACACATTCTCCTGCCACAATGTCCGGATTCAGGGTGGCACGGCGTTTGACTCATAATTTGACTCATAAGAAGAAATCGAGCAAGAAAAAGGAAGACGATGATAGAAGATCAGCGAGACAACGAATTGTGGATGTTGAGTGACGCCCAGGACCATGATTTCATCCCCCTTATCTCCCAGGAGGATGAGGAGGCGATGCAACGAGAAGAGGTGCCCGACGCCCTCCCACTCCTATCACTCAGGAACACTGTTCTATTTCCTGGCGTCGTCATTCCGATCACTGTTGGTCGAGACCGCTCCATTCGATTGGTAAAGGAAGCCCACAAGCGAGAACATCGCATTGGGGTCGTGAGTCAGAAAAACGATGACATTGAAGTTCCAAACGGTGAAGATCTGAATGAAGTGGGAACCGTGGCACGCGTGATGAAAATGCTGCGCATGCCGGATGGGAGTAATACGGTGATTTTGCAGGGACAAAAGCGATTCAAATGGACAGAAATCGTTCAAGAGGAACCCTACATGAAGGCCCGCGTGGTAGAGTATGATGCTGAAAACCTACCTCCAAAAGATGAAGAGCATAAAGCACTCATGGAAAGCTTGAAAGAGCTTGCGGTTGAAATCATACAACTCAGTCCGAACATTCCATCAGAAGCAAGCTTTGCCATCAAAAGCATTGAAAGCCTGACATTTTTGGTCAATTTCATTGGATCCAACATGAATGCGCCAGTGGAAGAAAAACAGGCATTGCTGGAAGTTGCCGGAATCAAAGCGCGTGCGCGAAAAGTCCTTGAATTGTTGAACAAAGAGAAGCAAATGCTCTCTTTGAAACGGGACATCCAAACGAAGGTAAAAGGCGAACTTGACCAGCAGCAAAGGGAATATTTCCTCAATCAACAACTCAAGCAAATCCAGGAGGAGCTCGGGAATAATCCTCAAGCTCAAGAAGTAGCCGAGCGCAAACTCAAAGCCGAATCCATGGTTTGGCCTGCTCATGCAAAAGAGGCTTTTGACAAAGAGATTCAAAAGCTTGAACGTATGAATTCCCAGTCGGCAGAATACAGTGTTCAAGCCAATTACATCGATTTGATGTTGGATTTGCCTTGGGATAAAAAAACGTCGGATAATTTCGACCTCCATCATGCACAGGCAGTATTGGATGAGGATCATTACGGTCTTGAAAAAGTCAAGGAGCGCATCATTGAGCACCTCGCCGTATTGAAAATAAAAGGCGACCTGAAGGCGCCGATCATTTGTTTATACGGACCTCCAGGAGTCGGAAAAACATCTTTGGGAAAAAGCATCGCCAAAGCATTGGGACGAGAATATGTGCGGATGAGCCTTGGTGGCCTGAGGGATGAAGCCGAGATTCGGGGTCATCGCAAAACTTACATTGGAGCGATGCCCGGCCGAATTCTCCAAAACCTAAAAAAAGCAGGCGCATCAAATCCACTTTTTGTTTTGGATGAGATTGACAAATTAGGTCGTGATCATCACGGCGATCCTTCGAGTGCCATGTTAGAGGTCTTGGATCCAGAACAGAACAGTACATTCCATGACAATTATCTGGACCTTGATTACGACCTGAGCAGCGTCATGTTCATCGCAACATGCAACAACCTCTCCTCCATTCAGCCTGCGCTCAGAGATCGCATGGAGATCATTGAAGTCACTGGTTACACCGTCGAGGAAAAAGTACAGATTGCCAAGCGTCATCTGGTTCCCAAACATTTGGAAGAGACAGGAATAAATCGGAAGCAACTAAAGCTTCCCGTCAAAACCCTCGAATCCATCGTTGAGCAGTATACATCAGAAAGTGGCGTGCGGGGATTGGAAAAGCGGATTGGAAAACTGGTGAGAAATCGCGCCAAAGAAATGGCACTGAACGAACCATTCGAAGTAGAAATCGCACCCGATCAACTTTCGGATATCTTGGGTCCATCGCGAGAGAAAGACCGGTATCAAGGAAACGATACACCGGGTGTAGTCACTGGGTTGGCTTGGACTCCGCATGGTGGAGATATTTTATTCATAGAAACGTCTCTCACGAAAGGAACTGGAAAGTTGACATTGACTGGCAACTTGGGAGATGTCATGAAAGAAAGTGCAATCATCGCTCTAGAATACATCAAATCGCACGCGGCTCAGATCGGTTTGGATGCCGACAAATTGAATGAACTCAACGTCCACTTGCATGTCCCGCAAGGCGCCATTCCAAAAGATGGACCAAGCGCAGGCATCACGATGATCTCTGCGATGACCTCTGCATTTACCAACCGCAAAATCAGAAAGGCACTTGCCATGACTGGGGAAATCACCTTACGCGGCCAAGTGCTTCCCGTCGGTGGAATCAAAGAAAAAATTCTAGCGGCCAAAAGAGCCGGTATCAAGGAAATCATTCTTTGTGAGCGAAATCGACAAGACATTGAAGAAATTGATGAGCGTTACCTCAAAGGCTTGACTTTTACTTTTGTTTCAGACATCATGGAGGTGTTGGATAGGGCCTTGTTAAAAGAAAAAGCATAGAATTGACGTTCACTTGACCATGAAACGCGCGTTTACTTCAACATTGATTGGGTTTGGAATGCTCATTGGCTTGCAGGCAAACCTATGCGCTCAAGTAAGCGAGTCCTTGCTCTTTGAACTCACCACCGACCCGCGCGGAGCTGCTCTTGGAGGGAGTGTGATGGCTGATTTTGAGGATGATTTGCATGCAGCAGCTTACAACCCTTGTTTGCTTGATACCAATCAAAAAAATTTCATTACCCTGGATTATGTCGATTATTTCGCAGGAATCGGCTTGGCAACTGTCAACATCCAATTGACCAATGGAAAAAAGTGGAAAAAGCAAGTGGGAACCCGATTCTTAAATCTCGGGCAGTTTGATGGTTTTGATGGCGCTGGAAACCCCACCGGATCATTTAACGGAGGAGAGAATTTCGTGTACTTCGGGGCAAGCCGACCCATCAACCCTAACAACCCAAACTGGAGCATAGGAACCCAATCATTCATCGGAACGCGCAGCTTGGACAGAGAAGTTTCTGCATGGGCTGGAACGGAATGTTTCGTTCATGGCAAATGGCCTGAAAGCCGAACTGCAATCGGCGTGGCGTTAACTGGAATGGGCCGACAATGGAACTGGAAAAGCTCACAGCCCAACGGTGCATTGCCCTACAATTTACAGTTGGCTCTGACCAAAGGATTTCAAAATGCTCCATTTACTGTTTTCCTTAAAGCACAGCATCTAGAAACTTGGGATCTCGCTCCTCCAGGAACCTATGACGATACCATTGACCCGATCACTGGGGAAGTCGTGCAAAACAAAACATTCAAATTTGGCGATCAATTGATGCGCCACATGAACATTGGAGTCGCCATTAAGCCTTCCAGCAACTTTCAAATATGGACTGGATTTGATTACCGACGCCGAAAAGAATTGATGGCAACCGACCGATTAAGTGCAAACGGATTATCCTTGGGCGTAGAGTTTAAAATGGGCAATTTCGACATCCGAATGAGTCGATCGAGGTATCATTTTGCCGGCGCATCCACACACATTGGATTGCGATTTAACCCCCGTCAATTCAACAAGAATAATCGGTCTTGAGTGATTAAATTGCGGTCGAAATGAACAAGCGAAAAATCAACATCGCCATCGATGGTCATTCTTCTGCGGGAAAGAGCACCATGGCGCAAGCTTTGGCCAAAGAACTCAATTTCAACTATGTTGATACCGGAGCGATGTATCGGGCTGCGACTCTATTCTGCATCAAGGAGCGGTTGGTAGAAACCAATGAAATTGATACGCGCAAAATCGAAGCGGCCATCGAACGGATGTTCATCAGCTTTAAATACAACGATAAAAGTGAGCGGCTCGAAGTCCACTTAGGAGGTAAAAACATGGAACAAGAAATCCGTTCCATGGATGTTGCGAAGAAAGTCAGCTTGGTCGCAGCCATTCCCGCCATTCGGCACAAACTCGTTGACCTGCAGCAGCGGATGGCTCAACAAGGGGGAGTTGTCATGGACGGAAGAGACATTGGAACCATTGTAATGCCAGAAGCAGAAGTCAAGTTTTTCATTACGGCAGATGCAGAAGTTCGCGCCAAGCGACGATTCGCTGAATTACAGAAGACAAACCCTGAAACACGTTACCAAGACGTGCTCAACAACATCTTGCAAAGGGATAAGATTGATTCGAGCCGAGCTGTAGGACCATTGCGCCAAGCGAAAGATGCTATTGTGCTCGATAATAGTCAATTAACCGAAGAGGAACAATTTCAATTCTTGTTGATCAACGCCAGAAAAGCGATGGAGCAAGCATGATGAGAGTCCACACCCTTTGCTGTGCGCTGATCATCTCGAGCTGCTCAATAGCACAAGTTCCCACCCTGTTTTCCAATGATTCAATTCATATTCAATGGGCGGACTCCATCCTTGCGACATTGACTTTTGAAGAACAAATAGCCCAGTTGCTGATGCCTCCAATCTACGCTAAGGAGGGAAAGGAAGGCTGGGAAGAGGTGGAGTCTTGGGTTGAGCAATACAAGCTAGGTGGGGTGATTGCCATGCAGGGAACCCCAGCCCTTTATCAAGACCGTGTGCAGCGTTTACAATCTCGCTCTGAGGTTCCCCTTTTGATTTCTACAGATGCGGAATGGGGCTTGGGAATGCGACTAAAGTCAACTCGCAACTGGCCACGGGCGATGACCCTGGGGGCAACCAATGATTCATCCCTCATTCGCAGATTCGGTCAGGTCGTCGGAACGGAATTACACGCCATTGGTTTTCACGTGAATTTCGCACCGGTAGTAGACGTCAACAGCAACCCTCAAAATCCGGTAATCGGAAGCCGCTCCTTTGGAAGTGATGTGGAATTGGTGGGTAAACTTGGAACGGCCTATGCGCTGGGCTTGCAGGATGTCGGAGTGCTCGCCACAGCCAAACACTTTCCGGGTCACGGAGATACCAATACCGACTCGCATTTGGCGCTTCCTACCGTACCACATGCCATGGATCGCTTGGATTCTGTGGAATTGGCACCATTTAGAAAGTTAATTTCCAATGGTGTCGGATCGATGATGGCCGCGCACCTTTTCGTTCCTGCATTGGATAACACCCCCAACCTTCCCTCGACGCTATCGGCGCAAATCATTGATTCACTATTGCGCATGGAGATGGGATTTGACGGATTGGTTTTTACCGATGCGATGAATATGAAGGGGTTCACTTCGTTTTCAAAAACCAATAGCCCCCATGTCGATGCGTTGATTGCCGGAAATGACATCTTGTTGTTTCCGAATGATCCGGGAACTGTCATAAAAGAAGTTTTGCAGGCGGCTATTGAACAGAAGATTGACTCAGCATTGATCACCGACAAGTGCCGTCGGGTGTTGATGGCAAAATCTTGGTGTGAGGTTTGGAAAGCTCCCTTTGGAGATTTTGATTCCAATGAGGCCGAGCAACTCCATCAAGACCTCTTGAGCAGTTCACTCACCATCATCAAGAACGAAGCCCACATCCTCCCTATCGACAACAGCATTCGCTCATTGGCATGTTTGTATGCGGGGTTCAGTTCCGATGAAACCCATTCCAATCAAAAACTCTATGAGAAGATATTGGGGTCCGGGTTTTCAGTTGAGTCAAAATCCATGTCCAGTGAATCTTTTGCGGAATCCGGATTTGAAGCGGCTCAATCCTTATTGGTAGAAAAGCCAAATACCCTGGTCTTGCACGTCGGCGGAACGTCGCATAGTGCTTCAAAAGGGCATGGAATCCCCGACAATGAAATCCAAGAGATTGAGCGAATCACGGCAAAAGCTCATGAGCTCAAAACTCCCGTGATTTTGGTCATCTACGGAAGTCCCTATTTGATAGACCGGATGAGTCACTGCATAGCACTGAGCAGTGCCACCCTCATCGCCTATCAAGATGACTGGCGCACATTAAATTCTGTTGCACATGCCATCACAGGGGCTGGACCCGCCAAAGGGAAATTACCTGTGGCCACAGCGCATTATCCTGTGGGTTTTGGATTGCCCTATTCTGGGAGAACCCGGCTCGGTTTTTCTTCCGTTCCCTGTCCCAACCAAGCCGTCATTGACAGCATCATGCAAGCTAGCATTGATGGAGGGGCTTTGCCAGGATGTCGAATGATCATTGCCAAAGATGGCCTCATCGTCTGCGATGGAGTGTATGGGACACTGGATGGAAAAGAGCCCGTAAAAGAAAACTCGATCTACGATTTGGCGAGCATCACCAAAATTGCTGCGTCAACATTGTCATTGATGCACCTGGAAGAACAAGGCTTGATTGATATCAATGAACCTCTTGCGGCATTTTTACCCGAATTGGAGGGTACGGATTTTGGGAGTCGGAAATTGAAAGACATCCTATCCCATCGCGCAGGACTGAAAGCATGGATACCGTTTTATGTGGATGCTTTGGAAGATTCTACCGCATTCTCACCCTTCCCAACAGCCATTCACAGTCAACGAATTCACGATGAGCTCTTTATGCGACCCGAATGGAAGGATTCCATTTGGAACAAAATAGTCCATGAACCTCTGAACCCTGTGGGCACTCACCGCTACAGTGATTTAGGCTACTATGCCATGCAACGCATCATAGAAGAGATCACCCAGATGCCCCTGGACCAATTTGTTTCTCAAACGTTCTACGAACCCAATGGATGGGAAAGCATTGGTTACAATCCATTGGACCGTTTCAGCAAATCGATGATTGCACCGACAGAAAAAGACAACTCATTTCGAATGACCACCGTGCATGGTGATGTTCATGATCAAGGGGCCGCGATGATGAATGGCGTAGCAGGACATGCTGGTTTGTTCAGTAATGCTTATGATTTGGCGAGGCTTATGTACATGCTCCGATTGGGAGGTTATTACGGTGGACAAGCATTCCTTGAACCGCCAACCATCAAAAAATGGGTAACGCGCGTTGACCCCGATGAAAACCATCGAAAGGCTTGCGGCTTTGACCGCCCAACAAATCAACAAGGTACAGGACCCACCTGCGATGAAGTGAGCTATGGCAGCTTTGGTCATTCCGGTTTCACAGGGACTCTTGCATGGGCAGACCCCGATCATGACATCATCTTCATTTTTCTCAGCAATCGAACTTACCCCGATGCTGAAAACAGGAAACTGATTGAGTGGGATGTCAGAACAAAAATCCAACATCAGGTGTACAGTGGTTACGGAATTGGTTCTCGTTTTGAAGGAGAGATGGAATGAAAAAGTTGAAAATTGGATTTGTTTGCTATCCTACGTTTGGCGGATCCGGCGTTGTGGCCACAGAGCTAGGAAAGGCATTGGCTGAAAAGGGACATGAGCTCCATTTCATCACTTACAGTGCGCCCGCTCGCATGGGAAGCTTGAAGCAAAACCTCTACTATCACGAGGTTCACGTGAAAGAGTATCCCCTTTTTGACTACCCTCCTTATGAATTGGTTCTAGCGTCGAAAATGGTTGAGGTGGCCAAAACCCATGCGCTGGATTTGCTTCATGTGCATTATGCCATTCCACATGCAAGTGCAGCGATTACCGCTCGCAACATTCTTGCAGAACATGGGCTTCATCTCCCTATCGTCACCACATTGCATGGGACGGACATCACGCTTCTCGGAAAAGACCCCGCATTCGAACCCGTCATTGCACACGCAATCAACGCCTCAGATGCCGTAACCGCAGTCTCTGAAAGTTTGAAGGCAGATACTTGCGAACTGTTTGACGTAACCCGCCACATTGATGTGGTCCATAATTTCATCTGTCCCTCACATTTCGAAAGAGCTGCAGATGAACAATTTCGGCAGGCCATTGCCCCAAACGGCGAATTCATCATCACCCATATATCAAACTTTCGGCCGGTAAAACGATTGGAAGACGTTCTGAAAGTCTTCCATAAAATTCAAGCCAACGTGCCGTCTAAATTATTACTCGTGGGTGACGGCCCGGAACGATCACGCATTGAAAAAGAAGCGGAAAAGCTGGGAATCAGAGAACACGTTGTAAGCATTGGAAAAATCAAGAATCCCATTGAACCCCTTTTGGTCAGTGATCTTTTTTTACTTCCCTCCAAGACGGAAAGTTTTGGGCTGGCTGCACTAGAAGCACTGGCAGCTGGAGTACCCGTAATCGCTTCAAATGCCGGCGGAATCCCCGAAGTCATTGAACATGAATCTTCAGGCTTTTTGGCCGAAGTAGGTGATGTTGATGCCATGGCCGAGTATGGAACGGCGCTACTTTCTGATGCACATATGCTGACCGCTTTTCGTGGAGCAGCAAGGCAACGGGCCTGGGATTTTCACGTAATGAAGGTTTTGCCCAAATACGAATCCATTTATGAGCGCTTGGTCGAATCCGCAAAACCTGTCCTGGGATGAAATCTGATAAGGTCCAAAGCATAGGTAGTCGAATCAGCTATGCCTGGCATGAAAATTCTTTGACTGTGATCATTGCCCAGCACATTCCACAAAGGCAGCGCATGATGCTCGAGGCTTGGTTTCTTGGCTGGTTATTGGTTGGAATCGGTGCTAGCATTGGATTTGCTGAAGCATCTGGAAGTGACCGCAGTTTTTACCTCATCTTCATGGCTTTTTGGGCCTTCTTCGCGTTTCGGGTGTTGAAGGTGATCCTTTGGCGCAGAGTGGGCCGAGAGATGATCCGAATAACCAAAGAAGGCATGACGGTCAAAAATGCTTTTTGGGATTGGGGAAAGGCCCGATTCTTTATCAAAGGCAACATCCAAAAAATGGAGGTGATTCGCCGAGACCCTTCCAAATTCATTCAAAATCTAGACCAGAGTTTTTGGATCATGGGAGGCGACTCATTGGAATTTGGGTACCTCAGAGGACGATTCGTACTGGGCAAACAATTGCCCGAAAAAGACGCTCTTCAACTGGCAAAATTGATTGATCAAGGATTAAGGAAGTTCTAGGATTGTGGATTCGTGCAAAAGAGCGTGGTTAAAATCGCTCGCACAAATCAATCGCTTTCTTTCGTAAACCCGATGTTTTGAAAAGGGTATAGTGCGTGCAATTTTGGCCCATGCGAGATTCGACGGGGCGAGGAGTAAAAAGAATTAGCGTCAATGCTGCCATACAATTCGGCATCATCTTTTTCATCGTAGCATGTGAAAAGGAGGAATGTGTAAGTGGTCAATTGAACGTAACAGTTGAGCGACTCGGGGGACATGCCTATTCCAATCAATGGGTGCTGCCAGTTCAAACAGATGTGATTCAATCAGGTTGGTGGAGTAATGCATCGTTTCAACCCGCCGGGGATACTGCATTCACAGATGATGACGGAAAAGTCACCATTCAATTGAGTGGCCTCACCGACGGATTCCTCTTTCAATCAACCGGAATGACCAAACCCTATTTTGTCAATTTCCCTTTAAATGAGCAGGTCATTTGTTCAAATTCCATTTCGATTCCACTTCCAAATTTCATTTACTTCAAGTTCATCGGAAATCGCGATGGCGATGGGAATAATGAATTGATTGTTCATCCAAGTGGTTCCGTCCTTTGGGATACAAACCCAAATTGGTTTACTCCAGGATCATCACCTCGTCCATTTTTAATCTTCAAGGATTGGATACATCCGGATGAAACCACTCCAATCCAAAGGTCTTTCAACTTGTTTGATTCAGAGGGCACTTTTCTTTTTCAGCATCAAGTCCTTATTCCAATCAATGCCCTTGAAGACACCATGATTATTCCTATTCCTTAAAACAATTTTAATGAAAGCAATCGCTTATTGGCTTGCCATCCTTATTTCCAATATTCTCATTCCTCACACCCTCATTTCTCAGACTTTGACTCCTAAACAATCTCGTCAGATTCAATTCATCTGGGAACAATCCCAGGTAGAATACCTCGGTCCAGACCAATCCGAGACTGATTCCATTTTCGAAGTTATGGCACACGAGTTTCAATGCACGTCGTTGGCAATCAAGAGTCGGCTGAGTGCTTTACCCGAAGAATGGGCAGAAATCGCCTCCATTTCTAATGAGAACTCAACCAACATTCTTAGTTCTTCAAATCATTTAAGGCCCGGAATCCGAAATTTCATGATCCCAAAAATGGCCGTCCCGACCGAATGGCATGAAGCTTCATGGCAGATTGTATTTGATGGAACTGCATGGGACATCCAATTCGACGAGCCTTTTCAATACAAGGTATCCGATACAGCCGAATGCATGATCGTAGGCATCGTTGTTTCGGGAAATGACTTGCAATTTGAACGTCACTTGCTTCTACCAATCGTCGGAACATCGAATTGTCCAGAGCCTGACCCAACACCCTGGCCATCCGAGAACAATAACGATCCACATTGGGTAGGAACATTTTCAGATGGCCTTCCCATCACTGGACAGGCTTTGGTTCGACTCGGTGAAGACGAAGTTTTCGACCGGCCGGTTATTTTACTTGAAGGGTTTGATCCAGATTTGGCTGGACATTTCCCGAATTATGGATTCGGAGATATGAATTGGGATGTTCTTTGGAACTGCGATGGGGACAACAATGGCATGTTAGATGGCATTAGTTTGATGCTCGACTCGATTTTACTTGAAGGCCTTGATTTAGTATTTCTGGACTTTTCAATAGGAACACATTCCATCTTTGATCAAGCTCAACTTTTAAAACATGTCATTGAATTATGCAGAAATAACAAAGAAGGTGATGAACCACTTGTAGTCATTGGACCGAGTATGGGGGGCGTGGTCGCAAGGCTCGCCATTCGGCAATTAGAGCTCGACGGCATCCAACATTGCATCAGATTATTGGCTTGCATCGATAGCCCTTTTCGAGGCGCGCACCTTCCTCAATCTCTCCAGGAAGCCATAGCATTCTTCGCCGAATTTTCAGCAGAGGCAAATGACTTGCACGAAGCACTGCTTTCCCCAGCAGCTTCTGAGTTATTGGTAGCCTCTCCTTTTCATTCATCATCCATTCGGACAGAAATTGAAAATATTCAAAACGCTCAGGGCCTTCCCCAATTCCCGATTTGCCTTAGCGTGGCCAATTCCAATCCGCTGGTACCTTTTGACACACCGGATCTTTGGTATTCTGCAAACGAGTCATTTATGATGTGGGATTACGTCAACCTCAATTTATGGAGCCAACCCGGTTTCGAAGAACATGATGAATCTCAAGAATCTTCATGGGTAATTTTCGAAGGGCAAGTCCTGAACAACGATTGGAACTTCGGCGAACCACTTCAATACGAAGGATTGGCTTGGTGCCCATCAAATAGCTTGGTCTATGAAGAATTGCCTGGAAGCATTTCAGCTCATATGGGACTTTTCAATTCAGCACTTGAGCAAGCTGGAATTGAAGCAGTTGCTTCGACAGATCTTTCCATGTTCATCCCCTGTCATTCCGCTTTAGACGTTCCATTAAATGAGTCATTCGATTCGAACGCGATCACATTTGAATTCTGGCAAACCGAATCCTCAGAAAATGGCAGTGCATTCCATTGTGACATTCAAAATCACTTAGATCTCTTATGGAATGCCATCGTTGAAGGACAACCACAACCGAGGCCCACTGCCGATGAAGAATTCAGTGATCTCATCATGCTAGGTTGGAGTGCACCTTTCTGTCAAACTCTGAATCCGTTTGATGATGGCTATTCGACCATCGAAATCGGAACCTCTCAAAGCAACGGTCCAGGATTCTGGACTTCATTTCAAGCTTCGACGAACCCCTGTGCCAGTCCAATATTAATAAATGAGAATCAGCAGCTATTGATCGGCGATACGGCTGGCCCCAATGCAGCCCAGCTTCAATTGCCCCCAAATACTTCTTTCGAACTCCACGGCGACATACATATCGGGCCAAATTCATCTTTGACAATAGAAAGCAATGCAACACTTGAATTGGTCAATGGAAAAATTCACATTCATCCGACGGGAGAACTGATCCAAAAACCCAATGGCAAAATCTCAGTCCAAGGTAAAAGCACCATCCATTTGAACGGATCCGCATCCAAATGGTCTATGCAAGGAGATTTGATTGTCAACAATGGGGATACGCTGCAAATTCACTCTGGTGAATACGAAAATGCAGGCGTTTGGGAATGGAGCTCGACCTATGCTTACACCTTCATTGGTCAGGATGGACTTTTGAAGTACAATTCCAATGAAAACAATGCTACTGGTGAAATCGTGCTGCAACAAAATAGCGGCCATCTGATTGAAGGCCCCGGAAATTTTGCGTTGAATCGATGCTCGGTTTATTTAATGAGCAACTCTTCATTTGAACTCAATGCAAAGGCATCATTCAACCAAACCAACTTTAAAGGCACAAATGATACAAATCAATTTCATTCAAATGATCGATTGAGTTGGAATATTGGGCAGATTGAAGATTGCCAGCTAAGGTTTGAAAATGGATCCATTGCCGCTGTTAAATTGCATCAATTAAATTGCCAAAACACCGCACTGGACGTTTATTCGACCGGTCTGCGAGTTTACGATTGTGACTTCATGAATTCATTCATATCCGCTGAAACTTCAGAAGAAAACTCTTTCATAAAACTCTCAACCTTTCATTCTGGTTTGGAAAATCAAGCACAACTGGAAATTCTATCATCCGAAAATCCATTTCTACTTGAAGACAACTCTTTTGCTAACCATACAATTGGGGTGCGAATGCAGGATGCAAAGGTTGAACTTGATTGCAATTCTTTTGAGGATTTGGCAATTGCCATTCAATCAGAGAACCAATCAAACATTATCGCAAGCAGTCCTCATGGAATGAATTATTGGAATCAGAACGGCATTCATGTGTATTGCCAAAATTCAAATGTTCCCGATTTCAATGGTGGTAGAAATTTTATGAACCATGCGGACGACGCATTCTTTTTGGGCAGCATACTCGTGGATTCCATATTGTTCACATCAACAAATGCGCCTGTAATTTTTCAAAACGAAAATCAATGGAATGGATCCGTTGAGGGAATTTCAATGATCATTCCTTACACAGGTTTATATGATGTGAATACAGGAATGGAGGTCATATTTGAAGACACAACGACAGTGCATGGATCTTGCGGGACTTTGGACATTCCTGAGCAAGAGACCATATCTAAAAAGAACTGCGAGCCAGATGTTCATTATCAAGATCTGGATGAACTCAATGATGAATGGGTCATTTATCCCAATCCAGCTCAAGAACTTGTAAATATTTTACCAAGCGAAGAGTTCCAGGCTAACACCTTTCAAATCGTAATTAGAAGTACAAATGGGCAAGTCGTAATTCAAAGAATTCAAACTTTTACCAATGATGTCATTGAAATCGATCTATCTCAGCTCGCTAGTGGCAGTTATCACCTTGAAATTTTGAATTCCAGCAATGAAACGATGCACTCCGGCACCCTCATCAAACAGCCTTAAGGATTCCCATCAGCGCAACTGCATAACCATCTGTTCCTAAACCGCTCACGGAGGCAACACAAACGGGACGAATTAAGGATTGTTTTCTGAATTCCTCCCTTGCTTCTGGATGGGAAATATGCACTTCATAAACGGGCGCTGGCACGGCTGCTACGGCATCCCTGATGGCCACACTCGTATGGGTGTAACCACCGGGGTTGAAAACAATTCCTAGAGCATCAAATCCATATTCTTGTATGGCATCAACCAATTCTCCTTCAATGTTGGATTGTAAGCAAACCACCTCAACACCCTTTTCTGCTCCCAACTCAACCCACTGCTCCGATAATTCGGACAAGGTAACATGACCGTAGAGTTCTGGCTCACGTTTACCAAGTAAATTCAAGTTAGGCCCGTTTAATACAAGGATTTTCTTCACGAATGCAAAATTACAGGATGTTCGTCCAAGATGGCAAAACCCAGCACCCCCAACCCCATGTAAGCAAAGCCGCAATCACATTCAAGAAAAATCCGACCGAAGCCATTTGTTTCATCGAAATTCGACCGCTACCAAAAATAATCGCATTGGGAGGTGTAGCCATGGGCAACATGAATGCACAACTGCTCGCCAATGTCACGGGTACAACCAGCAAGAGAGGATTGATTTCCCATTGCAAAGCCACTTGCGCGACGACAGGAACCATGACAACGGTCAAAGCCAAATTGCTCATCACCTCCGTCAACATCAATGCAACCGCGGCAAATAGCAATATGAGGATAGCGGAATTGAGCCCTTCAATTGAAGTGAGTTCCTGGGCTATCATCGATAAGACCCCTGCTGAATTTAAAGCCCCAGCCAAGGTCAGTCCACCACCAAATAGCAGTAAAATTTCCCAGGGGAGCTTTGCCGTATCACTCCAGACCAAAAGCGGTCTAGGCTCCTGATCACCACTGGGAATGATGAAAAGTGAAATTCCAGCCAGCATGGCAATCGAAGCGTCATTTAATTCCCACATAAACCACACTTCCAGTGCCCTTCTGCTGATCCAAAACAATCCAGTCAATCCGAATATCCATGCCACCCGACGTTCGCCGCTCTTCCATGGACCAAGCGCCTTCAATTCTTGACGGAGATCCATCATGCCTCGTTTCAACGGTTCATTTGAAATGGGGGTTAGGACTCGGGTCAACAAGATGAAGACAATGCACAGCATCAAAACCGAAAATGGCATTGCCATGAGCGTCCATTCCATAAAGGGTATCGCCACATCGAATTGCTCTTCCATGATTCCAACCATGGCCACATTAGGTGGAGTGCCGATTAGCGTCGCTATGCCTCCAAGATTTGCGGCATAAGCCGTTCCCAAAAGCAAGGCTGGTGCAAAATTGGGATGCTCCTGACGATCCACTTTCGATAATACAGAAGCAGCTATGGGCAGCATCATCAATGTCGTTGCAGTATTTGAAATCCACATGCTCAATGCCGCCGTCGCGAGCATAAACCCACCAATCAGTCGGATAGGACGTCCGCCCGCAGCCACGAGTACCGATAAGGCAAACCGGCGGTGCAACTCCCAACGTTCCAGCGCTAACGCTATGAGAAAACCGCCGAAGAAGAGAAAAACATATTGGGAACCGTAGGGCGCTGTCGTATCTGCTACAGAAGCAATCCCCATAATCGGGAATATGGCAATAGGCAGCACAGAGGTTACACCGATGGGAACCGCTTCAAGCACCCACCAAATCAGCATCCAAGCTGCAGCCGCCACGACGGAGGCAGCATGAGTTTCCATCCCCCATTTCGGCAAACACCACCATAAGACGCATGCCAAAAGCGGCCCGAGCATCAAGGCAATCTGCTGCGTTTTCATCCTTACTTAAAGACAGCGTGATAAGGCATGTGATCTGAAATATACACGCCGTACTTAATGTGCTCATCCGCACAAACCCATTCGACAGAAGCATTGCCTCGGAATAATATGTAATCGATGCGCTTGGAATTGGCGAGGTTTTCGGGCAAAAAAGTGGTGTAAGTACCAAACTCCTTCCTGCACCGGTATTTGGTCTGAGAGTAGGTATCCTCGAGTTCAGCCGAAGTTTTCAAATTTTCGATTTCTCGCGAACCCGGCTCAGCATTGAAATCTCCGCAGACGATAACCAACTCATCGGAATCATTCTCCCATCCACTCCATCCTGCAATCAGTGCTGCGGAGTTCATCCTCGCTTCTGAGCCAACGTGGGACCAGTGCGAGTTCAATACCCGTATGGTCTGCTGCCGTTGACGATCGAAAAGCACCACGATGGTGCAGACCCGAGGTAGATCTGCATCCCAACCAACCGATCCAGGAGCATTGGCTTCCATCGATAACCAGCGCACCTCTCCTCGAAGAAAATCAAAACGATCGCGATTCCAAAATACCGGACAAGCTTCTCCTCCACCGTCAACATCACGACCGAGTCCATAAGAATCATGCTTGTGCAGATTGACCTTCAGGTCTTCGTATTGATGGGGCAATGCTTCTTGAATGGCAATCAAATCGAAATAACCCACAGCCCTTGCAACCTCAACTTTTCGATCATTCCATACCAAAGTGTCTTCAGGGTTGTCATAGCGGACGTTGAAGGTTCCCACTGAAAATTCCATCTTCGATTGGCCGAGAAGTGCCGTCGAACAAATCATTCCAATAATCCAGCACAGGCCAAATCCGCAAGATCTTGCTTTCAAAAATTGCTTCTCTTTTGAAATCATAACCGCAATATACCGCGATATAGGAAGTACTTTTGCCGTTGTGCGAAGAGATCGATTGTTTCGAAAAAATGAAGTCCTTGAGCTGCAAATTGAGGACGTAGCTTTTGGCGGTAAAGGCATTAGCAGAATTGATACGGAACGCGGGCCCTTTGTTGTTTTCGTTCAAAATGCGCTTCCTGGACAATTTGTTCGAGCGCGAGTGAGCAAGTGTAAATCGAAATATGCTGAATGCAAGCTCGAGGATGTCATTGAGCGCTCACCCGACGAAGTTCAGATTCCATATCAAGAAATCCCTGGAGCACCCTACGCCCATCTCCCCATCTCCATCCAGCGACAGCTCAAAGAACGGACAGCACTTGATTTGTATCGGAAGATTGGAGGCATCGAAACGATTGAAGAAATCTATGATGGTTTCATCGACTCACCCGAGCATTGGCATTACCGTAACAAGATGGAGTACAGTTTTTCCTCCATCATCCACGATTCTGCTACAGGCAAAAAAGAAGATGCGTTCGGATTGGGATTTAAGCGAAGGGGAACTTGGTGGGCAGTAGAAAACCTCGATAAAGATTCCGGATTGTTCGATGCGGAGGTTGAAAATGCCATTCCAGCATTGCGTAAATGGCTCGAAGCCACTGGATTTCCAGCATGGCATCCACCAAAAAGAGCGGGTTTCTTCCGATTTCTTGTCATTCGAAAGAGCATAGCCAATCAAAAGATTCTCGTCAATTTGGTGACCACTTCCGACAATGTTGAGGATTTTCCAGCTGAAGATTTTGTGGGGTGGCTTAAAGATACTTTTGGAGATCGGTTGCAAGGGGTCTTGCATACGCTCAATAATGATACTGGTGAACGCGTTGAAGCTCGAGCAGGCACCAGTACGTGCATTTATGGTGAACCATTCGTCACAGAGCTGCTTCACGGATTGTCGTTCGATGTGGAAATGGGGAGCTTTTTCCAAACCAATCCCGCAAGTGCTGAGCGACTGTACGCAGCCACGGTGCAAGAAGCAACGGTCCTCGAACAGGAACGCACCAAACCGAATGGATGGATCATGGATTTGTTTTGTGGAACGGGCACCATTGCCCAATTGCTCGCCAAAACATCAAACCATCCTATCGTTGGTGTAGACATCGTCGAGCAAGCCATCACTGACGCTCGTCATAGCGCCCAGAAAAATGGTGTGCAAAACGTCGAATTCCATGCCGCTGATGTGGGAAAGTTCTTGCTGGAGCACCCGCAATACCAGGGAAAAATTGCCACCATTGTGCTCGACCCCCCTCGCGCCGGCATCTCTCCGAAGACTTTGCGAAAGGTCATTCGCCTGGGCGCGCAACGTGTGGTGTATGTGTCCTGTAATCCTGCTACCCAAGCCAGGGATATTGCGACGTTGCGAGAAGCAGGTTACCAATTGAAGCGCCTCAAATTGGTTGATCAATTTCCACACACCGCACACATAGAGGCTATTGCAGTATTCGATAAAAGGCTAGAACTTTAACCGCATTGATTCCCTACCCATCATGAGCCGCACCCGCATCCTCGAGTCCCAACAAATTGAGCGAAAACTGCAGCGCATCGCACGTCAAATCCTCGAAGACTTTCACGATGCCTCCGATCTTTATCTGATTTCCATTGAAGGAAATGGGCAGCCAGTGGGGCATCGGCTTCAATTGATCATCGAAGAGATAGGATCCATCAAAGTCATTCCAGCGTTGATTTCTCTCAATAAGATCAATCCATTGGATGATGAGATTAGATTGAATGCAGATTTGGACTCGTTGCGGGGGAAAAACATCGTCATCGTGGATGACGTTTTAAATTCTGGAAAAACCCTCATGTACGCGGTCCATCACATTCTCGCTGCAGGCCCAAGTCGAGTGGCAACAGCAGTATTGATCGACCGAATCCACCGTTCATTTCCTGTGCGGGCGGACTATTGTGGATTGAGTTTATCTACGAATTTAAAAGAGCACATCGACGTCATCATCGAAAATCAATGCGCCCCTTCTGATGAGGCCATTCTTCACGATTGATGGCCCTCGATTGGAGTCATTGAATCATTGACGCCCAGCGCTCAAGAGCCACCTCATCAATCCTGTCCGAGAAACGCTCGTGATGCAATGAATAA
The DNA here is from genome assembly GCA_027624855.1 of Bacteroidota bacterium. Taxonomy (GTDB): domain Bacteria; phylum Bacteroidota; class Bacteroidia; order Flavobacteriales_D; family Sanyastnellaceae; genus UA16. The sequence goes on from JAQBTQ010000009.1 coordinate 96,616, forward strand.
CAGGCTTTTCTGTTTGAGAAATGATCTCTGACGTGCTGATCAAAATCTTCGTTTCCGATCTCCTTCAATAAAGGACGATGACTTTCTCTGCGCAAAATTGGCAAAAGGCTCTCGATTGGGGGATCCAACCAAATAACGTGTCCGCTTTCATATATCGCCCTGCGTTGACTTGGGTTGCAAACCAAGCCTCCACCGCACGATACAATCGATGCGTCAGATTTGAGCACTTCCTCTAGCGCCTGACTTTCCAATTTGCGAAATGCCTCCTCTCCTTGCTCTCGAAATAACGCTTCAATGGACTGATTGGCCCTAATTTCCACCATTTCATCTGTGTCTGCCATACTCAATCCACTGTAGCCCGAGAGCGCGCGTGCTGCATGAGTCTTGCCTGCACCCATGTAACCAATAAAGAATATCCGTTTATCCATGGACATGGACCTTGAACATGGTCTGCCTTTCCAATCGGCCTTCCAATTGATCACCATCCTGAACAGGACCGACACCAGCTGGCGTCCCTGTGAACAGAATGTCGCCCATTTTTAACGTCATAAATTGGGAGACATATGCGATGAGATCATGTACGTGAAATAACATCTCAGTCGGTGATCCAGACTGAACTGTTTCTCCATTTTTAAGCAGCTCGAACCGACATTCTTCCCATGGTACGCCCAGGGCTGATTTGGAAATCCATTGATTACTAACGACCGCTGAACCGTCAAATGCTTTGGCCTTCTCCCAAGGATGCCCCTTTTCCTTTGCCATTTGTTGAATGTCCCTTGCCGTGAAATCGATTCCAAGAGAAACCTTTTCAAAATAGCGATGAGCGAACTCAGGCGCAATGCTCTTCCCATTTCGGCTGATTCGAACCAATAATTCAACTTCATGATGAATTTCCTGTGACCAACTCGGTATATAAAATGGGTGGCGCGGCGGCAGGATGGCACTGTCGGGCTTTAAAAAGAACAAGGGCTCTGATGGGATCGCATTGCCCAGTTCTCGAGCATGATCTCCATAGTTTCGGCCAATACAAATGAGCTTCATGGACAGATTTCTCCGACAAAGGTCAGAAAAACAAGCGAACCAAAGCTCAATTCACGAAAAAGCGCACCTCAACACGTCGATCTGCAGCACCCGCTTGTCGTGATTGTTCCTCTCCAAAATAATTTAAGAGAACCCGCTGTGAGAGGACCCCACTCTGAAGTAAATACTCGCGCACTGCCTCGGCTCGACGGCGAGAAAGGGTCATGTTGTTCGCCCTGTCCCCATCAGAATCCGCATGCCCCGTGCAAACCACACGCAATTGAGGGTAGCGCACCATAAGTGCAATGATTTCGTTTAGTTGCAATTGTGAACTCAAGCCCAACTTGGAAGAACCTGAATAAAAGGTTACATCGACGAATTCAGGCAAGCGCAGGTTTTGAAGCGATGGATCGCTGTACACTGGTAGAAAAGAACTGCCCTGAGGATTCGACGAAGGCAAGGCCCATTGTCGTTCGAGAGCCTGAAGTCTTGATTCCTGCAACTCCAAAAGCCGCACAATTCGTTCCATCCAATCGTTTGTTATACCGTTAGCCGAGATCGATGTCGGAAATAAATCCGATTGATCACTTACTGATAGGGCCGCTAACGTAGCGTCGGACACTTCCCAATCGGTTGGTGGTAACGGATCGTTCGGATCAAAATTTAACCAGTCAACCGAATCCTGATCCGATGCAATTACGGATTGTTCCAAACCGCGAAACAACGCCTCATTTAAATGAACCTTTAGGTCAACAGCAATTTGCATCTTCAATTCATCAACAACCGTTTGGACCATGACATACCATTGCTCTGCTTCGTTCAGTCCTTCTGCCATTCGCCAATGCCTCAGGTCACGCACCGTAAGGGTATTGACTTCGTGCACGAGCCTCACCACTTCTTCAGACAATTTCACTTCCTTGGCCAAGGACCGAACGCCTTGAAGCTCACCAACTTGCTCAATGATTCGAACCACTTGTTTCAGCACGTCTTTTTCTGAAGTTTCCCAGTGCACCTCACCTTCAGAAACATCCACCTCCACCGCACCATCCAGATAAAACCCAACGTTTTGGAGCATCAATGCCCGTGCACCATTCAAACGAAACAACGGATCGTCCTGAGCTTGTCCGCTGTTGACAACAAGAATCGTAGACAAACACGCGAGGGCATGGATTTTTATAAGCCAACATCGTAGGTGACGATTCATGGCTTAAATATCGCTTAAAATGGTTATTTATTCCTTAGAATACTTATTTACCTCGACCACGAAGCACCGTTAATACGGTGTAAAACAAAATTTTAAAGTCCAAGGCGATGGACATGTTTTCTATGTATATCAGATCAAATCGAAGCCGCTGTATCATCTGATCCACATTTTCAGCATAACCATACTTGACTTGGCCCCAAGATGTAATGCCTGGTCTAACTTTTTGGAGATGGCGGTAATGAGGGGCACGTTCCATGATCAAGGAAATGAAATGAGCGCGTTCTGGTCGAGGACCAACCAGCGCCATGTCCCCCTTCATCACATTGAAAAATTGGGGTAATTCGTCGAGTCGGCTCTTTCTCAAAAAACGACCCACTCGGGTGATTCGCGGGTCATCGGTTCGGCTCAGTTGAGGTCCCGCTTGTTCCGCGTCCTGGAACATCGTTCTGAATTTGATGATTTTAAATGGCTTACCATGCCATCCAATTCTTTCCTGAGAATAGAAGACGGGACCCTTACTAGAAAACGCCACGAATGCACTGATAATAACAAATGCAGGGGCCAATAAGACCAAAGCCAGGCCGCTAATCAACCAATCCATTAATCGCTTCACCGAGCGCTGCCATTGCGGCATGATTTGCCGATCAATTTCAATTAAGGGGGCTCCGTATATGCTCGACATTCGCACAGAACCACTCATGATGTCGTAGATGTCAGGAATGATTCGAACCTCTACCGGTAATCCTTCAAGGACATTCAATACCGATTCAAGAATGGCATGATCGCCCGAGCCAACAGCAATAATTACTTCTTCAATGCCTTGGGTTTGAATCACCGACTCCAGCGACTCCACTGTTCCCATATTCGGCAAGATGGATTCCAGCTGTGTATCTGATCCATTCGCCTGTATGAATCCTACAAATTCATATCCCGGATTTTTTCGTAGTTCTTGAATTTCTTCAATCGTCTTAACAGCTCGATCATTTCCACCAATGATGAGCGTCGGAAATTTCCATTGACCAGAATGGATTTTTTTTACGGTTCGGGTCGTGAGGATCAAACGACCTGTCATCGTTATGCTCCAATGCCCAATGAGCAATACGCTCAGAGAAGCATAATACTGGCGGTAGGACACAATTGCATCATCCAAGAGCAGTGCAAAAAATAATACGAGCACCCCAACCAACGAAGTCCAGGTGACCTGACCCATCTCCAAAATTCGATGGCGTTTTACCGGCTTGAGGTACATTCCAGCCAACGCATAGAGGATGAGCCAGAACGTCGGGATAACCGCCAAACCCAATTGGTACCTGCCCTCTGCAAAGCAAGAAAGCCATGAGGTCAATTCCAGCCCCTCGAACTGAACTTTTCGAAAAACGAACAAGCCAGTCCAAGAAATTGCCGCCGCTATCCAGTCAAGAGCAACATAGAGGATGACCAATCCGCGCCGGTTCATGGGTATCTCAATAGTTTGAAGTTGTCGACAATCACAACCGTGGAATCCTCAGAACCATCATAGTAAGCATCCAATGTGATTTCATAGTGCGTTGCATCGGGAGTTGATCGAACAACAGGTCCCAAATCCAAGTAAATCTTGTTTCTAACACCTGAGGTTGAATTCAACCTGAGAATCGGTGTCCGTTGATTGGCAGCGCTATTCTTGACGTTTAATCCGATCCAAAAAGGTTGGGTGCATGAATAATCCAGTTCAAGCCATACCGGACCATTGGATTTTAAATTGTACTCCTGCTCGTTGGTTTCCGACACAAGTGTTTGTCTGCTATCGTCCAGCACAATCATTCCGCTTCCTACTCCATCCAAAATCCATTGCTCATCCAACGTCCGTTCAATACTCGCTGTGCTTGTATTGGCAGCAATAAATCGATTGGCTGTCTCAAAGTCTTCAGCCACATTTACTTCAGTGAAATCAGTGTATCCAATATCGAAAGAAACCGTATCTCGACCTCCATATTCTAAGTCAAATGCAACAATTTTCGCATCATAAAAAGGATAGGGTTGCCTTGTCGAACTAATGGCATTTGCACGAATGCCAGCAGAGAAAGTCAATTCTGCCGTTGGCCCTAGACTTTCCGGATCCAAAGGGATGTCTGCAGGCAACGGAAATGCCCCCAAGACGTCTGTTTCGGAATATACCCACACTTCCTCGATACGACTGGTGGGTTCGCCCTCCGATTCAGTCGTTTCTAACTCAAACGTTTCAACATGCAAAAAATGCGGGGGGCCTTCCCAGGAATTCGTGCAGCCGACCAGTGCCAAGCCCTGAATAAGGGCTATCAAATGAACAGGGCGCCACGCCATCACGTTCCTATACTTATTGTGCACAGTTTTGGTTTGGTTTAGAAGACCGCAAAAATAAACGGACTCCAAGAACACATCCCCTCAACGCCGCAAAATCTCGAATCGTATGTGATCAATTAAATTCATCACTCAACTTATTCACAACTCGAATTCCATAACGACTATCCTGCGCATTGAACACACCGAGTTGCCCCAGGCACGAGCAAAATTCGTCCCAATGGAATGCGCATTCCGCATGCATGGCATAAGCCAAATTTTTCATCTTTCAGACGATCCAATGCCCGAAGTAGGTCCTGTTTCTGCTTTTCAGCCGTGCGCAAGGCGGCTTCATTGATACTTCGGTTGTTGATGGCGTCCATGCGACTTACCCGACCAATGGCATTCTCAGGAGGGATTGGCTTCGTCAACTCCCGATACTCTTCGATGCGTTCGTCCAAAACTTCCAGCTTTCGCAACACTCGGCTTTTAAACTCTGCCAATTCTTCGTTCGTCCAATGAGAATCTTTCTCCATGCTTGCAGACAAGATACAAGTTGATTTTTTTCTCCCCAAAACAAGTCGATGATGTACTTTTGCGCCATGAAATTTTTCATCGACACCGCCAACCTGGATCAAATCAAGGAGGCACAAGCAATGGGCGTTTTGGACGGCGTTACCACCAACCCGTCTCTCATGGCTAAAGAAGGAATAACTGGTGAACAAGCCGTTCTCGATCACTACAAAGCCATTTGCGAAATTGTCGATGGCGATGTGAGCGCCGAAGTCATCGCTACGGATTTCGAAGGCATGATCAAAGAAGGAGTGATTCTTGCTGAATTGCACCCCAATATTGTTGTGAAAGTGCCTGCAATCGAAGATGGTATTCGAGCCATTCGCTGGTTTACAGATAATGGAATCCGAACCAATTGCACGTTGATTTTTTCTCCAGGACAAGCATTGCTTGCAGCAAAAGCAGGAGCCTCCTATGTCAGCCCTTTCGTCGGACGAATTGATGACATCAGTTCGGATGGTTTGCAATTGATTGAGAAAATTCGAGTGATCTATGACAATTACGACTTCGGAACTGAGATTCTCGCTGCAAGCGTGCGACATACCATGCACATCATCGAATGCGCAGAAATCGGTGCTGATATCATGACAGGACCGCTTAGTGCAATCAAAGGGCTGTTAAAGCATCCATTGACAGACAATGGCTTGGCTCAATTTTTAGCAGACCACGCAAAAGCGAAAGGTTGATGATTTTGCGGATTCACCCGGACAATCCGGATGAACGCCGCATCCGTCAAGCCGTGCAAATTCTCGAAAAGGACGGCGTATTGGTCGTGCCCACAGATACGGTTTACAGTTTTGCATGCGCGTTGGGTTCGGCTCGAGGACTAGAAAGGGTAGCCCGGCTCAAGGGAATCAACCCGAAGGAGGCAAAATTCAGCATTGCATGTGCTGATTTGAGTCAATTGTCGAATTACTCTCGACCATTGGATAACGCCCTTTTCAAAATGATGAAGCGTACATTGCCGGGTCCTTACACTTTCATCGTTCCTGCAAATAATAATGTTCCAAAGTGGTTCGCAGGAAAAAGAAAGCACATTGGAATTCGAGTCCCAAATAATAACGTGCTTCAAGCTTTGGTGAGGGAACTTGGAAAACCGCTTGTTGTCAGTTCTGTCCGAGATGAAGATGAAGTGATAGAATACACTACCGATCCAACACTCATCGCCGAACGATTTGAAAATCAAATCGATGGAATCATAGACAGCGGATATGGCACCATAGATGCCTCAACGGTTGTGGATTGTACGGATGAAACTCCCAAAATTTTAAGAGAAGGAATCGGCCCTTCTCCCCTTCCTTAGGCATCAGTTGCGCGCGAAGCCAACATGGGAACAAAAGCAAATTCCCCATGTTCTTCGCGATTGAATTCCTTTTCACCCAACCGTGTAAACGAAAACATCCGTTGGGTCTCACCCTCTCCAACAGGAATGACCAGTCGTCCTCCGATTGATAATTGCAACAACAGCGCTTCCGGAATGTCTGGAGCACCGCAAGTGACAATAATTCCATCAAAAGGAGCGAACACTTTTTTACCCTTGTATCCATCGCCGTAATACAGGTGCGGCTTGTATCCCATGCGCTTCAAGAGTGGCCCCGCTTTTTCGAAAAGCAATTTTTGACGCTCGATAGAATGAACCTTGAAACCCATTGCACAGAGCACCGCGCATTGATAGCCACTTCCTGTGCCAATTTCAAGCACCTTAGCACCGGCCGGAAGCTGAAGCAATTCCGTCTGTCGCGCCACCGTATGGGGTTTACTAATGGTTTGACCAGCTCCAATCTGAAAAGCGCTATTCTGATAAGCGAATTGTTCAAAAGCAGACGACAAGAAAAAATGACGCGGAACAGAATTCACTGCATCCAATACTTTCTGATTTCGGATACCCAATTGGCGCAATTCCTCAATCATTTTGCGCCTTTGCCCTTTATGTCGATACTCGTCCACCATTTGCGAGTTGAAATTAAGCGCATGGACTATGCTTTTGAGGAGTCTTTCTAAAAGTTTTTTGGATATACATTGTGAATTGAGGCCTGTGGAATAATTGTTGATCGAAAACCCGAAATAAAGGAAGGGTTTGCCAGATGGCGCCTTGTAATTTTACCGAATGACAAAACACTGGTTCACTTGCAAAGTGAAATATGTCCGGCATGATGCCGAGGGGGCAGAAATAAAGGCAACTGAGTCCTTTGTGCTCGATGCATACAATTACACAGAAGCAGAAACGCGGATGACTGAAATCTGCGAGCAAGAAGGAATACGGCCATTCGAAATCGTTCAAATTACCAAATCCAATTTGGCTGAAGTCATTCGATTTGAAGATGGAGACGAGTGGTTTAAGGTCAAAATTGCACTTACGAGTTTGGACGACGGAAAAGAAAAGGAGTCCTATCAGCACATCTTGCTCAGTGCAATGGACATCCGTGACGCCTACGATAAGGTCAAAAAGCACATGAATACAGTTGGGGTAGGATTCGTCATTCCTTCCATCGTTTTTCAACGCATTACAGAGGTCTTTCCATTAGAAGAAGCAGGAGGATCTCACGCCTTGCATGGCGCCCCCGTCGAATCTCAAATGATTGCTTGAATCGGAAAGCATTAATCGACCATCCATTCCCAAGCACTGCGATACGCCCCTCTTGACTCGGCGTGCTCAATGAGAGCCTGGTAATAATCGTCTTGTCCCAGGGTCGCTCCATCACCAACAACAATTAAATGGTGTCTCGCTCGGGTCATCGCCACATTCATTCGACGGTATTCCTTCAAAAATCCTATGACTCCATGGGAATTGCTCCGAGTAAGTGAAATGAGAATGATGTCGCGCTCTTGTCCTTGGAATGCATCGACTGTTGAACAAGTGATATCCATTCCTGGGTCGATTTTTTGATCAGCCACGGCGCGTTCAATCGTGCGATTCAACACTTCAGATTGAGCGCGATACGGCGCAATGATTCCGATGCTCGACTGAGCATGTACATCCAATAGTGCAATCAGCCTTTGTATGACGAACTGAGCCTCGTCTGGATTTCGAATGCTAAAGCCAGAAGAATCCTGGACCTCATCAAAACCGCACCCAGCAGTATCAACAAACTCAAAGGGATTTTCTCGGCATTGGTGTAAATCCCAATCACCTTTTGCCTTGAGCATTCCTTCATAATGGAAGGAAGATGAAGGCTCCATGATCTTCGGATGCATCCGATACTGATCCGTCAACATCAATGCGCCTCGCTCGAAAAAAAGCATTAGCCTTTCCAAAGCACTCACTTGCAATCCTGCTGCATTTGCTTCTTCACTCTTTACCACTGGTGGCAATTGACATGGATCTCCAGCCAGCACGACTTTTTCGGCTTTTTGAAAAGCAATCCATGCCGCAGGCTGAAGGGCTTGGGCTGCCTCATCAATAACCACCCAATCGAATTTCAAATGATCCAATGATGAGTCCGCAGCTCCAACCAGTGTTGAGCAAATCACGGGACTTTTTCGAATCAATCGATCTGCTATATAGCGCTCTAAATCAGCAGCCTCAGCCTGTAAGGACCTCGCCTCGCGTCTTTGCTCTGTCCTTTCAACTCGTTGTTCTTTGCCAAAATTTCGATGGAAGCGTTGCGCACCATGCCAGGCGGATTCTGCTCGCCTTCTTAAATCTTTGACTTGCTTGAAGTCAGGTTCCGTTTCAACCAAAGCATCAACTCCCCATTGCGCAATGTTTTCATCGAGACGAGATGGATGTCCTATTCTGACCAATGGCATCCCACGCTCGGCACAACCCATCACTAGTAAATCGACTGCGGTATTGCTTGGAGCGCAAAGAAGCAAGCGTTCTCCTCTAGCTACGGCGCGTTCAATGAATGCCAATAAAGTGGTTGTCTTCCCAGTACCAGGAGGACCATGCAAAACGGAACACACCTCTGCCGATTCGGCCATTTCAATCCATTGCCATTGCAGCTCATTCAAGCCCAAAACCTCTGATGAACTGTTTGAAGAAAGCTGCGGCTGAACAAGCTGAGGTTGTATTCCAAGCATGACGTCTCGGAAATGACGTTCGTGGGGATTTTCAGTATTGATCCAGTGGCTCAAAGCCTCTGCCATCAATCGAAAAGTTCGATCATCTGCCCTTTCATCCAAGGTCCATCTTTCGTGCAAACCATTCGAAGCAATGGGAGGTCCATCCAAAATTATTTCGACAATGGATTTGGTCGATTTTCTGATAATTCCTCGTCTAATTGCTTCCGCATCCATCGGAAGACCCTGTTCGTTGGCTTGATAAAAGTGGACCGGAGAACCGGCACGAAACGCATCATCTAATCCGCCTGATGCATTCTTTTCCACCACAATCCTGACCCGTCCTCCAAACGTGAAATCTTGTTTGTTGATGACGACTGGAGACCAAGTCAACCCCTCCGCTCGACGCCGATTCAGGCTATGATTTTTGATGATAGCCTCCAGGCGCTTTTCTTCTTCTTCCTTCTCAGCAACCAACGCCTGAGCCAGGCGTCCCAGTTCTCGTACTCCCTCATTCATCTTTGGAGCAATCCATCAGCGCACCAGCGTGAAGGAACCGCTCAGGTACTTAAACCCTTCTCCTTCATCCACAGTTTGACCGTTGATGTCATTGATGACCAAATCGGCATCAATCCTGGCAATGCCCAAAACGTAATAGTAAGTTCCTTCCGCTGCCTCTTCTGGACCGGGACTCCAACCCGCAGTTTTTCCAAAATCATTGCTTGAGTACATCAGTTGACCCCAACGATTGTAAATCCGAATCGTACTGCCATCATAGCGATCACTGTCCAAACCGTACACAATGAATGCATCATTTTGCGCATCCCATTGGTTGTTCCCAAAGGGTGATATAACATTGGGAATGGTCAACTCGCATACATCCTCTTCCACATCAAAAACACTCGTTGTCGTCCAAGTGCAAGGCGAGACCATGGAAACCAGCACTTCATATAAACCCTCGTATTCTGCTTGATATACCGCTCCATTGCCAACCACCTCACCCTCGAAAATCCACTCATACGTATAAGCAGATTCTGGGGTGCCTTCAGCAACAAAATCAAGGGCGATCAAGTCGATTGCATCATCCGGGCATACATACCCAGAGCCCACGACGCCCGTTGGAGGTGGAATGAAATCCACTTCAACATTCTGCGATACTTCGCAATTGTCTAAATCGCCACCTGTCACTGTAACAGTCAACGTCAAGACCGTATCCTGGGTTAAACCATCAATGGTAACATCCGCTCCATTTCCGGTGATCAAGGATGCTGGGGACCAGTCATAGTTGTAATTGAAACCAAATTGCTGATTGAGTACATCGCCTGATAAAGACACCGGTGATCCACAAAACCCAGCGGGCTCTTCGATTGCAATTTCTGGTCCATCAACAACTGTCACTTCTACATCCGTGCTGTATGTGCAACCGAAATTGTTGGTTGCTGTGTATGTGTATGTTCCCGACTCTACCGCTACCAAAGTAATTTCATTGCAATCTTCCTCGGTTTGGTAAATATTTGGTCCTGACCAATAGGAACTGTCACAATCGGTTCCAAACTCCGGAGTAAACACAATTGGTTCGGGATAGAGATCCGGGTTGAAGTGAATGGTCCAATCAAAGATGTATCCGTCATCAGCCGCCCAGCTATCACACACTTCGATTTCCCATGTTCCATTCAAGGGGCAACCTTCCAGCAATGTAAATGGCTGCGCCGATTCGTAAGTCCCCGAAGGCAATTGACCCGTAGCATTTTCCGCCCAAGTGCCATTTGTTGCTGTAGGTGACCAATAATAATCCCAACCTGTGCCCGGTCCGGTGCCATCCCCTTGATCCGGAACGCCCAGGTTAGTGCCACCACCGCCTTGTTGATGCACGGCCATGCTTTGTCCATTCGGGCAAATGAAAGTTATGGTCAAATCTCCCATAAAGCTGTGCTCGAAGTTGATGAAAAAATCTACGATGTCCGAATTGGCATTTTCAATCGTAGCACCGGGTGAAAATGCGGTGAAAGTCAATTCAGCATTGAAGCATTGGGTCTGATCATCAGGTATGAACAGCCCGCCTCCAAAATTTCCTGAAGGTTCTGAATCATAAGTCACTCCCTGAACGACTCCTTCTAAATCAAACAACTGACCAGAACATATGGTAGCATCCAATGAAGTACCTGTCCAATCAGGATCGGTTGAGACCAAAACCAAATGATCGACTAAATTATTGTTGGAGCATCCATCGGGATCATCCTCTGTGATGTTGTTGTCAGCAATGTCCAACTGCACTTTGTAAGCCCCCGGATTGGCAAATGAATGGGTAACCACTGGCCCTGTGCTCGCTGTGTTATCATCACCAAAATCCCAGCTCCAAGAAACGATTTCGAAATTATCCGCTGCCGTCGAATTGGACGCATCGAAAGTGATTTCTTCACCTGGACAAGCCAAATGCGGTAATTCCTGACCGCTTTCCACAATTGCAAAAGGCCTCTCACAAGGATAGCCGCAACTCATTTCAGCGACAAAGCTTCCAGCGCCCGAAGCGTCCGAAGTGAAGTGCAACGTCAGGCATCCACCTGGATTGTCTTCGCTGGCAAAAATCTCTAAACCCTGGGCTTCATATTCGATGTAAGTTCCCAGGATAGGAGCAGACGTATCAGGCCCGTCGAAAATTTGAAGGATGTCGCCTGGTCCCAAATTGGCCAACGCCCAATACAAAGTGATGATGGTTTCAGGCGCCTCAGGACAAACCGTCATGGTAATGTCCTCATTGGGCCCGTAATCCCCTGCGCTCAATCCGGTATCAACCAAAAATCCTTGACAGGTTTCGAGGGTTGTATTGGAAATAGCTATTTCCTGTGCATGAAGGACAGAGCCTGCAAACAAAAACAGAAAAAATGAGAAGGTGATTTGTTTCATCATTTCAGAAATCAAATACAAATTTATATGGTCAACAACTTGCAAAACAGCGAATTACAGACAAATAGATTCTAATCAATTGTTAGATATGAACGCATCCGACCGTCTAATTGACTGCAAGATAGACAACTCAGGTCGAGTGATGGTTGCAAATAGGATTGAGCCTTAATGGACTTTTTAATCCATTGTCGCTTGCAGATAAAAAATCTGACTATCTTTGCCCCCCCAAACGAGGGATTTGACCTCTTAGCTCAGTTGGTTAGAGCATCTCACTTTTAATGAGAGGGTCCTGGGTTCGAGTCCCAGAGGGGTCACAGAGGAAGGGTGTCTTTGACGCCCTTCTTTATGCACTGCCCAGGTGCTGAAATTGGTAGACAGGCATGGTTGAGGGCCATGTGTCCGTTAGGGCGTGCGGGTTCGAG
>JAQBTQ010000036.1 GCA_027624855.1 Bacteroidota bacterium
GGGCGCTGGATATTGGCGTGTGGTCTTCCTTTATTCATTGGTGCGGCCTATGTGTGGTGGACGAAAGGAGTGAACGCGGCGAATGAAAGCACATATTTCTTAACGACGATTCGGCCGATTTGGCTCAGCGAAGATCCTGGTCAAATCTGGAAATCATTTCGTGAAGATGTTCTTCCTCAATGGTACCATTTCTATGTGTTGATTGCCTTGTTGATTGCCTTAACCCGTGCGACGTTTCTTGGATTACGGATGAATTCGACCAATCGATTTTTTGTCACCTTCCTTGCGTTTTTGGGAACAGCGGTGGGCCTGTTGATCTACTTTCTTTTGTGGTTTGACAATTTGAACGTCCATGATTACTACCTCATTGAATTTCAATTGCTAGTGCCACTGGCGTTAGCACTCCTGGGGTTGGCTGGTCAGCAATCATCATTCGTTCCAAGCGCTATCGGAAGAGTGCTGTTCATATGTCTCTTGCTATTTCAATTGACTGAGTCCGCAATACGGACACGAATGAAGTACCGGGTCACCAAGGGAGTGCTGGCAGAATTGTTGATTCCAAGTCGAGAATTGAAGCAATGGGAGTGGTTTCATTGGGACCAAAACCTGCGATTTGCGAATTCTGAAGATTGGAAAGGTTTGCTTCGGTCTCATGGAATCAATCGAGAAGAGCTGGTCATATCAGTTCCAGACCCCAGTCCGAACATCACCTTGTCCATCATGGACCAAAAAGGTTTTACGGACTTATATGATAACCATCTTGTCGGAAATGATCGCATTGCTCATTACGTCGGATTGGGCGCGAAATATCTGCTTTGCAATGATGAGCGCTGGTATCAGAAACATGAGTCGAGTCCTTGGTTGACCAAACAAATGACACAACTTGGAAACTTCAGGGTCTTCGAATTGTTGGAATCTAATGCACATTTGCAGTCCAATTCCGAATCAAGCTCAATTGAGATAGAGAACAGCGAGACCGAAATCACTGAGAATCGCTAAATCTGCTTGAATTTGAATGGGGTCAAAGGAATGAACCATGAGTTTTAGGTCGCACTTCACGAGAGAAAAGGGAAAGGAATACCGGAGGGTTTGGAAGGAACAGGGATTCAAAGGCCTCATTAAAAAATACGGCTGGAAAATTGTGGTCGCCGTTTTCTTCTATTACCTCATTCGCGATTCCATCCTTTACATTTTGATTCCCTATTTAATCGCAAAAGGTGTTTTAGGGTAATTTACATGACAAGTTGTCATGTTATTACCGTCTTACTCCTACCTTTGCTGGGAATATTGTAAATCATGTCCGCATCGCAAACCGAACCATCCAAGGAGTTACTAGATGAGTCCTTACAGGGATCACCGACCGTCGTGTCTGGAATTCCTAGCAATGGTAAAAAGCTCTATTTGGAGAGTTATGGATGCCAAATGAATTTTAGTGATTCTGAAATCGTTGCGAGTATCCTGAATGAAGCCGGTTTTTCAACCACAAGAGAAGAGGATGAAGCGGATCTCATCTTATTAAACACTTGCGCGATTCGTGAAAACGCCGAACAACGGGTCAGGACGCGATTGCGTCAATTCAAGCAAGCGAAGAAGCATCGTCCACAATTGGTCGTGGGCGTCTTGGGCTGTATGGCCGAACGATTAAAGGAATCCCTCCTAGAGCAAGAGAAGCTCGTTGATTTGGTGGTCGGACCCGATGCTTATAGGGACATTCCCAATTTAGTCGATCAGGTTCAAGGTGGACAAAAAGCGGTCAATGTGCTTTTGAGCCGGGAAGAGACGTACGCTGAGATCAGTCCAGTGCGGCTTGATTCAAATGGTGTGACGGCATTTATTAGCATCATGAGAGGCTGCGACAACATGTGCAGTTTTTGCGTCGTGCCTTTTACCCGGGGCAGAGAACGAAGCAGGGACCCAGAGAGCATTGTGAAGGAGGCCCACGAATTGTTCGAAGCAGGTTACCGTGAAGTGACCCTGCTGGGCCAGAATGTCGATAGTTACAAATGGAACATCGATAACAAGGGCCAAATCAAGAATCCGGATGAGCCGGTGGTACGATTCGCTCAATTGATGGAACGCGTTGCTCAGGTGAATCCCGATTTGCGCATACGATTTTCAACGAGTCATCCAAAAGATATGACGGACGATGTGTTGCATGTCATGGCCAAGCACGAAAACATCTGCAAGTACATCCACTTGCCTGTCCAATCGGGCAATAGCGAGGTGCTGAAGCGGATGAACCGAGGGTACACGCGCGATTGGTACATGGAGCGCATTGATTCCATCCGAAACATCATGCCAGATTGTGCAATTTCTACAGATATCATTGCGGGTTTTTGTGGTGAAACGGATGAAGAACATCAGGATACCTTGTCTTTGATGGAAGAGGTGAAGTATGAAATGGCATACATGTTCCAATACAGCGAACGTCCCCGCACCTTGGCCCAACGCAAGTACGAAAACGATGTTCCCGACAACGTAAAGAGTCGACGGCTTCAGGAAATCATCGCATTGCAACAACTCCATGGTGCCAATCGGACCAAAGAAATGGTTGGGCGGACGTATCGTGTCTTGGTTGAAGGGACCTCGAAAAAAAGCGCTGATCAATACTTCGGAAGGACAACCCACAATACGGTTATCGTGTTTCCAAAGGAAGATGCGAAGCAAGGAACCTACGTGAATGTATACGTGCATGATTGCACCAAGGTGACTTTACTGGGCAACATCACGCAAGAACCGGCTGAAGCATAATTGTCAATCATGGATGCACTCTCGATCAAACGCCGCTTTGGTATCATCGGAACGAGCCATGCCCTCGACCGCGCTGTTACGGTAGCATCGCAGGTAGCTCCAACTGATTTATCGGTGCTGGTCCTGGGTGAAAGTGGGGTTGGAAAAGAAGTTATGCCTCGAGTGGTTCATCACTTTTCCAAGCGTAAACATGGACCGTTCATCGCGGTGAATTGTGGTGCCATTCCTGAAGGCACCATTGACAGTGAGCTGTTCGGCCACGAAAAAGGAGCTTTTACGGGGGCGACCGAATCCCGCAAGGGCTATTTCGAAGAAGCCAATGGCGGCACCATTTTTTTGGATGAGGTAGCAGAATTACCCCTTACCACCCAAGTTCGATTGCTGCGTGTGCTCGAAACAGGTGAGTTTATTCGTGTTGGTTCATCCAAAGTTCAAAAAACCGATGTGCGTGTGGTTGCAGCAACCAATGTTGATTTTTCAAGCGCCATTCAGCGAGGCCGATTCCGTGAAGACTTGTATTATCGATTGAGCCAAGTGCCCATCGAAATGCCGCCATTGCGCGCACGAGCTTCGGACATTCATTTATTGTTCCGAAAATTCACCACCGATTTCTCGGAGCAATATCAAATGCCTCCTTTATCTCTCTCGCCAGATGCGGTAGAAGTCCTTGAGAACTATCCGTGGCCGGGAAATATTCGGCAATTAAAAAACACAACGGAGCAGATGTCCATTTTGGAAATCGAGCGTCGCATCGATTCGGATACGCTATTGAGTTACTTACCTGAATCGCATCGAAGCCGATTGCCGATCCGCGAGGCAGTGGATTCAGAGTCCACCATGAATGAACGTGAAATCCTCTACAAGGTATTGTTTGATATGCGCAGGGAAATGCAGGACTTGAAGCAGGTTGTGCACGATCTGATGCAGGGAACGAGCCATCAGAGTGATCCGGACTTGGCGCGGAGATTGTTTGAGCAGCCTCCTGCTTCATTGAAGGGGCTGCCAGTCGGTCGCAATGATGAATCCGATCCAGTTTCCGTAGCCGACGCCGGAGGATGGGTTCGGCAAGAAGACCCAAGTATCGGGCCGATGAAAGCTACCAATGATGCCGAAGAGGTAGAAGAAATTGAAGAGGTATTGTCCCTGCAAGATTCAGAAAAGGAATTGATTCGACGGGCATTGGCGAAGCATCGAAATCGCAGAAAATACGCAGCATTGGAATTGGGTATTTCCGAGCGTACCCTCTATCGCAAAATCAAAGAATACGGGTTAAAATGAGCGTCTCCAAAGTTCGACCCATCCTCCTCGTCTTCATCGGAATCCTGATGGTTGCCTGTGGGGTGTATTCTCCATACGGTGCCCAAACATCTGGCGCTCAGACGTATTCCGTGACAGCCTTTGAAATGTTAACACCCTTGGCCAGTGCCTCCAGTTCTCTGGCATTGACGGAAGAATTGAGGGATCGAATTCAGCGACAATCGACCTTGCGTTTGGTGGATGAACAGGGAGAGCTTGAGTTTTCGGGTGAATTGGTGACTTGGGAAATAACGCCGGTCAACGTTCAAGGCGATGAATCGGCCGCCTCCAATCGATTGACCATAGGCATCCGCATCCATTACACGAACAACCTGGATCAAGAATTAAGCTTCGACCGAACCTTCACACGATTCGCTGATTACAGCAGTGACCAAGATTTAATTCAGGTTGAAGAAGATTTGGTTGAGGACATAGGCGCCCAGCTTTCGCAGGACATTTTTAACGCTTCACTTGGAAATTGGTAAATTCAATCGAATGCAACTGAAACGACTTCAAGAATTGATTCGATTCCCAGAAAGGGTGAAGGAAGAAGACCGAATCGGTCTATTGGAGTGGCGTGAAAAGCACCCATATGCGGGTGTTTTGTCAATGTTGATTGCGAGGTCAAGCAAAGTCGGGGGACACATTGACCAAGAAAAAGACCTTTTGAGGGCTGCAACAGAAGGGACGTTTCGACGGCCTCTTTTTGAATTGATCTTGAGGACTGCGATTCGAGACGAGGCCATTGAGGTGGACGCCGCATTGGAAAAATGGGAAGAGTCAATTGCCGATGGGGCAAATGGAAAAGAACAGAGTGAATCGTCAAAGGAACAACAAGAAGTCAATGTCCCTCCGTTGAATCCAGAAGAGCCTCTCCAGCGTGAGGCGCTCATTGCGGCCATTGGGCGGACGATCGAAGCGGAAGTGAGTGAGTGGAGTGCCGAAGAAGACCAAACGCCTCCAAACGATATTTCGAGAAATGACATCGAAATCATTGAAAATGCGATGTCGTCTTCCTTTGCCAGCTGGCTCGTTCGCCGCGCATCTGAGGTGGGTTTTGGTGAATCTACGATTTCAAATAAAAATGCATCTTCGAGCAAGGAACCGCTTGACTCCAATGCATTAATCGATCGATTCAT
>JAQBTQ010000025.1 GCA_027624855.1 Bacteroidota bacterium
TTTGCTTTTCCTTGGCTTTTTTGTCGCTCCACAATTATTCTTTGACTTCACTTCGGAAATCCGTCAAGACGGGGCCGTGATGCAATTGGGAGCTGCAGAATCTTTGAGTCAACGATTGGCGATTTTCAGAGCAGACGTCGCGAGAACCTTGCTCCTATTGGTGCTTTTGGGAAGCATCTTGGGTGTGATGCTCTGGCGGAAGCTCAATCCCAAGTGGGCGGTGCTCATCTTGTTGGGTATCACGACCATCGACTTATGGAATGTCAACCTCCGGTATTTCAATGCAGAAAAGTCGAATGGCGTTATGCGTAATTGGGTGAAAGCCGTTGATTATTCGTTTCCTTATGGTCCATCGCAAGCGATGTATCAGGTGTTGCAGTCCGAGTTTCCAAAAAACCCTGAAAACGAGAAACAAGCGAAGCAATTGTATGCCCATTACTTGGATCGGTTATCGGATGCCAAGCTAACCCGCAATGACAAACAAAGGTTGGAGATGATCAGTCAATTTGGAGCTGTTCGTTTTCAAAGTCCGTTTCGCGTAATGAATTGGGGCAATCCTTTCGCAGACGCGTCAGCATCCTATTTTTTTCAAAGTGTTGGTGGTTACCATGGAGCGAAATTGAGGCGATACCAAGATTTTATCGAAGTCATCTTGACCCCTCAGAATGAAAAGTTTGCAGCTGCCATGCAATCTGGATCGCAATCCGCAGCGTTCGATGCGCTGGTCGGATTGCAAATGCTCAATACCCGGTACCTTTTCTTACCTCAGGTTGAAGTACCCATCCCGTTGCCCAATACTGCTGGATTTGGATGGGTCGCGAAAACTTGGACAATTGCTGAAGATCACGATGATGAAATTGGACAGACCGCTCAGTTGATGGATGCGAAAGAGGCTGTTATTCACTCAGAATTTTCTGAAGTCCTCGAAAACATCAATCCTGGGGCAAAAGGCGAGGTGACGTTGGTAACATACCGTCCCGATTTCTTGAGTTATCGAGTGAATTTGGATGAAGCGGGATTGGTGGTTTTCTCAGAAATCTGGTACCCTCATGGCTGGAAGGCTGAAGTTGATGGACAAGAGGTAGAACCATTGCGAGCCAATTATATTCTTCGGGCATTGAAAATTCCAGCAGGAGATCATGAAGTCACTTGGACATACGTGAACGACAAGAGTCAGTGGTTGGATTTAGGCATCAACCTACTTTTTGTTGGGTTTGTTTTGGGAACGGGAATTTTGGGATTCAAAAGGAAAGATGGTGAAGCCTAGTGGGCAACGTGCTTTTGTGATTTCAGATGGTGTCGAAGTCTCCTGGAATTGGGGTGCCAAAGGAATAACTGAGGTAAACTGGGACGAGTGGGATGCGTTTCATTCACATTGCGGATCAACTTCAGTATTCCTGTGCAGTAGAATGATGCGCGTTTTGTTGCGATGTCAGGAGCGACCAGTGGGAGCTGTTATTTGGAGGAAGGCGGGAGCAATCGTTGGAATCGCGTGCATTGAAGATTCCTTTGCCGAAAGTGTAAACTTGGATGATCACGTTGCTTCGGAGCGATCGTGGTTCAATGTCATCAGCAAATTAATTCATGGTCGCTCAGGTCGTTTTACTTTCAAGGTCCGGGTCGTGGGAACGGTTCTGGGTAGCGGTGAACATGGCCAATTATGGTCTGAAGCAATTGCAGCGCAAGACCGAGATCGGTGGCTTAAAGAAACCATTTTTCAATCGGTCGATTTATCAGGAGATGGCATCCCTAAGGTTGTCATGGTAAAAGATCAACCCATACTGCATGACAATCGAAGACAGGCAACATACGAAGGGTGGATACCATTGGAATTTGATCCAGAGATGTTGTTTCATTGTGACCCAAAATGGGAGGGATTTGATTCGTACTTGGCTCAATTAAAAACCAAGGCAAGAACCAAAATCAATCGCATCATGTCTCTTTCTGAAGGATTGGAAATTCACCCTTGGAGCCTGGATTCAATCGAACGGGAGGGCGACGCTTTGATTGATTTGTATCGCCGAGTATTTGAGCGTTCTGGATTTCGATTGGGATCGTTGCATCAATCCGAATTGGTAGAATCGAAACGTACCTGGGGTGATGATTTTGTCGTGAACGGGTATTACCTAAATCAACAATTGGTCGGTTTTCAATGCGCTTATGTGGGCGCAGAGGAGCTCGAGGCGTTCTTCGTTGGATTTGAGCCGGAATTATTGAAGTCCCATGCGATCTACCAAAGGATGCTGGTGGAATTTATTTGCCTGGGGTTGAAACGAAAATGCAAGCGCGTGAACATGGGGCGAACGGCCTTGGAAATTAAATCTTCGGTTGGCGCCCTTCCCAGAAGACTTCAGTGCGATGTCAGATTCAAAAATCCGCTGTTTCATCGAATCGTTCGATGGTATACAGGAGGATATGATCCAGCTAAAATTTCATTGCGCCAGGCATGGAAAGCTGACGCTTACCCTTTAGTTCGCCATTCAGAAATCCATTCCATCTGAACCGCCACCACCTTCAAAATCTCCTCGGCCTGCTCCACCTCTTCTTCGTTCTTCAAGTTTCCCAATTTTCCAGGTAGCAGTTAAAAAGAGGTTTTGTGATTCCCTTTTGAACCGGTTTTCCTGGTACAAATTGGCAAAATCTGAGATGTAAGACCATTCACGGGTGTTCAGCACATCGCTCAATTTCAACGCTAGCGTCAACTCACCATCCATAAGCGTGCGCTGGAGATTGGCGTCTATGAATGCGTAACCATTAAATTGTCCTTGGGTGGTGATGGAAGGACCACGGTACATCCCATTCAACTGCCATTTCCATGCTCGATCCGCTCCCAAGGATTGGTTTGCGAAAAAGTTCAAGTTGTAGGACCAACCGGTGGCATCCGATGCAAACTCCACATCACCCACTGTGTTTTGTAGATGATAAACGGATCCAGTAACCCTGAATTGTCCACCCTTGGAAAACGGCATCATGGCAATGACTTCTAGTCCTTCGTTTTGCCTACTTCCTTGATTAATCCAGCTAGATGTTCGAATGCCAGAATCATCGATGGATGAATACCGTTGAATGATGTCCTGTGTAGTTTTAATGAAAAACGAAGTAGTGATGGACATTCTTTGACGGCTCCATTGGTGGCCAATCTCCATGGAGTTCGTGAATTCAGGCCTAAGTTCAGGATTGCCTGTTCGGATGTTTCGGCTGTCGCTATCATCTACGAAAGGAGAAACCGAGCGTCCATGCGGACGATTCACTCGGCGGCTGTAGCTCGCAATCCAGCTAACTTCTTCGCTGCGCTGTTTGGAAAGGTTGAATGACGGATACAACGAAAAATAATCATTCTCAAATGATTGATTATTTTCCCAAATCGCAGTGGTAAAGACCTGTTCTGCCCGCAATCCAGCTTGCACTCCCCAAGCACCAAATTTCCGACCATAGGTCGAATAGATGGCATGAACATCCTCCTGGTATTCAAAATCAAAAGCTCGTGCTTCTGGGTTGACAGGGATGTACAAACCATTGCTCCAAATCGAGGAATCGGAAGAAAGGTAACCAATGGCATCTTGCTTTCTAGAGAGGTTGGATTTCCATCCCCATTCCCATTTTCCATCGTTTTCTAAAGGCTTTTCAAAATCGATTTGGGCTACCGTCCGGACGTTTTGGTTGCCTTGCAAGTTGGTATCAACCACGAAAAAAGGAGAATCAATGACCTCTTCATGGATGAATTCGTCTGACTCAGATTCAGAGCGCGAATGGCGGATTTGTGCCGAAAGGAAATGCATGGGATTACCGTCGAATTCTTTGCGATAGCTCCCATCCAAATCCCAACCGTTGCCCATGGAGATTTCTTCAGAATTCCGCTGGGTGTTGTAGGCAAGCCCCGTATCCCATGATTCATCATTCAAAATGATGTTGGTTTGGGTCCCCTCATTCTGATTCACATTCACATTCCACGAAATGATTTCCGTTGAGGAGGGGTACCACTCCATTCCAATTCTCCCATTGAGACTGGTGTTGATTCGCCCTCCATCTCGGATTTGATCTGTAATGGCTGAGCTGTCAACTCCGGTAAGTTCCCGGTGGGTTTCTCCCTCTCTAAATTGATCCCGGTAATTCCAACTACCACTGCTGAAAAATGAGAATTTTTCTCCTTTGTAGTTCAATGAGAGCGAAGCATTGTGGTTGTCTCCTGTGCCAGGAGTGGCTTGTGCTTGTCCGTGGAATCCTTGAAGCTTATTCTTTTTCAAGATGATGTTCAGAATGCCGGCCATTCCATCCGGATCATATTTGGCGGAAGGATTCGTGATTACCTCGATGCGATCAATTGAACTGGCGGGAATTTGCTCAAGGAACGCTGATTGAGCCGATCCGCTTAGTCCGGATGGCCTGCCGTCAATCAGGATTTGTACCTGAGATGACCCGCGCAAGGCGACGTTGCCATCGATGTCTACTGTCACCGATGGAACATTGACGAGTAATTCACTCGCCGTTCCGCCAGCCGCTGATAGATCATTTCCAACATTAAACACCCTTCGATCGATGAGCATTTCCAACGAACTTGTTTGCTCAACCACGACCGCTTCATCGAGTTCAAGTATGCGAGGGTCCAAGTATAGGATTCCGAAGTCTCGCTGAATGCTGCCTCGAGGGGACAATACAAACTTCTCCGAAGCGTAAGGCGAATACCCCATGAAATTGATTTGAAGCAGGTACTGGCCAATGGGGAGATTCGTCATTTCGAAACTTCCATCTTCATTGGCCAATTGTCCGGACTCGATGGTGCTGTCTCGAACATTCATCAAGGCGATGGAAGCAAACGGAATTGCTTTATTGGATTTGGAATCCAATACCTTCCCTTTGACTGTTGCGATTGCAGGCCGCTGACCTTTTCCACCAGAATTGCCAGTGTTTGGACGTTCTTGTGCGTACATCAATTGATGACTTCCTATGAAGACCAGCAACTGGATCAGGTAAAAGCGCATGGGTGCGACCATATTGATTTCTTCTTGGCTATAAGACGCATCAAATCACCAGAAAGTTCAAAACAGCAGGTCACTTGATGCTGGGAATTTCCGATAGTTCTGATGAAATGATTCTTTACGAGTCACAAAAATGAACAAACCCTATTCAATTCGGCCAAGTGTCAGGAACAATGATTCCACGGTTCATTTCGACCCATGCCGATCCATCCCATTGCACCTGCGCCACCATGCAAGCATTACCTTTATTCAATGTGAGTGAATCTGCGTTTGGATTACCCAGCTCTTTCACATCGTGTGCCGCGTGAACCATGCGCAACCAATGTTTGGGTTGGATTGAAATCCAATTCCCATGGTGCGACCATATGTGAGGCCATTCGCTTTCATGGCACCACCACCCACTGTTGCAATCCTCACAAACTCCTTGCGGCCAAACAGGGGAGGTGATGTTTTGGTAATGATGAAAAAACCACCCTTTCATGATTACAGCAGAATGGTCAATGGTCAATCCAAGGTCTTGCATCCAAGTTTTGATCTCCATCGTTTGTGGCCGCTCGAGTTGTTCACGGAGCTTATTGATTTTTAAATCCAATCGGTCGACGGGGTTTACGCCAATCCATGTCGACCATTGCTTGGATTGAGATTGATTCAGATAGAATTTACAGGCCAATTCGATGTGGTGAATGGTTCCATTTCGTTCTGCGATGAGGTCCATTTCTCCCAATGTGGTTTTTCCCGGTTGTATGATTTGGTTCGAAGCGACAATGGTCCAGTCAGGATGGGCTGAAAACCAAGCGAATACCAATTGTTCGAATCGATGCCCCAAGCGTCTGTGCGAATCAAGATGATTGGTGGGTAATTGCAACGGATTCTGACCAAGGACTTCAATGACGCGTTCGAATTCCTCTTCATAAAATGTAAACGATGGAATTCCAGTGGGAATTTCATCAGTTGGTGAAAGGGATTTGAGCAATGGTGCACTTCCAATTGTCCAAATCAATTCTTTGACTGAGAAATCCTGAATTTGACCCATCATGCGGAACAACAAAGGATTCGGAAGGTGGGTGAGTTCGGTCACTTGAAGCGCTATCTTCGCATCAAATTAAGCGAATTGATGCGAACAGTGGCTCACATAGCGCATCCATTGATGCGAATCACGGTCAATCATTGGAATTCATCGTACCAGTTAACGTATGAATTAGATGCCTATACCCAGGTGTACAAATTGGCTGATGACGAGGTTTCGCTTGATGATGTAAAATCAATTGGAAAGGGAATGGCGGATGAAGCGTTGAAAAAATTTGTTGATATGCGCTCGACCTTATCCCAGCATGTGAAGACAAAACAACAATCCCAATGAACAAACAGTTTTCGATTATTCTCGGTGTCGCCTTTGTTATTTGGCTCTCCATTTTGACCATCATGACTACGGGATCATCAGATAGGTCCAATGCGCGGTCCACAGTCGCCATTGGTGATTCTTCTGGTGTAGCAAGGATTGCCTATGTGCATGGTGATTCCATTCAATTACGGTATCAATTCATTCAAGACAAAGAACAAGAGTTGATTGTGGTTGTGGAGAAAGCCCAGAAAGCCCTTGAGCGACAAGCGCGACCATTACAAGAAGAAGCACAGAAACTATTGGCTGAGGCAAATTCTCCTGGAATGCCCAAGGGAAGACAAGCGAAAAAATTAGAGCAAGAGGCACAGGAATTGATTGATTACGCCAACGGTCCCAGCGCTACTGATCAAGATCGGCAGGTAGCTGAAAATCGTTTGTATGAAATTCAGAATGAATTGGGGCAGTTGCAGGCACAAGAAATGAAAGAGGCCGAATCTCGATTGTACGAAATCGAGGCACAACTGGCACAACTACAAAATGCGTCACAATCAGAATTGATGCAGCTGGAAATGTCGATGCAGCGAGAAATTTCGGAGACGCTCACAACAGAAGTTGAGGCATTTGCACAAGAGAATGGATTGGATTTGGTGTTGAATTGGGGCTTGTCTGGAGAAGGGGTTTTGTACGGTACTGATCAATATGATGTAACTGAAAGCATGCTGGCTTTTTTGAATGATCGGTACAGCGACAAAGTCGAAGGTCAGGAAGATGAAGTTGAAGCCGCGGAAGCAGACGAAACGGAGGCTACTGAAGAATGAGCAGTGTTGCGGCTGAAAAGCAAAAAACCCACATTGTTGAGTATGTGCTTTACGTGTGGCAGATGGAAGACGTCCTGAGAGCGACGCAATTCTCCGAAAATTCGATTCGGGACATGCTCGGAGCTTCTTCGGGTCCTGATTTGGATTGGCTCATCGAATTGGCTCGCAAAATGAAAGCTGAAAAGCTAGAAGAGAAAGGCCATGTATCGAGTATTTTAGAGGTTCAAACCGAGCTGGCCTTGTTGCACGATTTGCTGACGGGGCCCATGGAAGATGAGGTGTATGTTTCAGCATTTGAAACAGCTCAGCCTGTGTTAAGGGAATTCGAAGAGCAAAAGATGACGAAGGGGTTACACCATCCAACGGAAGTCATGCTAACCGCCCTATACGGATGGCTGGTACTCAAAATGCAAAAGAAATCGGTCTCTCCCGAGACCCAAGCTGCGCTCCAGCCAATTCGCGAAATGGCCAATTCTCTCGCGAGGGGGCACGTTCGAATTTATCAGGGAAAGTAATTGCCCGCTGAGTCAAGTGTGGTTAGCGATTTTGAAGTCGCCGGACATGGCGCATTCTGCTACTCGCAATTCTGAGTACGTGACTTTCGTTTCTCAATCGATCAATGATGGTTGTTGAAAGCGTGTCGGATTCAAGGTAAATGGTTTCATCCGGCCATTTTTGCCCAGATTGAGTTCCAATGACCATGCAACGGAAAAACTCATGTTTTAAACCAGCATTCCGAGCGAGCCCTTGCAATCCCTCATCATTGAAGCAAACTTCATCCACGAGTAACCAGCCTGTTTGATGCTGTCCCACATCCTTCATTAAAGCAGCTGGATCAATCGCTTCAACATCCAAAACCCTTGCATCTGCGAAATGATCGATTCGCTCCGCCAAGCTTTTTGCTTCGGCAGTATTTGAAAAAGCGATCCAGATTACTGGAGTTGAATTAAAAGGAGTCATTCGAATTGAAATGATTGAGACCTTGATACGTCAGCGGCTCTTGAAAGGTTTCAGATTCTCACATTTGCCGTGTTCAAAACATCTCACTTTGAAGAAATAATTGGCTTCAAACCGCACGAACTTCATGGGTTCGAAGCCATGCTTGATTCGCACGCTACATATCCATATCGCCCGGTCATTTTTGCCCTTGAATCTCCTCAACAGCGAGAGGCATACGAGCAAATGAAATCGAGCCAATCGGATTTCGTAGTCATTGACACGTTGGAAGATCAAGTGGTGGAGCTCTTGGTTACGAGGAATCCGCGATTGAAATCACAACCTGAAAAATTGGCGGTTCAAATTCGCAAAGAAGTGGGCAATGGCGGTTGGGATTCATATGGCACCTGGTCCTGGTATCCATGGCTTAATACATGGGTTCGGCTTCTCCCTGAGGATGCTTTCATCGAAGTGCGGACGAACCGCAATCGAAACAAAATCACAACAGAGGAGCAACACCACTTAAGGTCCAAATGTGTTGGAATTGTCGGGCTGTCTGTCGGAAGTGCAGTGGCCATGGTATTGGCAATGGAGCGTATTTGCGGGGCATTGAAGCTGGTTGATTTTGACACCATTGAATTGTCAAATTTGAATCGCATTCCAGCGGGCGTCCATCGACTGGGGCTTCCAAAGACGGTTGCATTGGCAAGGGCAATCGCTGAAATCGATCCGTTTTTCGAGGTTGATTTGATTCATGAAGGATTCACTGCATCCAACGCCAATCAAGTATTCGATGAAATTGATTTGGTGGTTGACGCGTGCGACCAAGTACAAGCCAAAGCGAATTTGAGATGGTTTGCAAAGTCTCAAAAAATCCCTTTGGTGATGGAAACTTCGGATCGAGGAATGCTCGATGTTGAGCGTTATGATGCCCCAAACCAACCATTCCTTCATGGCCGAATTTCCGAAGCGATGTTGGAAGAGATGAGGAGTTCGAGTGAGTGGCGTCCTGAATTTTTTGATGCGTTCATCGATATGGAAGCGGCATCAACCCGAGGGGTAGACAGCTTAAAGCGTGTTGGTGATGAACTGGTGGGATGGCCTCAATTGTATTCAGATGTTGCAGGAGGTGGTGCACATGTGGCGCAAGTAATTCGTAAAATTTTATTAGGTGAGCGTGTTGTCGATGCTCGCCATTATCTAGAATGGGATGAGCAGCTCATTGAATCCGTCCATTGATCGAGCCGCGCAAGCGAAGCGAATCGAAGAAGCAGAAGTACGCGTTTTTCGAGCGAACACTCATGAAGCATTGTGCCATGAATTGGTGGATGGCCATCAAGCCGTTTTGCAAGCCTACGGAATCAAGAAGCTGACCACATTCAATCGCGATTGGATTGGGAATCCAAATGTGATTGTCATTGCCGCGATAGGAAAGGGAGCCGGCGTAGATGGCCGAGTACAGCGTGTTTTGGGTGGAGCTCGGATGCACGGAGCTTCAACAGTCGACGAGCTTCCGATGATGAGCGCTATTGGTCCTCAAGATGAACGATTGAAAGATCACATGAGCGGTTATGTAGCCGAAGGAGCTTTTGAACTTGGAGGAATGTGGAACAGCATTGAATTAGCAGGAATGGGCGTTGAAGCCACGTTTCTCATTCAAGCGGCAATGGCTACACTGACCATGGTGGGTGGTCGTCATTTATTTGCGTTGACGTCTCCTGTGACCAGAAGGATGCAAGCGCCCTTGGCATTTTATACGGAGGAAGGAATTGGAGACGACGGATTTTTCACGTACCCAACTCCCCGATTAAGGGCGACCATTGCGCGCTATACCTTTCCGGAAAATTTGGATGCCGTAACCCCATCCGTTCGAAGTTTATTGGAAGGGATTTGGCAAGATCCAGAGGATATGGTACATAAAGTTCATGGGCCAAAAGGGGAGCTTAATTTGAAATTCAGGCTCGAGGTTTAATGAGAAGAATGAACGGAAAAATAACCATCCACAGATGGATGCTGGTCGCATTCACGTTGATATGTTTTTCCTCTAGCGCCCAAAAATATTTAGGAAATCGGCTAGAAAAGCTGGATTCTATTTCGACTGTTGAAGAATTGGACATTGTTCAACTTTCTGAATCAGATGATTGGCAATCGCTCGAAACGGAAGTGCCGAATTTAGGATTGTCCGATACGGAACAATGGGTGAGATTGGTCTTGGATCCAAGTTCTGAAAATGGGAAATTGATTGAGGTCCAAAATGCGGGTATCGATGAATTAGAAGCCTATGTTATATGTGACGGTCGATTGATAGCTTCTTTTGAGCGTGGTGTGATGAATTCGTATAAGCATGAAGACGCCATTGGCACCTATCCAACCATCCCGATTCCTTTGGTTGAGTGCAATCGCATGGTGGTCTTGTTTAGCGTTAAATCGTCAAAACCAAGTTTGTTGCCAGTGAGGATTGCTGGTCCACGCGAGGTGCTGGAAGATTCGCATGCCCGAGACGTTTTGTTTGCAGCCTACTTCGGTGTAATCCTGGTGATGTTGCTCTACAATTTGTTCCTCTTTTTTAGTGTAGGGGACAAGAGTTACCTGGAATACACGCTATTCATATTTGCGGTAGGTGGAACCCAATTCGTGCTGAACGGTTATGGAACTTATGTGAATTTAGAAGCCTGGCCTTGGTTGAACTTACGGGTCACTCAATTTTTTGGTGTATTCAGTGGTCTGACAACCATTGTATTTGTGCAGAATTTTTTGAGATTGAATCGCTACGTACCCTGGTTACACAAATTATTGAGCTTCTATTTCATTGTATACCTCATTGCATTCGGATTGGCCATAAGTGGTCAATTGATTTGGAGCTATAACCTCATCAATTTTTGCGCTGCGGCCATATTCTTCTTTATTCCGGGAGCAATCATTACGTTGAGAAAGGGGTATAAACCTGCGGGTTATTTTTTGCTAGCGTTCACGATCTTCATCATCGCTGTTTTGGTTTTTGTGTTAAAAGACACGGGAGTCATTCCTTACAATGCTTGGACATTTTTTGCGCTTCCGCTTGGTAGCGCAATCGAATTGGTGGTATTGAGTTTGGCCCTGGCAAGCCGAATCAATCAGTTAAAAAAGGAGAGCGCCCTTGCACGTGAAGAGCAACTTCGAATTTCTCAGTTGAATGAGCGGATGGTTCGAGAGCAAAACACCAAACTCGAAGAACGAGTCAAAGCCAGAACTTCGGATTTAGAGGAGATGAATTCGACCATGAGAACTACTTTGGAGGAATTGCAATCGACGCAGCAGCAATTGATTCAAAGTGAAAAATTGGCGTCCATTGGTCAGCTGACAGCTGGAATAGCTCATGAATTGAACAATCCAATCAATTTTGTTTCGTCCAGTGCCCAATCGCTTCGCAGAGACTTTGAGGACATGAACGAGGTGGTGGAAGCATTGAAAGCACTGAACCCCAATGATGCAAACCTGCCTCAAGAGGTGGACAAAATCAAGTCTCATCTCGCCCAAATGGACATTGAATTTACCCAAAAAGAGATTGATGAATTGTTGAAGGGAATTCAAGACGGCACCCAGCGAACTTCTGAAATTGTAAAAGGACTGAGAATCTTCAGTCGCATGGATGGAGATAATTTCATTCAAGCTCACATCAATGAACTCATTGAATCGACCCTGGTAGTGCTGCGTAGCAATTTGAAGAACACAGCTGAGGTGGCTTGTTTTCTTGCCGATGATCTGCCTGCAGTTTCTTGCCAACCTGGCAGGTTGAATCAAGTGTTCATGAATATCATTACGAATGCTGCCCAATCCATGGAGCAATTGGACCGCGATAGATCGGAGAATTTGGTTTCCATTCATACTTCGCAAGTGGAGAGTCCGGGGCAATCCTGGATTGAGGTTCGAATAGAGGACAATGGAAAGGGGATGCCCGAAGAAGTTAAAACCCAAATCTTTGATCCGTTCTACACCACCAAAGCAGTTGGTGAAGGAACGGGATTGGGCCTGAGCATCGTAATGGGAATCTTAAGTGATCACAACGCGGAGATTGATGTTCAATCAGAGGTAGGGAAAGGTTCAGAATTCATCATTAGATTTCCACTATGATTCACGTTTTGTATCTGGATGATGAGGTGCACAACCTCACTGCTTTCCGAGCAGCGTTTCGTCGTGATTTTCACGTTCACGTAACCACTGAGCCGACAGAGGCAGTTCGAATTTTGAGGGATCAGCCGATCGAGGTTATTATTTCTGATCAAAAAATGCCCACTTTGAGTGGGGTTGAATTTTTTGAACTCATCATGCCCGATTATCCCAATCCGATCAGGATGCTATTGACGGGTCATGCGGACATTGATGCGGTCATTGATGCCATCAATAAAGGCCAGATCTACAAGTACATTTCCAAACCATGGAATGAGTTGGAACTGAAGGGGCTGGTTCAGGAGGCTGCTGATTTGTATCATCAACGGCAAGCAATGGCAAGCGAAGGAGAACAGCTCATGGAGCGGATGAGTCAAGCACGTACTTTGGCTTCACACATTCTCATCATGACCCAAAAGGAGCAGAATCCTTCTGAAAAAATGGATAAAATCGGCTCCCTTGCCCAGCAAATCAACGATTTACTTGGGGGCTAACTCCGAAAACGTACCAACTATCGGATGTACTTGAAATCTTCCCCTGCTTTGATGTTTTGCAGGGTTGCTAGGATTAATCGAATGCAGTTTTCGACGTCGTCGCGGTGAACCATTTCTACTGTCGTGTGCATGTATCGCAAAGGCAAGCTAATCAATGCGCTGGCTACACCTTGGTTTGAGTAGGCGAACGCATCCGTATCTGTACCCGTAAATCTGCTGGCTGCCATCCGTTGCAAGGGGATTTTTTCGGCGTTAGCCGTATCAATGATGCGTTGTAGCAAATTGTTCTGCACCGCCGGTCCATATGTCACACCTGGACCTTTCCCAGCAGCAACATCTCCATTTTCAATTTTATTCATCATTGGAGTGTGTGTGCAATGCGTTACATCGGTCACGATTGCAACGTCTGGTGAGATACGTTCTGCGATCATTTGAGCGCCTCGGAGCCCAATTTCTTCTTGAACGGAATTGGTGATATACAGGCCAAATGGAAGTTTGATTTTGGCCTCATGAAGGAGGCGGGCGACTTCTGCAATCATGAATCCGCCGGCACGGTTATCGAGCGCTCGGGCTACATACCAATCTTTATTTAATACCATGAAGGTGTCTTCATAGGTCACGACACAGCCAACATGGATTCCCATTTTTTCGACTTCCTTTTTGTCTTTTGCCCCCACATCGAGAAAAATGTTTTTCATCGTAGGCGCTTCTTCCTTCCCAGGAGTTCGCGTGTGAATAGCGGGCCATCCAAAGACGCCTTTGACAATGCCTTTCGGTGTGTGGATGTCCACGCGCTTAGAAGGAGCAATTTGATGATCGCTTCCGCCATTCCGTTTGAGGTAGATGTATCCGTCTGCAGTGATGTAATGCACGAAGTAACTGATTTCATCAGCATGGGCTTCGATCACAACTTTGTAAGGCGCATCTGGATTGATTACCCCAACAACTGTTCCGTATGTATCGATGATGTGGTCATCAATGTATGGCCTGATGTAATCCAACCAAAGCTGTTGACCACTGCTTTCGAAACCGGTGGGACTTGCATTATTTAAGTAGGCCTCAAGGAATGCTTCCGAGGCCTTATTGATGATCTTCTTCTTTGCCATACTCAAAATTACCGCTCAACTTGGCGTAGAAATTGAATCCCACCGAGAAGGATTTCAACAAAGATTTCACCCTGGTTCCTACAACTGGTTCTTACAAATCGTATCCTCCCTTTTCGATCATGTGCTGGGCAATCAATTGGCGAGCCTCTTTGGTATTGAAATCTTCGGTTTTGCAAAACCGCTTCAATCCCATCAGCATCATCTTGAGTTCATCCCCATCAGCAAAGGCCAACAGCGCCTCTTTTCCTGAGCTATGAATCCATTCGCTGGCCTCGTATCCGTATACTTTCATGATGGCCATTTGAATATCGAGGTTTTCCAAATTTCCTTGCTTCTGGGCAATTTTTTGCACCCTCAATACCGTTGATTCTAAGGTGTAGGTCCAAATGATCATGTCTGCAATACCCATCAGGATTTCCTGCTCCTTAGCGAGGCTCATCATGAGTTTTTGGGCTGCAGATCCGGCAACCATTAGCACTGCTTTTTTAAGGTTTGAGACGTAGCTCAGGTGCCGTTCAAATACGTCCGAAGATGGAGGGCTTAAATCTGGAATGCCTGTCAATTCATTTGCCACAGCCATGGCAGGAGACATCAAATCCATTTCCCCTTTCATGGCCTTTTTCAAAATCATATCGACCGTGAGCATCCGGTTGATTTCATTGGTACCCTCGAAGATTCGGTTAATTCTTGAATCACGGTAGGCGAGTTCGGCTCTTGTTTCGGCACTGTATCCCATGCCACCATGGATTTGTACCGTTTCGTCAACGACATAATCGAGGACTTCAGACCCGAGCACTTTCATCATGGCACATTCTGGGGCAAAGTCCGCTATGCCTTTCAATGTTGCCTCCCCATGGTCCATACCACCCGTTTTCAAAGCAGCTATCGCATCATCGATGTTTTGTGTTGCACGGTACAAGGCGGACTCCAGGCTATACAATCGGATTGCGCTTTCGGCCATTTTATACCGAATCGCACCATACTTTGAAATGGGTCTTCCGAACTGTTCGCGCTCATTGGCATATTTTACTCCATAGGTGCACGCATCTTTTGCGGCTCCGAGCACTGCGCCCCCTAATTTGATCCGACCGATGTTTAGGATGTTTACGGCGATTTTGAATCCTTGCTCACGCTCATAGAGCAAATTCTCCACTGGGACGTGAACATCATTGAAGAAAATTTGGCGGGTCGATGAGCCTTTGATTCCCATCTTTTTTTCTTCTGGATTCTTGGTGATGCCTTCAGCATGACCATCGACGATGAATGCGGTCAGTTTCTCATCATCATCGATTTTGGCGAAAACGATCATGACATCCGCAAATCCACCATTGGTGATCCACATTTTCTGGCCGTTTATCACGTAGTATTTTCCGTCTTCGGATAATTTGGCTTTGGTCTTGCCGCTATTGGCATCTGAACCTGCACTTGGTTCAGTCAAGCAGTAACATCCTTTGAGTTTACCGCTAGCGAGCCCTGGAACCCATTTTTTCTTCTGTTCTTCATTGCCATAATACAGGATTGGAAGGGTTCCGATGCCGGTGTGCGCGCTATAGGAAACGCTGAAGGCATGCGCTCCGCCTATGGATTCCGTAATCAGCATGGTCGTTTTGAAATCCAATCCAAGTCCGCCATATTCCTCGGGAACCGAACTACCCACCAGACCCAATTCTCCGGCCTCTTCCATCAAGCTCGGGACGAGTCCCTCTTGTTGTTGATCGATCGCTTCCAATTGCGGGATGATCCGTTGATCGACAAAATCGAGGGTCATTTGCTTCATCATCAATTGCTCTTCGGTCCATTCTTCAGGTATAAAGATTTCTGACGAAGAGGTCGGACGAATCAAAAATTCTCCTCCTTTGATGGCGTTCATTTTATCTGACATTCTCTTTCAATTATTTGTTGAACATTTCAAACACGCCGGCAGCACCCTGTCCGGTACCAACGCACATGGTGACCATGCCATATTGCGATTTTTTGGATGCTAATTCGTGCATCAACTGCACCGTTAATTTGGCTCCTGTGCAACCCAATGGATGACCAAGGGCAATTGCACCTCCATTTGGATTGACCAAATTGGGGTCCAAGCCCAAGCGATTGACTACCGCTACCGATTGAGAAGCAAAAGCTTCATTGAGTTCGATTGCCCCCAAATCTTGCTGGTTAACGCCAGCTTTTTTCAAGGCTTCAGGAACTGCATGAATCGGGCCAACGCCCATGATACGGGGTTCGAGTCCACTTACGTGATAGCTCGCGAGACGTGCAATGGGTTCGACGTTCAACTCCTTGAGCATGCGCTCCGAGACTACCAATGTAAAGGCAGCGCCATCTGAAGTTTGCGAGCTGTTTCCCGCTGTGACCGTACCACCTTGGGCAAAGACCGGCTTGAGTCGAGCCAATCCTTCGGCTGTTGTATCGCGTCGTACTCCTTCATCGGTGTCGACATGGTGCTCCCGTTCTTGACGACGCTCATGTTCATCCAAGTAAACCTCTTTTACGGTAATTGGCGCAATTCCTGGCGCGAATCGTCCTTCATCGATTGCCTTTGCTGCTTTGAGGTGACTGTTCATGGCGAATTCGTCTTGTGCCTCTCGTGTCACATCGAATTCTCGAGCCACGGCTTCTGCAGTCAATCCCATTCCCCAATACCAATCTGGATTGGATTTTGCCACCCTTGCATTCGGCACAATGCGCCACCCGCCAAATGGAATGGGTGACATGGTTTCAATTCCTCCTGCTACGATGCAATCGGCAATACCTGCATGGATTTTAGCGGAGGCGATGGCTATGGTTTCTAGGCCTGAAGCGCAATACCGATTGACCGTCATTCCCGGAACTTTTTCGGTATCCAATCCCATGAGGCTAATCATTCTGCCAATGTTCAATCCTTGCTCCGCTTCTGGGGTGGCATTGCCAACAATGACGTCATCGATTCGCTCTTTTTCCAGTTGTGGGAAATCGGATAATAGCCTTCTGATGACTTGTTCGCCGAGGTCATCAGGTCTCACAAACCGAAATGCTCCTTTTCCGGATTTTCCAACGGGTGATCGATACCCTCCTATGATGTATGCATTCATGGCTTAGTTTCTTAAGATTTTACCCTTTTGAATCAAACTTTGCATTCGCTCCAGGGTCTTTCGTTGCATGCACAGCGAAACGAATGCTTCACGCTCTAAATCCAGTAAATACTGTTCGGAAACTTCTGTGCGTTGGCTGAGATCTCCGCCACACATGACAAATCCGAGTTTTTCGCTAATCAATTGATCGTGGTCTGAGATGTAGTTTCCACTTTTCATGCTGTGGGCGCCTACATACACAATTCCCAGGCCCTCTTGGCCTGCCACCATGATGTCCTTGCGGGGAATGGGCTGGGTGTAGCCTGCTGCTGCCAACTCGAGGGCCGCGCGCTTTGCCCGGGCCAATTGATCTTTTCTGTTGACGACCACTTCATCAATTCCCTCTCGGAGATAACCGAGCTCAAACGCTTCATGCGCTGATGTGGCGACCTTGGCTTGCCCAATGGTTAGGAATCGATCTCGAAGACGATTCATTCTCATATCTCCTTCGTGCAGTTCGTCGTTTAGGCGAAGCACAAATTCTTTCGTGCCACCACCGGCTGGAATCACACCGATTCCAAATTCCACGAGCCCCATGTAAGTTTCCGCATGGGCAATGACCTTGTCTGCGTGAAGGCACAATTCACAGCCCCCGCCCAAAGCGAGTTGGTGAGGTGCTGCGACCACAGGAATCCCGGAATAGCGCATCCGCATCATGGTATTTTGGAACATGCGCACTGCGTGGTTCAAATCATCCCATTCTTGCTCCACCGCCAGCATGAAAATCATGCCCACATTGGCTCCAGCACTAAACTGCGCACCTTCATTGGAAACAACGACTCCCCTCCAACGGGAATCTCCTTCTGCGAGGTCGATTGCCTTATTTAATCCCTCGATGACTTCAGCACCAATGGAATTCATTTTTGTATGAAACGATACGTTCAAGATACCGTCGCCCAAGTCGTGGATGGTCACACCGGAATTCCCCCAGATTTTTGCAGATTCTGGAAGCCACGCTAGGGAGATACGACCGGCTTGACCGGCCAAAGCTTCATAGGCATTTGAATGGGGATTCCAACATTCCCTCACGCCATCTTGATTTCGATAAAAGCTCTTGTTACCTGACTTCAGAAATGCATCAATCCAATCAGGAAGGGTGAGGTTTCTTTCTTGGATTGCTTTAATACCAGCTTCAACCCCAATGGCATCCCAGGTTTCAAAAGCCCCCATTTCCCATCCGAATCCAGCCCGAAGTGCGTCGTCAATTCGATAAGGCTCATCCGAAATCTCCGGGACTCGATGGGCGACGTAGGAGAACACGTCCGCGAAGATGCTGCGGTAAAATTGACCAGCTTCGTCTTGACCGCTGAACAACAATTGGGTGCGCTTGCCAAGGTCATCAACTCCCTTTGCTAGATCGAGTGTAGCGAACTTCACCTTTTGCTTTGAACGGTATTCTAAAGTCTTCAGGTCCAAGGCGAGAATTTCACTCTTACCCTGGTCGTTTTTGACCTTTTTATAGAATCCGGCTCCGGATTTTGCCCCCAACAGATTGTGATCCAGTAAGTACTGAACAAAGCGGGGCGTTGCAAAAACCGAACTTCGTTCATCGTCTGCACAATTGTTCGCAACCCCGTTTGCGACATGGACCAATGTGTCGAGTCCGACCACGTCGCACGTTCGAAATGTTGCACTCTTAGGTCGACCCATGATGGGCCCTGTGAGTTTGTCAACCGCCTCGACGCTCAAACCCATTTCCTCGACGGTATGAAATAAAGCTTGGATGGCGAAAACCCCTACACGATTCGCGATAAAGGCTGGCGTATCCTTGCAGAGGACGGTTTGTTTGCCCAATATCCGTTCGCCGTAGTCGGAGAAGAAGGCGATGATTTCAGGCTTGGTTTTGGGGCCGGGAATGATTTCGAGTAAGGGCAAATAACGCGGTGGATTGAAGAAATGTGTCCCGCAGAAATGCGCTTGAAAATCGTCGGACCTTCCTTCGCTCAATTGTGCAATCGGAATCCCCGAAGTGTTACTCGTAATCAGGGTTCCTGGCTTGCGGTGCTGTTCCACTCTCTCAAACAATTGCTGCTTGATATCCAATCGCTCGACGATGACTTCGATGATCCAATCACATGCAGAAATTTTCTGTAAATCGTCATCAAAATTCCCCGTTGCTATGCGGTTTGCGAAACGCTTGGAGTACAATGGCGACGGTTTGGATTTTAGAGCGGACTTTAGATGCCCCGCAGCAATAGAATCCCGGGGTCCTTCATTTGCTGGCAAATCCAACAGCAGAACTTCAACACCTGTTTGGGCCAAGTGGCACGCGATGCGCGAGCCCATAACGCCAGAGCCTAGCACGGCTACTTTTTTAATGCTGTGAAATGGGATAGGGGGATTACTCATGTTCAAGTGGATGAGGTCAATTGGTGAGGGTGTTTTCGGTCAAAAAATGTGGCTGATCTAAGATCTCATTTAACCGCTTCATTTCTTCGAGAAGTCGGTCAAATGAATCAATGCCCAGGAGGTCTCGGATTTTCAAATTCACGGAAACTACAAGATCTCGGGCTTCGCGGCGGGCAGAGACTCCCGAATCTGTTAAAAACACCCGAACCATTCTTTTGTCCAAGGCATCAGGCCGACGGTCAATCCAACCTAATTTTTCTAATCCTGAAAGCGATCTTGATAAGCTTGTTGGCTCCATGCCCATCTTTGGGCCGAGCTTGGTAGAGGGAGTTCCCGTTTTTTCGATGTGTAGCAAAATGAAAACATAGGAGAACGAAATGCCCCGTCGCTCGGCTTCACTCGCGTAAAATCGAGAGAGTTTGGTCCAACCCCATCGCAAATGAAAATCTATGGTTTCCTGTGGCTTCACGCTGTCAAGGTACAAAAAATTTACTATGCATGCATAGTAAATAGAAAGAATGTGACCTTGCGACGGATGACAGAATGATCGAACTTATTCGATTAAACGGCCATCTGCGAGGCGTAGGGTGTTGTTCCCTCGTTGTGCCATGGACTGGTTGTGTGTAACGACAACAAAGGTTTGTCCCTCGCGATCCCTGAGCTCTTCAAATAATTCAAAAAGTGAATCGGCGTTTCCAGAATCCAAGTTTCCAGTGGGTTCATCCGCTAGAACCACATCAGGTTGATTCATCAGTGCCCGCGCGGCAGCGACCCGTTGTTGCTCTCCGCCACTCAACTGATTGGGAGCATGGGTCATGCGATCGCCAAGCCCCAAGTCCTTCAATAGTCGCTTTGCGCGATCTTTTTCTTTTGCTCCATCATTGCCCAATATCCAAGCGGGCATCAATACGTTCTCAAGTGCATTGAATTCTGGGAGCAGCCGATGAAATTGAAAAATGAATCCGATTTTTCGATTGCGAAATTGTGCAAGCTCCTTTCCCTTCAATAGATGAACTGGGCGGTCACCAATTGACAACTCGCCATTGTCAGGAGAATGGAGTGTACCCAAAATTTGAAGCAAAGTCGTTTTTCCAGCTCCTGAGGCACCCGTGATGGCGGTTATTTCATTTTTTGGAATGTCCAAATCGATGCCTTTCAGCACCTCGACATCTCCGAATGCCTTTTGGATGCCCCTCGCTCGAATCATGATTTCGTTCATGCATGCAAACTACAACGGAAACCGACCTCAAGTGCCCTAACTTTGCGCCGAAAATTTGAAACCTGAGGTGAAATGAACATTCACGAGTATCAAGGAAAATCCATCTTGCAAAGTTTTGGTGTTGCCATTCAGAGAGGGTATGTGGCGGAATCTCCATCGGAGGCATTGGATGTTGCCAAAAAATTGGCAGAGGAAACTGGAACGGGCTGGTTCGTTATCAAAGCACAAATCCACGCGGGAGGGCGAGGAAAAGGTGTGGTAACCGAGACGGGATCGCATGGAGTCGTATTGGCGAAGGGGATTGATGAAGTTCAGGATAAGGCCAACGGCATTTTAGGCGGTCACTTGGTAACAGCCCAAACCAATTCCAAAGGAAAACAAGTCAATAAGGTATTGATCGCTGAAGATGTGTACGGTCCAGGTGATAGTGAACCAAAGGAGATTTACATGAGTGTTTTGTTGGATCGAGCCAACGGACGCAACATCATCATGTACTCGCCTCAAGGTGGTATGGACATTGAGGCCGTTGCTGAGGAAACGCCAGAGTTGATTTTCAAAGAAGCCATCGATCCAACACTGGGTTTGCAGGGTTTTCAAGCTCGTAGAATTGCATTCAATTTGGGCTTGAACGGGAAGGCTTTTAAGGAAATGGTGAAATTCGTTTCATCACTCTACAACGCCTATGTGGGGAGCGACGCCACCATGTTTGAAATCAATCCGGTTCTTAAGACCTCAGATGATCGTGTCATTGCGGTAGATTCAAAGGTTTCTTTGGATGGAAACGCGTTGTATCGGCACAAGGATTACGCTGAAATGCGCGATACCACGGAAGAAGATCCGACTGAAGTCGAAGCGGATGAGGCCGGATTGAATTACGTCAAACTCGATGGAAACGTTGGTTGCATGGTCAACGGCGCAGGACTTGCAATGGCGACCATGGATATCATCAAATTGAGCGGAGGGGATCCGGCCAATTTCCTTGATGTTGGTGGGACAGCGGATGCGGCTCGAGTGGAAAAAGCATTTCGCATCATTTTGAAGGATCCTGCGGTCAAGGCCATTTTGGTCAATATTTTCGGTGGGATTGTTCGGTGCGACCGGGTAGCGCAGGGAGTTGTCGATGCTTATCGAAACATGGGTAACATTGAAGTGCCAATCATCGTTCGATTGCAAGGAACCAATGCCGAAGAAGCCAAACGATTAATCGATGAATCAGGGTTGGAGGTTAAATCCGCGATTTTGCTGAAAGAGGCAGCCGAAGCGGTATCTGAGGTTTTGGCCTAAATCCGAACTCGGCTTAAACTTTCTGAATCATCAGAATGCCATCTCGAATGGGGAGCAATGTGCTTCGGACACTTTGATCCTGTGAGAGGGTGACACAAAGTTCTTGAAGGAGTTTACTGGTGGAGTCAGGACTTGCATGGCTTGGGAGGACCTTGCCCCACCACAACACGTTGTCGACCAAAATCCAGCCGCCAGGGCGAACAAGCTCCATGGTCATCTGCACATAATCTCCTGTTCGAGGCTTATCTGCATCGATCCAGATCAAATCATACGGTCCTTTCAATTCGCGGAGGATTTCATGGGCTTCGCCAACATGCCGGGTAATCTGTTCACGGATTCCCGCTTTTTCCCAGAACTCGTCCTGAATGGTGCAGAGTTCATCATTCGGTTCAATGGTGTCAATGTGTCCGTTGGATTGCAATCCCGCGGAAAGGCATATGGCGGAATACCCAGTGTAAGTTCCCAACTCCAACACCCTTTTTGGATGCACCATACGACTCCAATTCTGCAGAAGTTTTCCTTGGATTGGGTCACAAAGCATTTGAGGAGTGAGTACGGATTGCCAGGTCCTTTTTCGCAATTCAGCCAAGACGCCATCTTCAGGAGAGCTGTGCTCAATAGAATAGCGCAGCAATTCGTCATCCAATTGATGTATGTATTCCAAGTTGTCGGATTTCCACAAATTTCAGGCTCGACCACCCGAAATGCAATGGGAGATTAAAAACAAAATAGGCCGAATTCAGCTAAAAACGTCAAAAGATCAGAAGCCCCGACCACACCGTCATTATTGAAATCAGCTTCTTCCAAACAATCGGTTTGGCAATCAAATGTGCCTAAAAATATCAAGAGGTCAGCGGTCCCAACAATTTGATCAGCATTCATATCCGCCACGCACTCGGTGAGTTCATCTGGACTTAGAATTCCATTGCAATTGTTATCAAAGCCTTGACCTGTGCCTTCAGCGCCCGGATAAATGGCGGGGTTGTTGTCGTTGCAGTCGCAAAGGTTGGTCCAGGTATCCCCATCAAAATCAACAATTCCGGCGCAAGAATTGAACCCTTCTTCACAATTTTGAACTGCACATTCTGCGCACGCTTCTTCTGTGCCAAAGGCACAAGCAAAATAACAATTTTGGACCACGCAAATCACCTGTGACCCAAAGCAATCGATGCAGGGGGTCGTCAGTTCAAGTTGTTCTAACATGCAGGCTTCTATGCATGCTTCACCCTCTTCTTCTCCAGCTGAGAGACAGGCCAATCCGCACTCTGCAGAGACCGATTGTACATACTCCGTGTTCTGGCATATGTACTCAAGGTCAATTGAAGTGCAATTCCCTTGCCCAAAAGATTGTGATGCGAATCCAATGGATAAGCACATGAATGTTCCGATTGAAACTCTCCAAACCATAGTTTAAGATACAAAAAATGATTGACTTGAACAAATAATAAATCAGCCTTCTACCTTCGTTAACTACCTTCGCTTTCTCGATGGCAAAGGCAAAGAAAAATCGTCGAAATCAGGGTATGCAAGACGGATTGGTCTTTAGTACGAACGCGGCTTGGTCTCCTATTCAAGATGATCAAGCAACAGTACTTTCGGTATCGCCTCAATTACAAACCCTCTATGTGAGTCTGGATCGAAAGCAACGAGCAGGAAAACCTGTTACGATGGTCGAAGGATTTGAGGGGAATGGAATGGATCTGTTACAATTGGGAAAGGATTTAAAAACGACATGTGGAGCGGGAGGTTCGGTAAAGGAAGGGGTGATCTTGGTTCAAGGCGATCACCGTGAAAAGGTCATTGGGTACTTGGTAGATAAAGGTTACAAAATCAAAAGGAAGGGCGGATGAGCGAGCAAGAAAGACAGGCATTACCCATCTATTTTGCCAAGACTCTTGCTGGCCTGGAAGAATTCCTGGAGCACGAGTTGGTTGAATTGGGCTGCATTGATGTAAGCCACGCAAAACGCGGGGTTGAATTTCGAACTGATATGGCGACGCTTTTCAAGGTTTGCCTGTGTAGCCGATTCGCTTTGACAGTTTTAAGACCAGTTTTGGCATTCGATGCTCAATCGACGGATTCGTTATATGATGAAGCGAAACGCTGGGACTGGGGCTCTATTATGGGCGCTAGCACATCTTTTGCCATTGATGTGACCATTCATTCATCTGTGTTCACCCATTCTCAATTTGCGATGCTGCGTCTAAAAGACGCCATTGTTGACCATTTTCGAGAGTTTTCCGGATTGCGGCCTGGAGTCAATCGCGATGATCCAGATGTCAGAATTCATATGCACATTGCGCATACAACTGTGACCATTTCCTTGGACGCAGCCGGCAGGCCTTTGAGCAGAAGAGGGTATCGACCACAGGGAGCTAAGGCTCCTTTGAACGAAGTATTGGCAGCTGGCTTGCTAGCTCACGCTGGCTGGAAACCAGGTATTCCCCTTTACGATGCAATGTGCGGTTCCGGAACCTTTTCGGTTGAAGCGGCGCTGTGGGCGGATGGTTATCCAATCCAATGGCACAGAAGAAAATTCGCTTTCATGGATTGGCCTGGTTTTGATGAGGAAGAATGGTGGGCGGTTCGGGACTCCTTCAAAGAAGCACGCAACCCCGTAGCCACACAAATATTCGCATCTGATCGAGATTTTGCGGCCATTTCACAAACGCGACAAGCACTGTCGAACATGGAATTGGATGGAAGAGCAGAACTCGGACGTCTCGATTTTTTTAAATTGAAGCCTCGAACGGAATCGGGAATATTGGTACTCAATCCTCCTTATGGAGATCGTCTCCCACTCGACGAGGGACCAGAATTCTATGCGAAAGTTGGAGATGCATTGAAAACCCATTGGGCAGGATTTTCGGCATGGATTATTTCGTCCGACGTGGAAGGTCTGAAACGAATTGGTCTCAAGACGAAGCGGCGCATCAAATGTTATAACGGACCAACAGAATGCCGGTGGATGGGGTGGGATTTATATGCTGGTGACGGTGCAAGTAATGATGTTGATGATTCAAATAATGAATCATCCCCTTCTTCGTCTTCTTCTTGACCTAAACAAAACGGCTCCTGCATCAGGAGCCGCTTGTGTCAATGATGTTTGAAATTCCTTTCACCTTCAATCACTGTATGCTCAATGCAGAGGTCATGCGGCCTTGTGCATGAACAAATTGAACCTGGTAAACTCCGGAATTCAGGTGGCCAACAGAAATGATCGGCGTTTGATTCAAAACCTGTTGCTGGAGGACTTGACGTCCCATTGCATCAGTGATCATTAACTGACCAGCTGCAGGAGCATTGAACTGAAATGATTCAGCTGTTGGATTTGGAAACAATTGCATCTGCTGCGCTGGCAACCATTGAGAAATACCATTCACGAACCCCATTATGACATCATCTGCTGATCTTGGTTCGATTTTATATTCTTCGAATGTGTAGTGGATGCAGCCGGTGATTGTATAGTATTCATCTTGAACCCAACCATCCTCAGGCAGGTACATGTAGTCGTTGGTTTTGACTTCTCCAGTGCCATCATCAAACAATGCTTCGCCGTAATCCGCATCGGGATTCGTACACATCGCATTGACGATTTGCACCAAGCAACCTTCGTAGGCTTCGCTTGATGCCAATTCTCCTGTTGAAACGATGGATGCTGCAGGTAATTCGTTTCCGGTGCTAACGGTTTCGTAGAAACTGATGTTTCCAAGCTCCGTCACGTCATAATACTCTTGGACCTCTGCCTCTAAAATGACTTCATCGCCAACTTCAGGCGCTTGGGTGTTATCGTAAACGAAAATGCCATTCCAAGGCCCTTCACCATCTTGGATGAAGTAACCAATTACACCCGACGTGGCAGATGTAACGTTGTTTGCAGTGACAATGCCTGTGGTTGTAACCGATTGACCTACGAGTGGTGAGCTGAATAATTCGCCTTGAATCTCAGCGATGGAGTGTGTTATTGCTTGCGCATCAACGGTTTGGCATGGAGCAATTGCCAACCCAACAGCACATGCCAAAGTGTAAAAGTGTTTCATATGGAGGATTTTGTGAATGTAACTTTGCGTCGCAAATAGACATGAAAAATCGCGAAACACAAAACGGTGGTCAAACGATGTT
Source organism: Bacteroidota bacterium (assembly GCA_027624855.1). GTDB lineage: Bacteria > Bacteroidota > Bacteroidia > Flavobacteriales_D > Sanyastnellaceae > UA16. Next base: position 25,906 of record JAQBTQ010000025.1, read on the forward strand.
GATTACCGGAGCCACTTCCGGATTTGGTGCCGCAATAGCGCGTCAAGCTGCAATGCAAGGTTTTGAGCTAATCCTCACTGGAAGAAGAGCGAATCGACTACAGGAAATATCGCATGAATTGGGTGACTCGGTGCTTCGATGCTTGTGTTTTGATGTTCGCGATCATTCCGCGACCCAAGATGCCTTGTCGGCATTGACGGAAAAGGAAGTTCCCGACGTCCTAATCAACAATGCGGGCTTGGCAGTCGGAAAGGAACCCATTCATGAGGGAATCATGGACGATTGGAATCGCATGATAGATACGAATTTGAAAGGATTACTCCACGTCACGAGAGAATTGGCTCCTAGGATGGCAAAGGGGTCGCGAATCATCAACATCGGGAGTGTAGCGGGTAAGCAGCCCTATCCTGGAGGGGCAGTATACAACGCTTCCAAATTTGCGGTGGATGGATTGACTCAAGCCATGCGAATGGACCTGCTACCGAAAGGGATACAGGTCGCACAAGTCGCACCTGGTGCTGCGGAAACAGAATTTAGTTTGGTGCGATTCAAAGGAGATTCGGAAGTGGCAAAATCTGTTTATGACGGATACATTCCGCTGTCCGCAGATGATGTTGCGGATGCGGTTCTGTACATCGCTACGCGTCCGTCACATGTGAGCATTCAAGATTTATTGATCATGCCAGCTGCACAAGCGAGTGCCTATCACTTTTATAAATCATGACACGCAGCATCATATTCGGCATTGGATGGAGCCTGCTCATGGTATCGGGGTGCACGTATAAGTCGGAAGTTGCGGACATGATCATTCACAATGGAAAGATCATTACGCTGGATTTCGAAAACTCGAAGGGTCAAGCGATTGCGGTGAAAAATGGAATGATCTTGGAAGTGGGTCCAAATCGTGCCATTCTTAATAAGTATCAAGCAGAAGAATATGTCGATTTAAAAGGAGGTGTGGTCATGCCGGGTTTGATGGATGCGCACGCCCATTTGGTTGGTTATGCCGATGGATTGCTCGAGGCAAATCTCGTTGGATCATCTTCCTGGGAAGAGGCCATCAGCCGCATGGAAAGCCATCAAGAAGAATGGCCCTTCGATTGGGGGATTGGCCGTGGGTGGGATCAAAATGATTGGTCTTTGCAATCGTTTCCGACGCGGAGAGAATTGGATTCGATTTTTCCCTCAATACCTGTCGCCATGGAACGCATTGATGGTCATGCCATGGTGGTAAATGCGACAGCTTTGCAGCTAGCGGGAATTGTTTCGGGTGAACTACCGCAAGTCGAAGGAGGTGAAATCTTGGTAGATGATGATGGTGAGCCAACAGGTGTTTTAATAGATAATGCATGCGAGTTGATTAAACGCCTCATTCCGACGCGCTCCAATTCGGAACGTCTCGACGCATTGGTGCAAGCGCAAGATCAGTTGTTTCAAGTTGGACTTGTCGGAGTTACAGATGCGGGATTGCCGCCGGCGGAAATCGAGCGACTTGATTCATTGCAACGAGAGGGGATTTTAAAGCTTCGGCTCAACGTATTGGTTTCAGCGAGTGACTCCAACATCAGCTGGCTGGTCGATGGAGGTCGCATAATGAGTGAGCGTTTGGTGGTCAATGGCGTTAAATTTTACATGGATGGCGCTTTGGGTTCAAGAGGAGCGATGTTACGTGAGCCTTATTCTGATCGCCCAGAATGGCATGGACTGCTCACTCAAGACATCGAGCAATACCGTTCGCAGTTATCCGTGTTGTATGAAAACAATCTTCAAGCTGCTACGCATTGCATTGGAGATTCTGCTGTGCGATTGGTCGTGCAAGAATATGCTGACCTACTGAATGGCACCAACGATCGCAGGTGGCGGATTGAGCACGCCCAAGTGGTGAGTACTGAGGATGTAGCTGATATTGGATTGAACAATTTGATTCCATCCATTCAAACGACTCACGCGACGAGCGATATGTATTGGGCAGGTGAGCGCCTTGGTCGAAATCGCATTCGGCGGGCGTATGCCTATCAGGAATTATTGAATGCCATCGGAATGGTTGCAATTGGCACGGATTTCCCGGTTGAAGATATCGATCCCCGCAAGACCTTTGTTTCGGGTGTCGCAAGGGTGGATGCTGTTGGGTACCCGGCAGGTGGTTTCCAACCGGAGAATGCCCTATCACCAGAGCAAACCCTTAGAGGAATGACACAGTGGGTAAGTCTTGCGCAATTTCAAGAAACTCAGCTTGGAACCATTGAACCAGGTAAATGGGCCGATTTTACGTGGGTGGATCGAGATTGGCTATCGGTTGATCCGATGCAGGTGCTGACGACTGAAGTTATGGGGACTTGTATCGGTGGTGAATGGGTCTACCTTAAAGACGAATAAAGCAGAAAAGGTGTGATTAAAAGAAGAATCATTCAATCCAGGGTTTTTTGGCTAACGCTGGTATTCGTTTCGGCGGTTTTAGCTGGCACCCAAATTCTTCGAAAAGGATCAAATCCTGATCGTCTGCCGATTTTTCACCCAAACGAGTTGAATCCAGCGCTGGTAGATCCAGCGCTATGGAATGCAGCGAATCATGAGATTGTAAACTTCGAGCTCTTGGATGAAGAGGGAGATACCATTGAATTGGCCGACGTGTCGGGTAATGTTTTGATTGTCGATTTCTTCTTTACTCGATGCGCAACCATCTGTCCCGTTATGACCAATAATTTGATCATGGTGACAGAATCATTGGGGCAAATGGATGGATGGTACATATTAAGTCACTCGGTTACGCCTGAAGCGGATACGCCAGAAGTTTTAAAAGCTTACGCTCAAAGAATGGGTGCGGAACACCCAAACTGGAAATTCCTCACAGGCGGTAAAAAAGAAATCTATCGACTAGCCAGACAAAGTTATTTTGCCTGTTATGATGAGGAGGCTGGGGGTGACGGCGGCATGCAAGATTTCGTCCATACAGAGAATGTAGTGCTTGTGGATGCCTCAGGAAGGATTCGAGGCTTTTATGACGGAACCAGTGAAACAGCTATGAATCAGTTGATTGAGGACGCTTTATGGTTGATTGAAAAAAAAGATTGAATTTTTTTTCTGAGAAGTGCTTGTAGTACGGATTAACCACAGTACATTTGCGCCCGCTTTCGAAGGAAGGCGAGTTCGTTGAAATGCAGATGACAACATTTTTGGTCTCGATCAAAGACCAAAAAGATTTTCGAAAAAACCCTCGCAAAAAATTGTGAGATGAAAAATTCGAATTACCTTTGCGCCCCCTTTCGAGGGAAGTTCTTTTTAGAATGTGGCGCGATTGATATGTTGAAAGGTTCCGTCAAAATCTTTTTTGAATGGGTTCCGAACCAGCGTATATTTGTCGTCCGCTTTTTGAGAGCATTTGAAGAAGCCGATTCGTCGGCTGATATCGATAAACGTTCTTTGACTTGATGCAGCAGCCCGGATTCTTCTTCGGAAGATTCCATCAAATCCACTCTCCCCCCGGAGGGTGGTGTCTCATCCAAGCACGGATGAGATTGTTAGATTCCCTGAGATTCTCAACAGATTAAACTTTTTACAATGGAGAGTTTGATCCTGGCTCAGGATGAACGCTAGCGGCAGGCCTAACACATGCAAGTCGAGGGGTAACAGGGAAA
>JAQBTQ010000010.1 GCA_027624855.1 Bacteroidota bacterium
GCAGTTGCCATCGCAATCATAGCCCGTCGCTGGGAAGTTGCCATCGCAATCACAAGCGCCTTCTGCAATACCATCGCCTCCGCAAACGCCACACTCATCCAACTGCAAGCATGAACCGTCGTCATCCGTAGCATCAGCATTGTAGTTACATGCCGTCGAATCAGTACATCCCGCAACTTCAAATTCATCGCATGTACCATCGCCGTCGGCATCGTTCAAACAGTTGCCGTCACAGTCATATCCTGTCGCAGGGCCGTTGCCATCGCAATCACAAGCTCCATCTGCAATGCCGTCGCCTCCGCAAACACCACACTCATCCAACTGCAAGCATGAACCATCATCTTCTGTCGCATCAGCATCGTAGTTACATGCTGTAGAATCCGTACAACCAGGAATGATGTACTCACAGCTGCCATCATCATAATCAGCTGATGGATCATAGTTGGAAGCTGATTCATCGGTACAGCCACAAGCATTGCCGCCCGTACCGCTGCCACCTTCACCTTCCGCGTTGAACGTTCCTACGCCATCGTAGGTGAACGTCTTGCGAATGTCATTCTCGCCATTGCCGTTACCGAAAATCTGAACGTTCAACGTGCCAGATAGACCCGCTGAAGTCGTCATTTGCATCACCAATACACGGCCGTCCGTAGGTAAACCGTTTGGTGTGCCGTTCAATACGTACCAAGCTCCGCCTGTTTGCGTATCCAACAAAATGTCTTGGCCGTCAATTGCACTGCCTGACTGGAACGCAGCTACATATGGCTGTGAACTGTCCTCTACTGTGCTGATTGCGACTTCAGCTCCTGTGTTTTGGCTATCAATCCCAATCGTAATCCAGCTGTCCCCTCCGATTGTCGGGAAGAACGCAACAAAGGCTGGGTTGATGCCTGAAGCCACCGTAGATCCCAATGGATCGTTGTAGAATCCAGCTTCTGTGGCAATCGTCAATGGGTTTTGATCATTGCCATAAACGGAACTCACAAAGTCATCTGAGTTCGCAACATCTACATAAATACGATAGGTAACCATGCCCGCAATGATGTCGGTCGCATGCTCCTCTACCGTTAATGTGTAACCACTTGATTCACCGCCTGTGCCATCACCACCGCATGAGCAGTAGTCACATGAGCCATCATCGTCCGTGGCTGAAGCATCATAGTTACAAGCTGCTGAATCGGTGCAACCCGATTGCTCAGCATCATCGCATACACCATTGTTATTGGCATCTGAAGTGCAAGTACCACCACAAACACCCAACGCGTCCAAGACGTTGCCTTCACAATCGCAAGCGCCCTCAGCAATGCCGTCTCCGCCGCAAACTCCGCACTCGTCCAATACATTGCCTTCGCAATCACATGCGCCATCCGCAATGCCGTCTCCGCCGCATACGCCACACTCATCCAATTGCAAACATGAACCGTCGTCATCCGTAGCATCTGCATTGTAGTTACATGCTGTAGAATCCGTACAACCCGCTGTCTCAAACTCATCGCATGTACCATCTCCATCCGAGTCGTTTAAGCAATTTCCGTCACAGTCATATCCTGTTGCAGGGCCGTTGCCGTCGCAGTCACAAGCGCCTTCTGCAATACCGTCACCCCCACAGACGCCACACTCATCCAACTGCAAGCATGAGCCGTCGTCTTCTGTCGCATCAGCATCGTAGTTACAAGCTGCAGAATCTGTACAACCTAAAACAGGATCTGTGCCCCCGCCACCTTCACCTTCCTGAAAAAAAGTGCCAACTCCATCAAATGCAATGGTCTTTCTGATATCCGTTGAACCATCGCCTAATCCAAAGATTTGAAAATTAAATTGCCCAGAGAAACCACCAGCGGTGGTGAATTGCATCACCAGAACTTGGTCGTTTTCGTCTGGCAGGCCATTGGGTGTCCCGTTTAGGACATACCAGGCACCTCCGGTTTGGGTGTCAATTAAGATATCTTGACCGTCAATAGCACTTCCAGATTGGAATGCAGCTACATAGGGCTGTGAACTGTCCTCTACGGTACTAATCGCGACTTCAGCTCCTGTGTTTTGGCTATCAATCCCAATCGTAATCCAACTATCTCCTCCAATGGTGGGGAAGAAGGCAATGAAAGCTGGGTTGATTCCAGAAGCTACAGTCGATCCCAATGGATCGTTGTAGAATCCCAATTCCGTTGAAAACGTGAGCGGATCGGTTTCATTCCCGTAAACTGAACTTAAAAAGTCAGCAGAATTAACCATGTCAACGTACATCCGATAGGTCGTGTGACCTGGGATGATATCCGTTGCGTGCTCTGAAACTGTCAGTGAATACTGACTAAAAGTGAGTCCGGAAAACAAAATCCCGGCGCAAAGCAGTAAAATACGGCTCATTTTCGTGATGGTTTATGGCATCGTAAATATAGCGAATTTCTCTATACTTCTCGATATTATTTCGAATTATCTCGATAAAATGATTTTTTTAGCCGTTCAAATTGATTGTTTCAATGGTGGTTTCCACTTGAAAAATGGGTCGCTTAAAACGGTCTTTTGGGAATGATCAAGCACAAAAAAAGAGGGTCGCCCCTCTTTTCTACGTCCTCATAGATTTCATTTAGAAATCATCTAAATCATCAAGCCAGTCCGTGTTCTTGGGCTTGAATTGTTTCATTTTCGCCGGTTTTGGTCCATCAGCGTAGATGTCTCTGCCACCTTTGGTCTTTCCTTTTTTGGCATTGGATTTTTTACGCGGCTCTTTTTTGCTTTCCGAATCCGAATCCCCATGACGGCTGAACTCCGCACCATTGTCCGCACGAACATTTGGAGTGCGGGGTTCTGAAGGTGAGGCGCGCGCAAAGGGTGGCTTCGAACCTGAGGAATCTCGGGAAGGGCGATTGCTATTCGATGCGTCTCTAGGACGATCCTCGGCCTCTTTGACGACCATTCTGAAACCCAAGAGTTCATGTCCATTTAACGCCTCAAGTGCAGCTTGACCAGCGGTCGAATCCTGCATTTGAACGAAACCAAAGCATTTCGACTGTCCCGTGTCACGATCGGTGATGACTCGAGCGTATGCGACTTCTCCGTATTCGGAGAACAATTCAATCAAATGGTCGTCCGTGACCTCTCGATTCAATTTGGCGACGAATAATTTCATCTAAACTAAGGTGAGGTAAAAAAAGGTTGGGTTCAACCCAGAGATTTTCAAGTGTTAACAAAGCGAAAATACATTATTTCGTCTTGACAAAACTAACTTAAACCTTTAATCCTATTCAACAAGGCTCACAACCCCTGATTAGAAATGTGCTTCACCTTAAAATTTGGCACGGTGAATTTGAATTATTTCATGCTCCAGCAATGACAAGCTCATCGATTAGGTACTTTTGAACCAAATGATCGCCCATGTTTCAGGATTCCACAAAACATCTAGCTGCTTTCAAATTCTCGATTGCCTCAATCATACTGGCAATTTCTGCATGCAATACGCCCAATAGTCCTATGAAAAACACGCTGGATTATCCGCCAACTCGCATTGAAGTCGTTAAAGACACACTTTTTGGAGTGGAAATACTCGATCCCTATCGCTGGCTAGAGGATGACCGCTCAGCGGAGACCATGGCATGGGTTGACAGCCAAATCGCTTTCACGAATGCCTATATGGGGCAAAACCCATGGAGAGAGCCATTGCGCCAGCGATTCGAAGCACTTTACAACTATGAGAAAATTGGGATGCCGCGAAAAATCGGCAAACGGTATTTCATTTCTAAAAATGACGGCCTCCAGAATCAGAGTGTCTGGTATGTTCGAGAGGGACTAACAGGAGAAGACGAGCTATTCTTGGATCCCAATAAATTATCTGATGATGGCACGGTTACGGCAACTTTGGGCAGCGCATCAAAGGATGAGCAATTCATTTCAGTGATTCAAAATGAAGCGGGTTCCGATTGGCAGGAAATCCATGTCTACGATTTGACAACCGGACAGCCTCAAGGAGATGTGCTGAAATGGGTCAAGTTCTCCGGAACGAGCTGGGTTGGAAATGGATTTTATTACAGTCGATATCCGGCACCAGATGGCAGTGAATTCAGTGCTGAAAATACATTTCACAGTGTTTATTACCACGAAGTCGGAACGGATCAATCAGAGGATAGACTTGTTTTTCGCAACGACTTGGAACCGAATCGATATCACTTTGCTTACGCCACGGAAGATGAAAATTACCTCATCTTAAACACCTCTACGGGTACAGACGGCAACAGTTTGAGCTTTTTGGATTTGACCATTCCAAATGCAGAATGGATGCCTTTGGTCAACGGGTTTAATACCCGATGTTCTGTCATTGATCATCACAATGGTCAATTCTTGGTGCTTACCGATCAAGACGCTCCAAAATATCGACTGGTTGGAATTTCAACACAAGACGTATCAAACTGGACAGAAATCATTCCCGAATCCGATAATTTATTGGAAGGGGTGAATAGTACGGGCGGTCAACTCTTCGCGACCTATTTAAAGAATGCATGCAACGCCGTTGTTCGAATGGATATGGACGGTTCCAACGTTCGTCCCATATCGCTGCCAAATGATGCAGGAAGCGTGGGAGGATTTGGTGGTAAATCGGAAGCAACAGAGACCTTTTATGCATTCACTTCCTTTACCTATCCGACCAGCATTTATCGCTACGACATTGAAACAGGTGAAAGCACCTTATTCGCTGCTCCGACGGTAGACTTCAATCCAGATGATTTTGTCGCAAAACAAGAATGGTATACTTCCAAAGATGGCACCAAGGTTCCCATGTTCATTGTTCACAAAAGCGGAATTGAGCTAGACGGAAATCGACCGACCTATCTATATGCGTACGGCGGATTTAACATCAGCCTGACTCCTAGTTTTAGCTCCTCGCTTTTGCTGCTTTTGGAAAATGATGGCGTTTACGCCATGCCAAATTTGCGCGGCGGTGGTGAGTTCGGTGAAGATTGGCATGAAGCCGGAATGCTCTTAAAGAAGCAGAATGTATTTGATGATTTCATTGCTGCGGGCGAGTACTTAATTGAAAGTGGATACACCTCTTCCGAGCGATTAGCGATTGCCGGTGGATCGAACGGAGGTTTGCTGGTTGGTGCGACCATGGCCCAACGACCCGATCTCGCAAGTGTTGCTTTTCCAGCAGTTGGCGTCATGGACATGCTCCGCTACCACAAATTCACGATTGGTTGGGGGTGGATTCCAGAATATGGCTGTGCCGATAGTTCAAAGGCTGATTTTGAAAATCTAGCCGGCTACAGTCCTTATCACAACTTGAAACCAGGGACTGATTATCCCGCGACCATGGTTACAACTGCTGACCACGATGATCGTGTGGTGCCTGCTCACAGCTTTAAATTCGCGGCTCGCTTGCAAGCATGTCAATCATCAATGCGTCCTGCTTTGATTAGAATTGAGAAGAATGCTGGACACGGCGCTGGCAAACCGACGTCTAAAATCCTCGATGAACAAGCAGATAAATGGGCATTCATGCTGAATGAAATGGGCGTACCACTCGCATCTGGCCACGAATAATCAGCAGCGCGCAACCGATGGGATGATGGACGTTGAGTTGGGGTACTTGGATGAGGATTTGCTGATTGCGTGGAAGCCACACGGCATGCTCACATCAGGAAACGCACCTGCGACCTTTCGCCAAAAGGTTCAATCCTATGTCATCAACAAGGATCTCGGAAGCGGGAAAGTCGAACCATGCCATCGTTTGGACTTTGAAACGAGCGGTTGGGTCATTTTTGGCCTCAATGAACATTCCATTCGCGTCATTTCAAGCGCTTTTGAAAATCGTCTTATTGGTAAATCTTACTTCGCATTGGTGCACGGGCATCTTGAACGCAGACTCGATATCCGATTTCAACTAAATGGGAAGCAGGCGAAAACCATCGTTCGCCGAATTCAAAACGGAAAAATCGCTGGAGCGGGCAATGTATCGTTTGTCTTGATCACGATTGAATCCGGACGAACACATCAAATTAGAAAACATCTTTCCAGCATAGGGCATTCCATCGTAGGTGATCTTAAATACCCTGGGTTGAATAAAGTCTACCAAGGAAAGGGACTCTTTTTATGCGCTCATCACCTTTCTATTCCTCACCCAAATCATAAGAACCCGGTTGAAGTTTGCAGATTACCTTCAAAAAAATTCTTGAAAATTCCCTTTATTCATCAAATCGGATTGGATGATTTCTTGGGCTTATCTTAGAACCATCTTAGCCTTTACCTTTTAATAAGGTCCATCACTATGATTCTCCGTTTCATTCGCTCAAGCATAAGAATTCCGAGCTTTTTGATCATGACATTGATCTATGTCTTGGGCTTATTCTTCCTCAGAATATTTGCAGGAGCTGACCGAATGAAGAGCCATAAACTTTTGTTGCACTACATACAAAATGTCTATCGATTGATGGGCATCAGGGTGTTCGTAGAAGGTGAATTACCCAATGAACCGACGCTTTTAATGGGCAACCACAGGAGCTACGTCGATACGGTCATGATACCGAGTAAGATTCCGATGACCTATGTAGCCCGTTCCGAGAGTCGGTCTTGGCCTATCATCGGATGGGGAGCGTCACTGTTGGGGACCATTTGGGTCGATAGAAAAAGTAAATCGAGCCGTAAAAGAACGAGAGAGGCCGTCAAAGAGCGCCTCGAATCGGGATTTGGAATCATCATTTTTCCTGAAGGAACAACACACCGCGGGCCAGACCTTTTAGAATACCGCCCATCCATGTTCTACATCTGTGCCGAACACGGATTCCCCATCACGCCTATCGCAATCGAATACAAAGACCCAAACATTGCTTGGGTTGGCAAAACCATGTTCATACCACATGCATGGAAACATTTCGGAGCTCGAACCATCGATGTCAAGGTGTCATACGGAAAGACCTTTCGTGGAATCGAGGGTGGTGAAATGCTGAACGCCACAAGAGAATGGACACAAAAAGAAGTCCTTCGATTGAGGCAAGAGTGGGATAAAACGCTAACAGATACTGCTTGATGAAAGACCAATTGAAGTTTTGGTATCGAATGCTGTCAAACCGATGGCAGACCTTGCACTTGGATTATCCTGTTGAATTCAAGCCAAGGTCTTCGCCACAAATTGACAAGGGTAATCCAATGATTCAAGGGATTATCGCCAATGAACGCTCCGCTATTTCATCGTTTACATCAAGGATTTTAGAATTCAAGGGGGAATTACAACAAATCAAGACCCGAGCTGATGAAACCAACCCCCTCCTTCCTGGTTGGAACAATGGCTTTCTGCCAGGTTTGGATATGGCCGCACTGTTTGCTGTCATTGCCCATCATCGCCCGCGAAAGTACATTGAAGTCGGTTCTGGAAATTCTACGCTGGTAGCTGCAGCAGCCAAAAGCCAATTCAGTCCGGATACAGAAATCACCAGCATCGACCCATTTCCGAGAGCTGACATCGATCAAATCTCACAACGAATTATCCGAACGCCGTTTGAAAAACTGGGCGATGAATTGCTGGAAGAAATGGCTCCGGGCGATGTGCTGTTCATTGATAATAGCCATCGAATCTTGCCAAATTCTGACGGTACGGCTTTTTTCTTGGAGTGGCTACCCAAACTTCAACCTGGAGTTTTGGTTCAAATCCATGACATCTATCTCCCTTGGGATTATCCAAAGGACATGTGTCAAAGAGGATATTCAGAACAGTACATGCTCGCCATGGCTCTCCTGAGCAATCCGATTCGATACAGACCATTTTTTCCCGCATTTTGGGTGCACCAGCAACAGGATTTCCGAAACAAACTCGCTCCAATTTGGAACCATCCAAACACCCAATCTGTCGAACCACATGGCGGTTCATTTTGGTTCCAAATAGGCGAATGAACTAGTGCTGAATTGCGATCGGCACAGCTTTCACATCTCCTAGATCTCTTGCGATTCTCAGGGTGTACATGCCTTCTGAAATTGAACTCATGTTCAGCGTGAGCACACGAGATGTAACGTTCCAATGCTCAATGCTCTTTCCAGAAATGTCAAACAACTCGAGACTTGTGATTGTCCCGTTCATTTCATCAATGTTAACTGTCAATTCAGCTGAAACTGGATTTGGAAAAATTTGAATCCCCCAATCCTGAAGCTCGTCTATTCCATTGACCAATAAATCGATGGATACTGAAACTTCTCCAGTGCAGTTTGTTGTATCGGTCTCTACCACGGTAACATTTCCAGTGCCTGTTGATTCCCAAAGCACATCAATGGAAACCAAGCCTACGCCCGATGCATCTCCTTGAATGGCCCCTCCTCCAACGTACCAGCTGTATAGATTTTCTGGTTGACCATCGTAAGTGTAAGTTTCAATGGTGCCGTCTGTAGCGGACATTGCACCTGTAATGCTTCCTTGAGCCACATAATAGCAAGATCCATCCTCCACATTCGCTTCAGGCATGAAGTTACAGGCTTCGCTGTCGATGCAACCAAGAACCGCCGGAACCCCTAGGCATTCACATTCAGCATTGTAAGCATCCAGCACCGTCGATTCGTCTCCATCGTCGCAACCATCACCGGGACTGTAGCAAGTCCCATCGTCAACATTGGCCTCCGGATTGAAGTTACAGGCGTCAGCGTCAGTACATCCTCCAACAACAGGTAAACAAAATGAGTGCGTCACCTCGTCTCCAAAATCAGGGTCTCCCATGGAAAAAATAACCAGGCCGTCGGGAGTTGTTAAGCCATAATCCCCATCGATTTCACACCCAGGCCATTGACTGCCATACATGCCGTCGCCATACGTATCCGTAACGGAAAGAACGTAGCACCCATAAGTCACACACCCTTCCCAAATCTCCACGCCACCTTCAGTAGCATAGGTCCCTGAAACAACCTCTTCAACCACTTCTCCAGCTTCATTTGAAATGGACCATCCAACCTCTTCAGGCCAACAATCTGTGGTTAGGGTAAAAATGACATCTGTGCAAGGATAATCGCAACTCCCATCATCAATGGTAGCGGTTGAATCATAATTTAAAGCCTGTTCGTCTGTGCAACCCGGAATCAATTGACCACAATCAGGGGTCACAAACTGAATCGTATCACTGGTAAGCGTATCAATCACAAAATAGACTTCATAGGTCGTGTTCGGCATCAACCCATCCAACAGCACATTGGATCCATTGCTAAGTTCGACTCCCATGGCTTCTGTCATTGCACAATTCCATTGGGTCGAAGCTGAATCTTTGTAACACAAAATTTGCGCCTCGCAGAGAAAATTCGAAAACGTCGCTTCAATCGTAGCCGTTGTCATCACAGAGTCCAATTCCAAATCGTATTGACAATCGGCACTGGCCGTAAAGGACTCAATTTGGCACTCTACAGGGCCGCAACCAGCCAAAGCCAAATTGACAGAATTGAAAACATTCAATCGTCCTCCTGTTGCCACCTCCGTCAACAAATTTGGCACCAAATCCACTCCACTAAAAATATAGCCTCGGACCAAATCCGCTGCGCCTTGAGGATTTTCAATGGACAGCGCTGCCAAGTCAGGACATGGCACGCTATAAACCAATCCAATCGCTCCAGCAACGCAAGGACTAGCGAATGAAGTGCCGCTGGTGTTTCCATAACCGGAAGAACCGCTTGGTAAATAAACTTGATCCCCAGGCGCCCCGAGGTCAATTGTAGTCACACCATATCCACTGAACGTGCGAACGTCATTGGAATTGGTCGCTGTCACTGAAACCATATAATCTGAACTGCATGCAGTCGGCATATCTCCGACATTATCCACGTTCAAAGCCGCATTGGTCGTAGCCCCGCAATTCAAAATACCCGAAGCTCCCAACTCATCATAATAAGCGCACCAAATTGGGTAGTTCGCTGGATTGGCCTGATCGATGCCCCAAGAGGCATTCGTAGCAACTACAAATGCTCCAGATGCACCCTCTGTCTCATTGAATAAGTCGCGCATGACTTTGGGATATTCATAAGCAGCAATCACGTTAGATTCTGATAATCCATTCGCCATGTCAATTTGCATTATATCAACATCCCAATTGACTCCCACACCCCCTATTCCGTTGTTTCCGGTTGCACCAATCATGCCACTAACTGAGGTTCCATGCCCTCCTGAAGCAATGTTATCGGTGTTGTTCCCAGAATTCCAACCGTTGTAATCATCCACATACCCATTGCCGTCATCATCGATTCCATTGTCCGGAATTTCACCTGGATTGGTCCAATGGTTATCAATTAAATCCGCATGATTGTAGTTAGAACCTCCTCCTTCTAGCACAGCAACAACAATCCGCGAACCATTTCCCGCAACGCCTCCTGTGGTGATGTCCCAGGCAAGATCTGAATCAATGTCATGATCTCCAGATTCCTGATGGTGCCATTGCTGACCAAAATTTGGGTCATTTGGAACCGTTTCTCGATGAGTGACCAAATGATTCAATTGCGCGGCCAATACCAGTCGATGAGCGCGGGATTTCCCGAGCGCATCCATCCAATTTTCGCCCTCGACAGACAGATGGCAGATATTGGCTGAAGGCGATGGAACGCCAATCAACTCAAATTCAAACTGGTTCGAAAGGTCATTCAGCGCCTTATTCAAATCGACTTCTTTTTCAAACATGACCAACAGCTCATGTTCAACGAAAGGCGTTTCGTCAGAAGGAATTTGGGCAAGGGAGAAGAATGGAATGGCCAACCCCAAAAGGAGCGATCCCAGATTAAATTCAAATTTCATTGTTCAGGCAGGTTTCAGTAAGGGTAAAATTAGGAGATGTAGGGCAAAGAAGCACATCGAATCTGCAACCTCCGGCGAACAAACGCCGTACATGATTCTCACAATACGATTACCTATGTGCTCAATTACTGCAATTCTTAATTCATCTTCAGAATCAAGTAACACTCGATCACTTGCCTTGGATGTATCCAAGCGGCTTCGACACAGGGGACCAGATTGGTCAGGTGTTTTTGAAAATGAATTAGCTGTATTGGCTCATGAAAGGTTGGCAATCGTTGATGTTACGAGTGGCTCGCAACCTTTGATTGACGCTGAAACGGGTTCAGCGCTGGCCGTAAACGGAGAAATTTACAATCACCAATCACTTCGAAAACAAACGGCTCAATTTCCCTATCAGACAGGGAGCGACTGCGAAGTGATTTTGGCATTGTATCGAAAGTATGGAAAAGACCTTGTGCATCATTTGGAAGGCATGTACGCGTTTGTACTTTTTGATTCAAAGAGTCAATCATGGCTAATTGGCCGCGATCCCATTGGAATCATTCCGCTGTATTATGGGCACACCAAAGATGGATTGCTTCTGGTCGCCTCAGAAATGAAAGGCATTGAACCCCTTTGTGAAGATGTTTGTGAATTCCCTCCAGGGCACACTTGGGTATCATCAGCATCCAATCCAGAGCGTTACTTTCATGAAAAGTGGATGGATTGGGAAACGCTTCCTAAGAATGCATTTGACAAAAATGAACTTCGAAAACACCTGGAACAAGCGGTTAAAAGTCACTTGATGGGTGATGTACCATATGGACTGCTGATCAGTGGTGGATTGGACTCGTCAGTGATCGCCGCATTGGCTCAAAACTTTTCACAGAAGCGCGTTGACGATGACGATCACAGCGATGCATGGTGGCCACGTGTGCACAGCTTTAGCATCGGACTAGAAGGCAGCCCAGATGTTGCTGCTGCACAGAAAGTCGCTGACCACATTGGAACAATTCACCACCCGTTGGTTTTTACAATCCAAGAAGGCATTGATGCACTGGAAGATGTCGTAAAGCACATAGAAACGTACGATGTCACCACGATTCGTGCATCCACACCGATGTACCTCATGGCTCGTCAAATCAAAGCCATGGGCATCAAAATGGTACTTTCCGGTGAAGGAGCCGATGAACTATTCGGGGGATACCTGTACTTCCATATGGCACCAAATGCCCGCGAATTTCATGAAGAAAGCGTTCGTAAAGTTCTAGCATTGAACAAGTACGACTGCTCCCGGGCGAACAAATCGATGATGGCATGGGGAATTGAAGCGCGTGTCCCCTTTCTCCATACACCCTTTGTAAATTACGCCATGTCCTTGGATCCACAATCTAAAATGGGCGGAAAGGACCGAATCGAAAAGCACATCATCCGGGAATCCTTTGAAGGGCTCATCCCCGATGAAATTTTGTGGCGACAAAAGGAACAATTTTCGGATGGTGTCGGCTACGGTTGGATTGATGGCCTGAAAGATTATGCAGAGCAACAAGTCAGCGATGAGGAAATGGAACGTGCAAATGTTCGATTCCCAATCAATCCACCTATGACAAAAGAGGGGTATTTCTATCGCACGATTTTCGAAAAACACTTTCCTTCTGCAGCTGCGGCAAATTCCGTTCCTGGCGGTAAATCTGTTGCTTGCAGCACTGAAAAGGCACTCGAGTGGAATGAAAGCCTGAAAAACGTCGTGGATCCTTCAGGACGTGCAGTAACCAACGTGCATGAGCAAGGATACAAAAAAGATCAATCCTGATTTCTTGAATTGATTTGCTCCAACCGCTTTTGATAGCGCGATTGGACCAAGTCAATCAAAATCAAAACGGTTACGACGAAGTAAAAAGTGGTTTTATTGAGGGCATGAACTTCTCCGCCGAACAATCTCAAATGTGCGAGGTGTCCACCTTCCGATAACAACATCACGCCAACGAGCAAAAGGATGAACAACCCAAGTACTTCATAAGCGCGATTCTTCTTCAGAAAAGTAGCAACCCTGTTCGCCAGCGCTATCATGATCAATCCACTGATTAGGATACTTGCGACCATGATCGGCATTGAATCCGTCAATGCCACCGCTGTCAATACGCTGTCGAACGAAAACACCACGTTCATCAATATGATCGCACCTATCGCCAGTTTGGGCGACTTGGTCGCATGTTCGTTGTCGGCAATGTGGAGGTCTCCTAACAAGATGTGCCAAACCTCCTTGATAGCGGTGTAGACGATGAATCCACCTCCAACCATGGCAATCACGCTGTGACCATTGAATTCAGCTTCAACAACACCAGTCCAATGCAATTCGGCAAATGGCGTCTGGAACCAAGCAATCAACTGAACCAGCAATAGCAGCAGTGCAATGCGCATCACAACTGCTCCAGCAATACCAATAAATTGAACCCTTTTTCGCTGATCTGGACGGACTCTTGAAGACTCGATTGCGATGTAAAGCAAATTATCAATTCCAAGGACAGCCTCCAGCGCCACCAACATTACCAGCGTTAATACCAAGTCCATCTCAGGATATCAATGTTGATGAATGAAATCTTCTTTGGGAAATCGAAACCTTGGACCATAGACACCTCCCTGCGCCCTTTTTCCAATTGAGATGGCCATGGTAATGCCTGCTGATCGGGGCAATCCCAACAATTTTTTGACTTTACTTGAATCCAAGCCTTCCATGGGGCAACTATCAAATCCCTCCGCCCTTGCTGCCAGCATAAACGTTTGACACGCGAGTGCAGTCGATTTATGGGCCCACACATTCATGTGACCGCGATGAATGGGCTCGCGAGGGGTCGGCTTTGTCCATCCGCGAATCGTGAACCAAATCCATTTGAAGGGCCGGAAGATGCCAAGTGGCCCTTGGTTGTATACAATTCGCGTAATTTTTTCGAAATACTGATAGGCTTTCTCGGGGGTCCCTGGAGTGGATTTGAGGTGGGAAATCATCCGGTTGTTGTTCTGACGCCACCGATCAGGTCGAGCTACAAAAACGAACAACTCTTGGGCTGTCGACGCAGCGGGTTGACCCAAACAATAGTGAATCAACTTTTCTCTTTTCTCGGCAGAGCGAACCCAATGGATTTCCCAAACCTGGAGGTTAGAAGAATTGGGTGATTTCAGTGCAGCATCCATCATGCGATGAATCGCCTCTTCTGGGACAGGATCATCTGTATAAATGCGCACAGATCGTCTCGATTCGACGATGTCATAAAATGACTTTGAATCCACTTCCGGCGCCGGATCTAACACCCTTTCCCTTGATTTGGCTTCCGTTGAATCAAACACCTTGACTTTAACCATACGTGCAAAATTAGACTGTGAGTCGCTCCAGCACAACTGAGGATTGCAGTTCTGGGACTTGCTCTGAAAATGTATACGCTTGTTGAATTCGTCTCGCTGCTATTTCAAAATCTGATTCACTCTTCGCATGAACAATCGCTAATGCATTTCCTGCTTCAGCCATCTGCCCTGGCCGCAGCCATTCAGCACAACCAACACGATGGTCAATTGGTTGGTTCGCATAGGTTCTCCCTCCTCCTAAGCCAACAACGGCTAGTCCTAAGGACCGCGTGTCCAATGACTGCACCCACTTGCCTGTACATTGCTCGGGAACAAGAACCGGCCGAATGACCTCAGCGGACTCAAATGGTTTTGAATGATCAACCAATCGACTTGGGCCACCCATGGCATGAATCGATTGCTCGAAACGAGCCGCCGCTTGACCCGAATCCAAAGCGGCTTGTGCTTGCTTCCGAGCTAAAACGATATCATCACAGATCCCTGACAACACCAAATTTTCGGCAGCCAAATCGAGCGTCACTTGCTCCAAACGACTCCCAGATTTTCGCCTTGAGAGTAAATCCAATGCCTCCTTAACTTCGAGTGCATTTCCAGCGCTATTCGCCAATGGCTCATTCATATCGGTCAACAATGCAATCGTCGGCATACCCGCATGGGTCCCAACAGTGCACAGCGATTGAGCCAATGCCCGTGCAGATGAGAGATCGCGCATAAAAGCGCCATTCCCGACTTTGATATCCATCACCAATGATCCCAGACCCGCAGCAAGTTTTTTTGACAAGATGCTTGCCGTGATCAAACCGTATTGTTCAACCGTTGCTGTGACATCGCGGGTTGCGTACATCCTTCGATCAGCCGGAGCGAAGTTGGCCGTTTGTCCAGCAATGGCAAAACCATATTGACGAACCACACGCTGAAAATGTTCTACGTCCGGAGCTGTGTTATATCCAGGAATGGATTCGAGCTTGTCAATGGTTCCACCGGTGTGAGCCAATCCTCGGCCTGCAATCATGGGAACAAAGCCGCCACACGCAGCTAATATGGGCGCGAGCAAGAACGATACCGTGTCTCCAACACCACCCGTAGAATGTTTGTCCATGATGGGGCCATCCAATCCCCATTCTCTCCACTGAAGCACTTCTCCAGAATCTCGCATTGCCAATGTCAAATCCGTTCTTTCACGAGAATCGAGGTCTTGGAAGATGGCTGCCATAGCGAATGCCGCTATTTGAGCATCGGTCACTACTTCGGTGGTAACGCCAGAAATAAAGTATCTGATTTCTTCCGTGGTAAGCTCGAGTCCATCGCGCTTCTTTCGGATAATTTCTGGAATCAGAATATCTTGATTCGACTCCTTCACAATGACAAAAACAATCCAGCGATGGTTGCGGACATTAAATTGGAGAGCGTTGCCGCCAATACGGCTTTCAATCCAAAACGAGCGATTTCAGGACGACGAGAAGGTGCCAAAGACCCTAATCCTCCCAACAGAATGGCAATCGAAGAGAGGTTTGCAAATCCACACAATGCAAATGAAATAATGGCCTTCGTTTTGGCAGAAAGGACTACCTCGGCACCTTCAGCGAGGTAAGGTGCGAAATTGAGGTAGGCAACGAATTCATTTACGATGAGCTTTTGACCGATAAAAGATCCTGCAAGAATGGCTTCTTCCCAAGGAACTCCAATCACAAATGCCAGAGGAGCGAAGACGTAACCCAAAATCAGTTCCAGGGTTAAATCAGGATGGTTAAACCAACCTCCAATCCCACCAAAAATCCCATTGACAAGTGCAATGAGCCCGACAAATGCCAACAACATGGCGCCCACATTCATCGCCAGCTTCAATCCCGAAGCTGCTCCATTTGCCGCCGCATCAATGACATTCACAGATTTCCCTTCCATGGCTTCTTCCATCTCTTCTTGGCTCAGCGCTTCTCTTGGCTCCTCCGTTTCTGGATGGATTAATTTTGCAAAAAGCAATCCACCAGGGGCTGCCATGAAAGAGGCTGCAATCAGGTATTCAAGCGGCACGCCCAAGCCTGCATAGCCAGCGAGCACAGAACCCGCAACGGATGCCAATCCCCCTACCATGACGGCAAACAATTCCGAAGAAGTCATGCGGATGATGTATGGCCGAACAACAAGAGGAGCTTCTGTTTGTCCTACAAAAATGTTCGCTGTTGCGGAGAGCGATTCGGATTTAGAGGTCCCCAAGACCAGGCGCAAGGCACCCCCGAGTATGTTGATCACCAGTTGCATGATTCCGAGGTGGTAAAGCACAGCAATCAACGATGAGAAAAATATGATCACCGGCAGAACACGAACGGCAAACACAAACCCGGCCCCCTCAAAAAGCTCAAACATTTTGTCTGAATTCAACGCCCCAAAAATGAAAGAGATGCCATCATTTCCGTAGTCAATGACGCGTTGAACCCCATTGGTGATTCGAGCGAGAGTGGTCTTCCCGGAAGGTAGATACAAAACGAATGCACCAAATAACAATTGAATGCAAAATGCACCAATCACCGTTCTCAACCGAATGGCTTTTCGATTATTCGAAGCAACTACCGCGATGGCTATCAACACCACCATACCCAAAAAACTCATTAGCACCGTCATAAGGCGAATCTACAATGAAACGCGGAAAAATCTTCTCGAATTTTCTTCAGGTCGGCAATCGAAAATTCAGTGGTAAAAATTGATGAACATTGGGCGATACAATCACCGAACTGTTTTTCGATTGCATCAAAAAACGGATGGGTTCTTGTTGCCTATTTTCAGATTCCAACAGGACCTGTCGGCATCCACCGCAGGGCGAAAAATGCAGAACATCCATTTCGCAATCAGTGACAACTGCTGCTGCAATAATACGCTCATTGGGATGTTGAGCTGCCGCAGCAAAAAAGGCAACCCTTTCACCGCATAATCCACTTGGGTACGCAGAGTTTTCTTGGTTACTGCCTCGAACGATTTGCCCGGACTCGAGCAATACGGCTGATCCTACCTTGAAATTGGAATAAGGTGCATAAGCTTCGGAACACGCCAGAAAAGCAGCCTCTAAAAGCTTTTGCTCCTCGCTAGATAATTCATCTGCCTCCCACTCTTCGACAACGAATTCATGTTTGATAACTCCGTTCATTATTGCATAAGTACGCAAAAATTCATGGATTCTTACTTTGTTACCTTGCAGACATGCGAAACAAAAATGAAATTGTTTCCAATTGGCTTCCACGCTACACCGGAGTGGAATTGGATTCATTTGGTCAATACATCTTATTGACCAACTTCAGCAATTACCTCGAAAAGTTCGCGGAATGGAATCAATGTGAGATCGCTGGGAAGGGAAAAGCCATGCCTTCTGCCACTGCCAACGACATCACGATGATCAATTTTGGAATGGGAAGTGCGAATGCTGCCACCATTATGGATTTGCTCTCAGCGATTCACCCAAAAGCCATTCTGTTTCTCGGAAAATGTGGGGCGTTGAAAGAAAAGAATAAAATTGGTGACCTCATCTTGCCATTGGCGGGTATTCGCGGAGAGGGAACTTCAAACGATTACTTCCCAGTCGAAATTCCTGCCTTGCCAAGTTTTGCGCTTCAACGTGCGATATCCTCAACCATTCGGGATTACAACCGCGATTATTATACTGGCTCGGTTTACACCACAAATCGAAGGGTTTGGGAACATGACGACTCCTTCAAAGCTTACCTGAAAAGCACGCGGGCACAAGCGATTGACATGGAAACTGCGACCTTGTTTTCCGTTGGATTTGCCAATCGACTATCGGTGGGTGCATTGCTCTTGGTCAGCGATGAACCCATGACCCCTTCCGGAGTCAAAACCGATGAAAGTGATGCGCGAGTGACTGCTGAATATGTAGATGAACACATTCGAATTGGCATTGACTCCTTGAAAGAAATACAGTCCGAAGGACGTTCAATCACGCACTTGAAATGGCGTTAGAAATCGGCGTCCGAAACGGATAGCAAATAGGTATGCTGCCAATTCGCAGGAACTTTCTTCAGTTCCTCCGTTTCAATGAACCAATTGTCCATTTCCTGCCAGTCTTTGGTGCACATTGAGCCTGCATCATTGTAAATGAACAGGGTGTCTATAAAACTCGAGGGCTCCCATGCGTTCGGTTGTCCACCCAGTACATCATTGGCCCCAATCAACAGTAATTCTCCGGGGGAAATAACCAACGTTTCGGGGTCAAGAAATGCATAATCCCAAGCATCGTGAATGACCGTAAGTGAAGAGCTGGACTGATTGTGAATGCTCCATTCCATACGTGTATTCCCTTCGCATGCGATGAGAAACAGCGATAAAAATCCAACAAATGCAGAATAAAATAAGGTCGTGCGCATGATCATGGTATCAAGGTTGCACGAAGATAAAGGTCTTCAACTAAGCTCCCATTGGAACGAAGTCATCATCTGCCAAAAAATCTTGTGCGTCCATGAAGCGATGCAACCGGGAATGGACCAAACGACTATCCAATGAAATCCAATGAGAGGCATCGTTTGTATTAACGGTTTCGATGAAGTCTTGGTGGTGAATCACGCCGAGATCGCATAGCTCGTGCCAAATGACGCTCGCGTTTTGCAATACCAAGTCCGAACGCCCACATCGGTCTTGCCAAACTTCAACGGCTTCTTCGACATCCTCAAAAGGCAATTGACTGAGCAATTCCAGTATGGGTCCTTCCACGCGTGCATAAAATCCTGAACTCGGAATTCGCAATACAAGCGTTTCCGATTCGATTTCAGCCAATGAATTTGGATTCCAAAAAAAGGCCATGATTTTTGAGATTATAGATGGATTCGATGCATGTTATACGGGGCAAATGACGTTTTCGTTACGCTTTGAACTTTGATGAGTTATTTTGGGACTATGGAACTGCGCATCGACACTTTTAAATCATACCAAACTGCTTATCTCAAAAGCATCGAAAGCCCTCAATTGTTCTGGAGTGAAATTGCCTCAGCATTTGAATGGTTTGCCCCCCATCAACAGACTTTCAATGGCTCCATGGAGGAAGGGAACATCCGATGGTTTGATGGCGGTAAATTGAACATTACGATCAATGCACTAGATCGACACCTTGAATCCAAAGGAAACGACCCTGCCATCATTTGGGAACCCAATGACCCAGATGATTTGAACGAGACGATTTCTTACAAGCAACTGCACCAAAGAGTATGCGCTTTTGGTTCTGCATTGAGATCGTGTGGAATTGAAAAAGGGGACCGCGTCATCCTGTACATGCCCATGACACCCGAATTGGCCATTGCAGTGCTCGCATGCGCTCGTATTGGTGCCGTGCACAGCGTGGTGTTCGCCGGGTTCAGTGCACAAGCTTTGGCAGACCGCATTCAAGATGCGCAAGCAAAAATGGTCATCACAGCTGATGAAAGTCGGCGCGGAGGAAAAACAATTCCACTAAAATCAGTGGTGGATGCTGCACTGACCTCGTGTCCATCCATTGAAAAAGTTATCGTACAGCGCGTTACCGGCTCTGCATGTCCAATGGAATCAGAAAGGGATATATGGATGCATGAATTTTTGGCAGCATCCAAAGACAGCAATTGTCCTCCTGAGATCATGGAAGCTGAAGACCCTCTTTTCATATTATACACCTCTGGTTCTACAGGAAAGCCCAAAGGAGTCGTCCATACCACAGGAGGATACATGGTTTACACCGCCTACTCGTTTGCCAACGTTTTCCAGTACGAGCCTGGCGATATCTATTGGTGCACCGCAGACATCGGCTGGATTACTGGGCATTCTTATATCATCTATGGTCCTTTGCTCAACGGCGCAACGACGCTCATGTTTGAGGGAATCCCGACCTATCCTGATGCAAGCCGTTTTTGGGCTGTTTGTGAGAAGTACCGTGTCAATCAATTTTACACGGCGCCAACTGCGATTCGTTCGCTCATGGCAAGTGGTAGAAAATGTGTTGAAAAACATGATTTATCCGCATTGAAGGTATTGGGAACGGTTGGCGAACCCATCAATGAAGAGGCATGGCATTGGTACAATGAAGTGGTTGGGAAATCCAACTGTCCTATCGTCGATACCTGGTGGCAAACTGAAACAGGTGGTATCATGATCAGTGGCTTGGGTAATTTGAGCCCAACCAAACCAGCACACGCCGGGTTGCCCTTGCCAGGCATCGACCCTGTATTACTCGACCCCGAAGGAAATGAAATTACCCAACCCAACATTGAAGGCTTACTTTGCATACGCTCTCCTTGGCCCAGCATGATACGAACCACATATGGAGATCACGAGCGATGCCTATCGACCTATTTTCGACCCTTTCCGGGATATTATTTCACTGGTGATGGAGCACGAAAAGATGAATTGGGCATGATTCGCGTGATTGGACGAGTCGATGATGTGATCAATGTTTCTGGACACCGATTTGGCACTGCAGAAATCGAATCCGCAATAAATCAGTCTGAAATGGCTGTGGAGTCTGCCGTAGTGGGGTTTGATCATGAAATAAAGGGACAAGGAATTCATGCCTTTGTCATCACCGAAGAACCCATTCCTTTGCATGATCAAGGGGCCGCTCGAGCGCGCATCATCGATTCCGTGGAAAGAGAAATTGGAAAAATTGCGCGTCCTGATCGAATTCAATTTGTGGCCGCCCTTCCAAAAACGCGCTCAGGAAAAATCATGCGGCGCATACTAAGAAAGGTCGCAAACGGCGATTTTGACGGATTCGGTGACACCTCAACCCTACTGGATCCCAGCGTCGTTGAATCCATCGTGAACAATGCTAAATCACTTTGGTTTGCAACCAATTGATTCGGGAAATTGTTACCTTTCTTGCCCAACCTGCTTGAACCACAACCGATGCGTCTCATTCACTTCTCAGTCATTCTTGGAGTCTTGATGCTGTTTGGAGCCAATCGCACTTTCGGCCAAGTGGATACCGAATTCTGGTTTGTCGCACCGGAAGTTTGGGCGAATCATGGTGACAGCCCTACGTTGCTTCGTTTTGCCACATTTGATCAATCTGCCATTGTCACGGTTGAGCAACCTGCTAATGGAGCATTTCCAACGCAAACCATTTCGATTCCCGCAAATAGTGTTTCTTCTTTGAACCTCGCACCTTGGTTGGCACAAGTAGAAAATAAGCCAGCCAATACCGTGCTCAACAAAGGGATCAAAATCACTTCTACCTCCCTCATTCAGGCTTACTACGAAGTGAACCCCTCGAACAACTTGAATCCGGACATCTATGCACTGAAGGGATCCAATGCCTTGGGTACATCGTTTTTCCTCCCATTCCAAAATTACTTGAACAACGCCTACACCCAGTCCCCATCAGGATTTGATATTGTTGCAACAGAGGATAACACCACCATTGAAATCACCCCTCGCAAACCCATTGTAGGCCATGCGCAAAATGTGACCTTCACCATTACGCTCGACGCAGGAGAAACCTGGAGCGGAAGGGCCACATCTGTAACGGCAGCGCAGCATCCTTTTGGAACTGTTGTCAATTCTGATAAACCCATTGCCATAACCATCAGTGATGATTCTTTACAAGGAACGCCCTATGGTGGTTGCGCAGATTTATTCGGTGATCAAATCGTCCCTACTTCAATAGTCGGAACAGAATACATAGCGGTAAAAGGCAATCTCAATGGACCGGACAAAGTCTTTTTCATTCCAACTGAACCCAATACAACCATTTCAGTGAATGGGAATGTGATATCAACCCTCACCACGCTCACTTCCATTTACGTTCACACCCTCAATGCTAATTCTGCTTTCTATGAAGCAAGTGCACCTGTTTATGCCTTGCACCTTACTGGTTTCGGTTGCGAAGTTGGAGGAGCACTGCTCCCTCCCATCGTTTGCACAGGATCACAGGAAGTCGCTTTCATTCGATCAACCAATGAGTTTATGGGGTTAAAAATCCTGGTCCCATCAGGAGGAGAGGATGACTTCGAATTCAACGGAAATGCAAATCTGATCAATGCCACCCAGTTCAGCGATGTACCCGGTACAAATGGAGAGTGGAAATATGCGAATATCACTGCATCTTCCTTCGTTCCGCAACTTTCAGCATCGAGACTTTACAACTCCACCTCTCAATTCCATTTGGGCATTATCAATGGCGGGGCTTCGTCTGGAACGCGATATGGTTATTTCAGCAATTACGCCGCACAAGCTTACGTAGTGCAAGTTGACGACAACACCCTATGCGATGGAGATGAACTTCTGCTCGAATCCAATCTTTTGATCGGGGCCACTTATGATTGGACGGGACCCAATGGATTCACTGGACAAGGAAATCCCCTTGAGTTCGGGTCTGTATCTGAGGAAGATGAAGGGGAATACATCGTTTCCGGATTTGTAGGCTCTTGTCCAATTGAAAGCGATACGTTGAATCTGTTGGTTTATCCCTATCCAGAAGCTCCCACCATCACCGGGGATACCGTCGTATGTGAAGGGGCACCCTTGACCCTCCAAACAGACTCGTTGGGTATTGTTCAATACCAGTGGGCAGGCCCTAACGGATTTTATCCCAGTAGTCCGTTACTCACCGAAGAGAACACCACAATGAATAACGATGGAACGTACACCTTGGTCATCAATGAACATGGATGTCTATCTCCGCCGACCCTTTGGGATGTTTCGGTAACCCCTCAACAGCAACTCGACATTACGGAAACGGAAACCTTCTATTGTCAAGGGCAATCCTTCACTTTGGTAGCGAATGAATTATTTGATGCCAACTATGAATGGATAAACCCGAGCGGTACGACTCTTGGCAATCAAATTGGCATCCAAATCAATAATGCCCAACCTGAACAAACAGGTTGGTATACGGTGGAAGGTATCGCTCAAAACTGCCCCATGGTGCCAGACTCGTTGTGGATTGACATCTCAACGAATCCCGTTGTAAATGCCGTAGCGGCAGAGCCGGTCTGTCTCGGAAATGAAGCAAATTTCTGGGTGGATTTTGACGCTTCATCTGCCGCATTCATTACCTGGTTTAACGCCGATGGGGACAGCATTGGAGCCGGTAATCCATATTCCATTGCACAGGCAGATTGGTCAGACGTTCAATCCTATTCCGTGCTCATTGGTGCTGGAGAGTGTTATTCATTGCCCTTTAGTTTTGAGTTCGATTTGGTTCCGCCTGAAGACTTATCCATTTTGAATGAAGCTGGCGAGCTCTTTGACTCAGAACAGATTTGTGCCGGTGAGAATTGGTCCATTGAAGGACAAGGGCCTGCAGGGACCAATTGGAATTGGAATGGACCCGATAGCTATCAAACAAATGCGAATGATTTGTTCATTGTCGGGGCACAACCTATTCAATCTGGATGGTATGTTTTGACCGGCTCGGTCGGCTCTTGTCCAATGAACCCCGATTCTGTCTGGCTCACTGTATATCCCACCCCTGACCCACCGATCCTAACAGGTTTTACCGAACTCTGCGAAGGTTCGGACTGGCAACTGCAAGGGTCAACTAACGGCTCAGGGACGATCGAGTGGTTCCATCCTTTTTGGGGCAATCATTCCGGTACGACATGGGATCTGATCGATATTCCTGTAGCTGGAGATGGCATGTATGAAGCATATGTCGATGAAGAAGGGTGTCCATCAGAGCCTTCAACAGGTATTTTGGATGTTGCACCTCTTCCTGAAATCCTCATCAATTCCTTCGATGTGATTTTGGTCGAACATTGCCCAGACAACATTCCTGCATTGAATTTACCCGAATACGATCCGCTGTATACTGGAACTTGGAATTTCACAGATGCCGAAGGCAATGTCATTCCTTTTGGTTCAGGAGCCGGAATGGTCGCACAAGAAGATGGCCTTTACGAAGTTTACCTCACCACGGGTGAACCATGCAATCTGGATGCAAGCGGTTCCTTCAAGGTCGAAACCGTGCTTTGTGAATTGTTAATTCCGAACGTGATCTCCAGTAATCAAGATGGTCAAAATGAAACATTTGCATTGCCTGACCTCTCCTATTTCCCGTTCAGCACCTGCACCATTTATAACCGCTGGGGATCACCTGTTTATTCCTCTTCGGATTTTGGAAATGCCTTTGGCTGGTCGCCAAAACTGGAAGAAGCTTCTGAAGGGACGTATTATTACCACATTCGAATCAATCGGGTTTCAGGCGATTTGACAATTACCGATGAAAACGGTACCACCACCTACACCGAACCTGGTCCCATCGAATTGGTTGGAAGCCTCACATTGGTACGATGAGAAAAGTCCAATCGGTGGTCTGGCTTCCATTGCTGGCTGTCATTTTTGTGATACTGAGAACGATTGGAATCCCGATTGTAGATGAGGCGATGTTGATTGTCTTAATCGTCGGATTATTCATAGTTGGCATTCCACACGGCGCCCTTGACGTTTGGACCCATCGAGCGAGACAAACGGGTCGCTCCGATTGGATTTATGTTTCGATGTATTTAGCATGCATTGGCCTGTGTTTTTTTGCTTGGCATTCCTTTCCCGTTGCAGGGCTGTTCGTTTTTCTGTTGCTCAGCGCTTGGCATTTTGGACAAGCCGATGTGAGATTATGGAATCAAAAACGTGGGGCTATGCTATGGGGCACATCGGTGTTATTGGGGATTTTGGGTTGGCATATCAATGAAATGATTCCCATCATTGAAAACATGGGGGTAGTTGTTACAGAGCAGCTTTGGAATGAGCAGGCAGAAGTTTCAGTAAAAGTTTTAAGCACCCTAGGATGGGTAGGATTTACCGCTCGAGCCTTATCCATTCGCAATTGGGCTTGGGTGGGCGTATTGGCCTTTCTCGCCATCACTCCTTTTATGCCGTTGCTCCATGCGTTTGGCTTGTATTTCATTGGCCAACATAGTTTCGCCGGATGGCATCATCTGCGCGTTCGCTTGAATCAAAGCAATTGGCAGTTGTGGAAACGAGCTTCCCCATTTTCCATAGGCGCTTGGATCATTATCATCATTGGAATTTGGTTCCTCGATAATGAAAAGATGGACGCCGATGCAACAGCTGGAGCTTTTTTTATGTTATTAGGAAGCATCAGTATTCCTCATATCTTTGAATCACACGAGCTTTTGCGAAACGGCGCAGATTAAGCGAATCGAACACTTCATATTTCGCCACATGCTTTGGCGCCCCTTATCATTCATTCAACGTTTCATTTGCAGCGCTTTTCTGTGCATGGTCATGCCCCATGCGAACGCCCAATTGGATACTGAATTTTGGTTTGCAGCCCCGGAGGTTTGGGCTAGCCATGGCGACCAACCCATCGTCTTGCGCTTTTCAACCCTGAGTGAAGCCGCAAATGTCAGCGTGTCCCAACCTGCAAATCCTGCTTTTCCGGTCCAATCCATCGCCGTTCCAGCCAATGGCACTCAGACCCTGAATTTAACTCCTTGGATTGATGACGTTGAAAACACCCCGTTCAATACGGTACTCAGTCAAGGCATTTACATTGAATCCGATGCGCCCATTACAGCTTATTACGAAGTCAATCATCAACTGAACCCGGACATCTTTGCATTGAAAGGCAGCTCCGCGTTGGGATTGGATTTTTATGTGCCGTTCCAGAATTATTTGAACAATGGCTACACCCAGTCAAAAGCAGGAATTGACATCGTAGCGACGGAAGATGGAACAGAAATCACGATCACCCCATCCCAAGACCTGGTAGGCTACCCTGCTGGAACTCCATTCACGATCAATCTGGACCAAGGGGAAACCTTTGCACTGCGCGCCGCCAATGTTGCAGCAAACCTCCATCCTACTGGAACCTTGATTTCAAGCTCTGCGCCGATCGCTGTCACCATCAGTGATGATTCAATTGTGGGCTCCCCATATCAAGGCAGTTGCATGGATTTACTAGGTGACCAGGCCATCCCCATTTCCGTTGCGGGAAATGAATACATTGCAGTCAAAGGGAACCTGAACGGACCAGATAAAGTTTTTCTCGTCGGTACAGAAGACAACACATCCCTTTCAATTGATGGGAATTATGTCTGGACATTGGACGCAGGCGAAACCTACGCCCACACCCTCACCAATTCTTCGGCATTTTATGAAGCCGATGCTCCGGTAATCGCTTTGCACATGACGGGGTTTGGATGTGAAGTAGGAGGTGCCATACTCCCTCCCATACAATGTACCGGTTCCAATGAGGTGGCGTTTGTTCGTTCGAGCAATGATTTCATTGGCCTAAAGATCATCGTTCAATCAGGTGGAGAGGGTGATTTCGAATTCAACGGTTCTGGAGCCAACATCAATGCAGCAAATTTCAGTGCAGTACCAGGCACCAATGGAGAATGGCTGTTCGCCAACATTACGGGTTCTGGATTTATCCCAACTGGAGGACCATCTCGACTCGTGAATGCGACTTCCAAATTTCATTTAGGCATTATCAACGGTGGAGCGTCTTCTGGGACGCGCTATGGTTACTTCAGCGATTTTTCGAATTACCAGCACGAAACATTTGCAGCAGACGATCAACTCTGCGCTGGAGAAATGGCCGAGCTGTTTGCTACCCCAATTTTAGATGCGACCTACGAGTGGACTGGCCCCAATGGCTTTACTGCAGAAGGAAGTGAAATCACGCTTGGTCCCTTATCAGAAGCTGATGCGGGATTGTATATCGTTTCTGGAATGGCTGGCGAGTGTATTATTCTACCTGACACACTCGAAATTCAAGTCGCCCCTCAACCAGCAGCGCCTGAGTTAATTGCGCCAGACCCATTATGCGAAGGCGATGATTGGGAGTTCATTGCCTTGACTTCAGCTGATGAATGGATTTGGAGCGATAGCGATGGCGACCAAATCGCCTCAGATAGTGTCGCGGTGTTTGAAAATGCCAATATCGGCGATGAAGGTGCATATCAATTATCCGTTGTTAGCCAATCGTGCACCTCCCTGCCCACTTCATTTAATTTGATCGTGTTCGAAACGTTTCAAATCGAATTGGACGAATCATCAGTTGAAATTTGTGAAGGAAGTGAACTTACACTTCAAGCGAATGACTCTCCTGCCAATCCCATTTGGCAATGGGAGTCTCCATCAGGCGAAATCACCCTAGGATCAATGTTTTTTCTCGATGCGACAGAGGCCACAGATGCTGGGTGGTATTTACTCGAAGGAACCAGCAATGGCTGTCCGATGCTGTCGGATTCCATCTGGGTAGCTTTGAGCACTCCTGAACCCGTTGAACTCACCGTTCCAGAATTCGTCTGTCAAGATGCTTCTGATTTATGGTTTACCACGGATGATCAATATGCTGGCACCTGGGAAGCTGATTGCGCTGCTTGCCTTGATGAGGCAGGGTTGTTTTCTCCTGAGAATGCCGAACCCGGCATGCTCCACATCACCTATACCTCATCCAACCCGTGTGGACAAACAGAATCGATCAATTTAGATGTCATCGCAGTCGCTGACGCTTCATTTGAAAGCCTCAGCTATTGCGAAGGCATGGGCGACGTAGCGCTCGTTTCCAATACCAGTGGCGGAATCTGGAGTGCTGACTGCGAAGAATGTTGTAGTGAAAATGGGGTGTTCAACACGTCAGAAGCCGGAATCGGCACGTGGAATATCACTTACCAAATCAATGGTACTTGTCCTTCAATTGGAACTGGACAGTTTCAAGTTGTCCCCAATACCAGTAGCAATTTCAGTCTGCCTAGCGGCGCGTGCGCAAACGATGAACCTGTGATCTTGGTCGCAGATGAAGTGGCAGGTACCTGGTCGGCTTCTTGCGGCAACTGCACGAATGCCAGTAGTCAATTTTTTCCAGAAATTGCTGGCGTCGGGGTGCATACAGTTACTTATACCATCCCAGGAGCATGCGGAACTTCAACCTCTCAAAACATCTCTGTATTTGCCCTTCCAGATGCGTCGTTTTCCTACCTACCAAGTGAAGGATGCGCACCGGCGGTGGTTCAAGCAAATGCCCCTTTTAATCCAGGCATCATTGACTGCAGTTGGGCTTATCAATTGAATGGTATTGGTCAAGAACAAGGATGTGCGAATTCCACCTTTGTATTGGAAGAACCAGGGTGTTATCAGCTCATTCATTCGGTCATAGACGTCAATGGCTGCATGAATACGGCGTTGGCTGAGTCATTGCTCTGCCTTTCAGCACCCCCCAATTCCAATTTCATGATTGATCCTGCAAATCCGTCCATGTTCGACCCACTGGTCATGGCGAATTCATCAGATTACGAGGTTTCCCACGGATATGAATGGCTGATCAATTCAGTTGGCACTGCCTCAGGATATTCTATTGAATTCAACCCGACAGAATTGGATGGAGAACCAATTCAAATCTGTCTGGAGGTCACCGATGAAGTCGGTTGCGCTTCGTTGACCTGCCAAACCATCGAGTTTTCCGATGAAATGTCTGCTTATGCCCCCAATGCTTTCACTCCTGATCATGATGGGAACAATGACGCTTGGAGAATGGTCGTGAGTGAATCTGTCTCACAATTTGAATTGCAAATTTTTGATCGTTGGGGCAACCTTGTTTTCGAGTCCATGGACCCTGAGGAATACTGGCTTGGGGATGTCCTAGGAGGAAGCCATTTTGCCAATGATGGTATTTATCACTTCCACGCCACTCTGCGCGACGACGCATACCATTCGAAAACCTTGAGTGGACATATTCTGTTAATCCGATAATGAATTACCGTTTCGCTCCTTGGCTTAGCCTGTTTTTAGGATCACTCTTGTTCGTTGGGTGCAAAGAGGAATCCTCAATTGATCCATACAAAAAGTTAAAGCCGTTCGAAGCCCAAGCTTGGAAGTGGTCATACCCCGATAACACTTGGGATCCCATGCATGCCGGGCGAATGTTGGATGAGGTACACCGCTGGAAATCACTGCAACAATCTGAGTCAGGAAATCGCATGATCAATGGTGAATGGCGCTTGGAAGGACCAACCAATATCGGCGGTCGATTCAATTTCTTGCGTCAGCATCCCACCGATCCGAACATCCTCTACGCCGGCAGCAGCAGCGGTGGACTTTGGAAAGGCACAGGAGATGGTGATTGGGTTCCACTCACCGATGATTTTCCGGCCATGGCCATGGGAGACCTGGCCTTCTACCCAGGCAATCCAGAACGACTTTTTTTGGCAACAGGCGACCCGCAGATCAGCAGCTTTCCGCGAATGGGAAATGGAGTCTATCGATCGCTCGATGGCGGTGAAAGCTGGCAAAACATTGGTTTGGATTCCATGGGGGTAATCAGCAAGCTACTTTTCGTCCCTTCACCTTCGAATGATAGTCAAATTCTGCTCGCAGGGGCAATGGGTAATCCTGCTATTCCAGGAAACAATCGTGGTCTGTTTAGAAGCACTGATTCAGGAATGAATTGGGAACAAGTCTTGCTCCCCAACGACTCAACTGGCATCACTGACATCTTATTTGATGCCGAGAGCGAGGCAATTTTCGCTGCTGCTTGGCAACGAACGCGCAATTCCACCGGCAGTGAAGTTTGGGGTCCACATTGTCGAATTTGGAAATCTCAGGATGCAGGACAATCGTGGCAAGTACTGGACAACCCTTGGGAAAGCGGTCATCGTGGACGAATTGGTTTAGCTAGTTCTCCAAATGGTGTATACGCTTTGGTCGTGGGACAGGATAACCAGCTGGACAATTTGTATCGAACAACCGATGGAGGTGAAAACTGGAATGCAGTCATCCCCCAAGACAACATTCCAGAAAATGCCCTTGGAGGGTTTGGCTGGTATTTCTCAAAAGTCAGAATCAATCCATTTGATGCCAATGACATTACCATCCTCGGTGTCAATACATGGAATTCTTTGAATGGTGGAGTTAATTGGAACTTGATGGGACCTGAATGGTGGACCTATGAAGTGCATGCAGACAAGCATGATTTGCAGTGGATCGGTTCGGAAACTTGTATTCTGGCAACGGATGGAGGGCTCTACAAAACGGAAGACCATGGATTGACTTGGAATGACATCGACGACATCCCCGTCACCCAATTCTACCGAGCGACTTGGAATCCGCACAATCCAGGAATTTACACTGGAGGAGCACAAGACAACGGCACGACTACAGGTAATTTTGAAAACCTTGATGATTGGTCACGGGATTTGGGTGGGGATGGATTTACCGCAATCTTCCATCCTACCAACCCCGCACTTCGTTATGCCGGTTACCAATGGGGAAATTGGCGTTTCAGCATGACTGAATACGACGAAGAACCTCTTTGGAACGACTTTACGTACGGCATTGAAGAAGATGACCGTGTGTGGTGGGATGCTCCCCTCATCTATCACCCATCGAACCCCGATGAAATGTGGACGGGCACACAAAGGCTATATCGAATGGATAATGCGCCAGTTGGAGTTTGGGAACCCATGAGCGATGACTTGACATTCAATACAGACCCTGGACTTTCGTATCGTTGTGTCAGTTCAATTGCAGGGTCTTATTTTGATGAAGGTACCGTAGCCGCTGGAACAACGGATGGTCGAGTTTGGATCACACAGAACTACGGGGCATCGTGGCAATTGATGGAAGAAGGATTACCAGGCCAGTTCGTAACCGATATCGAGTTCAGTCCATTCAATGAAGATTCCATTTACTGCACGGTTAGTGGATTTCGTAATGCGATATATTCGCCTTTCATTTACAAAGCAGCCATAGGATCAACTTGGGAATCTGCTCAAGGAAACCTTCCTCAACATCCTGTAAACCAAATGCTTAATTTAAATGACAGCATTTGGGTAGTCGCCACGGATGGAGGGGTTTTTGCAACTGAAGATTACGGCCATCATTGGAGTCCGGTTGGCTCATTGCCGACCATACCCGTTTATGACATCGTCGCGGACACCTTGACAAATCGACTGGTCGCCGGAACGTTCGCAAGGAGCATGCTGAGTTTTCCATTGGACTCAATTCTTCCCCAAGTTGAGACCCCTCCGAATGGAATTTCCGCAATGGGTGCGCCATTTGCCTGGAACATTTACCCCAACCCGTTTGCTGAATCCATCACAATCACCTGGTCAAAACCTGTTCAAACTTGCATCGTTTATGATGACGCGGGCAGAATGATTTATCGCAAGAACAACTTGAATAGCCTACCTGTGAAAAGGCTCCAAATTGTGACGTCAAATTGGGCTGCAGCGAATTACACAGTCCAATGCATTTCAACGGACGGAACTGCCCATTCAGCTCAAGCCATCAAATTGAGAAATTAAGCCGACTAGGCTACAGAGTTGAATTCGTCGATCAATGAATTCAGTGTAGACGAAGGACGCATGATGGAATTGGCTTTGTCATCATCCATGCGGTAATATCCTCCAATATCCGCTTTGGCGCCTTGAACTGCTATTAACTCCTCCACAATTTTTGCTTCAGATCCTAGCATTGCTGCAGCCAATGGTCCAAAAGCATCCCTGAGTGCAGAGCTATCATTTTGATTCGCCAGCTCAATTGCCCAGTACATCGCCAAGTAGAAATGTGACCCGCGATTATCGATGCCTCCAAGTCTTCGTGTAGGACTCTTGTCTTCATCCAAGAATCGACCGGTAGCTTCATCCAGGCATGTCCCTAGGACGCGTGCTTCTTCATTTCCAGTGTGCACCGCCAAATGTTCCAATGAGACTGCAAGCGCTAAAAATTCTCCCAAACTGTCCCAGCGGAGATAATTCTGTTCTTGCAACTGCTGCACATGCTTCGGAGCAGAACCTCCCGCTCCAGTTTCGAAAAGTCCACCTCCGTTCATCAAAGGCACGATGGAGAGCATTTTTGCAGAGGTCCCCACTTCAAGAATGGGAAACAAATCAGTAAGGTAGTCGCGCAAAACATTTCCTGTCACCGATATTGTATCCTTTCCTTCAACAATGCGCTCCAATGAGTAGCGCGTCGCATCGGCTGGAGTCATGATGCGAATGGTCAAACCATCCGTTTGATGAAGAGGTAAATATTGATTGACCTTCTTGATCAACTCCGCATCGTGCGCTCTGTTTTCGTCTAACCAGAAAATGGCAGGATTTCCCGTAACCCGAGCTCTGCCAACCCCCAGTTTGACCCAGTCTTGAATGGGAGCATCCTTAACCTGACACATTCGGAAAATATCTCCCTTATGGCCAGGCTGCTCAATCAATACTTCCCCGTTTTCATCTTGAACACTGATAAATCCGTTGTCTGGGAATTCAAAGGTCTTGTCATGCGATCCGTATTCTTCAGCTTTTTGCGCCATCAAACCAATGTTGGATACGCTTCCCATGCTGCTCGGATCCAATGCTCCATTGGATTTACAGAAATCAATGGTGGCCTGGTAAATTCCTGCATAAGAGCGGTCGGGAATCACGGCCATTGTGTCCTGTGTCTTTCCCTCACGATCCCACATCTGGCCGGAGTTGCGAATCATCGCTGGCATGGATGCATCGATGATGACATCAGACGGCACGTGCAAATTGGTGATTCCCTTATCCGAGTCGACCATTGCTAGGTTTGGTCCCGTTTCAAACGAAGTAGCTATGGCCTCTTGAATCTGGGCTTGCTTGTCAGTCGACAGCGCACTCATCTTCTTGATGGCGTCTCCCCACCCATTTCTTGAATCCACACCCACAGATTCCAAATCCTCTTTAAATGACTCGAACACCGGGGCAAAAAACGTTTCAACGAAAACACCAAATAAAATAGGGTCAGAGACTTTCATCATGGTCGCCTTCAGATGAAGAGAAAAAAGGACCCCTTGGTCCTTCGCATCCTGCATTGCTTGACCAGCAAAATCCTTCAATCGTGCGATATCCATGACGGCAGCGTCAATGATCTCACCTTGTTGCAATGAGAAATCACTCTTTAATACCGACTGGTCACCATTTTCACTTCGAAATACAATCCTGACTTGCCTAGCGGAATCGATGGTAAGACTCTTTTCGGATCCATAGAAATCTCCCCCATCCATATGAGCTACATGGGTTTTTGACGCAGACGTCCAAGCGCCCATGCTGTGCGGATGTTTTTGGGCATACGCTTTCACAGCCTTCGGTGCACGTCGATCACTGTTTCCCTCCCGCAAAACGGGATTAACGGCCGAGCCTTTAACACCATCGTAACGCCTCTTTGCATCTACCTCTTCTTCCGTTGAGGGTTCTTCAGGATACGCCGGTAATGCATATCCCAGCCCCTGCAATTCCGCAATCGCAGCTTTTAGCTGAGGGATGGATGCACTAATGTTTGGCAACTTGATGATGTTGGCTTCTGGACGTTTGGCCAATTCACCCAACTCAGACAACGCATCCGTTACTTTTTGATCTTCCGGCAATCGATCATTGAAAGCCGCCAAAATTCTACCTGAAAGGCTGATATCTCGCGTTTCAAGCTCGACATTTGCGCGACGCGCAAAAGCTTTAACGATGGGTAAAAAAGAGTACGTGGCCAATGCTGGTGCCTCGTCCGTTTGCGTGTATATGATCTTTGCCATGTTTCCGACTCGGTTGTGCATTCAGCCTCTTTGGGAAGTCCATTTATTCCTTTGCTGAACGCGCGTGCAAAGGTCGGTCATAAATCCACAGAAATCAATCCAGCCTTTCAGCAGGAACTTGCTTCAATGGATCACTCATGGAATTCGTAGGTCAAATAGACTCCAACATTCCAAAAATTCATTTCATCTTCTGAAAATGATTGAGCCGTAGGTACCTCAACCTTCAATTCATGCTGTCCTGCCTTCAAATCACCCAAAGGAATGACTACGGGTTCAACCATGCTTCCAGGACACCAACCCGTACGCGACAAATCGCTTGAAGCTATGCGCTCATCCAAACTATCTCCTTTCCAATAAGTGCGCTCCATCCAAACACCAGAAGAGGGATTTAATCTACGAAAGCTCGCACAATCTGAGCGCCAAGGGGTAAATGATAAAACGGAGTCTCCATTCCAAGAAATGTCGTGAACGCTGGGCACAAATTCATCACCTTCTGCATGACCACCATGCCCTGTTACCGTGTAATGAAGCATTGCATTTGTCGCATCCTCATTTAGTTCAAATGGCGCGATCAAAGGCCCTTCGGCAAAACCATCAAAATGCCTTTGCTCACTTCCAAATTTGGTCGTGTTTACCAATGAAATGGTTCGCTTAACGACTTCTTTTTGCACCGTTAGAGGCTGTGCTTCAAACTGAATATCCATGTCCAATTTATACCCTTCATGGGTCCAAGTATCGATATATACACCCAATGTAATGGTATCCTTCATCGCTTCCCACAAGTGGCTGATATCAGCCTCCCAACGCACACTATCCTCCCATTCGGGAATGTAGACTGGGCGGTATTCGTCGAGTCTCTCCATGTTGCTAAAGTGACCAACACCAAAAGGCGTAATGAAACGCAACAGTTCAATGGGAGGAAGATACTGGGGGGAACCCTCTCTTTGAATCAATTGCACGCCTGGAAATGAATCGGTTTCACTTGGCTTAAATCCAACATCTAGAATGCTTTCTTTTGAGTCGGGCAACAACATGAGCGAACCCGATTTATCCCAAGGGTCTCCTGCTGAC
This sequence comes from Bacteroidota bacterium, assembly GCA_027624855.1. GTDB lineage: Bacteria > Bacteroidota > Bacteroidia > Flavobacteriales_D > Sanyastnellaceae > UA16. The sequence continues at coordinate 34,617 of JAQBTQ010000010.1, forward strand.
CTCAATGTCACATGGGCTGTGATCGAAGGACGCACATGGAAATGCGGCACTGCAAAAGACTGGGTCAATAAGCGACCATTGTCCCAGCGTACCCAACCGTCATTTTCTGACAACTCATCCCACAATGTGTCAGGATCGAAAAAGATGTGGAAATCGTCCATGCAAACGATCGCATGATCTGAATCTTGGGAAGTCTCTGAGCAAGACCCGAGGCTTACCAAAGCGAGAATAATCAAATAGGCGGGCGTTAACTTCATCCAGGTCATTGTAGATTTATCAAAATTCATTTCGCACTATAAACTTCAAAGATGAAGAAATTCTATGCTTTTCCCATTCGGGCTTTGGCCATCATTTTGTTGAGTTCAATTCAGGTAGTTCCTGTTTTTTCACAAGATGATTGCGACGGAAATCGATACCGCTATACTTCCGCTTTTGATTCTTTTACCGTCACTCCAGATGTCCAGTACGGCAATGCAATCAATACTTCCGGATTGAATCAATCATTGGTAGTAGATATCTACGAACCAGAAGGAGACAACAATGAATCAAGGCCCCTCATCATTATGGCGCATGGCGGATTTTTCATCGGAGGCGAAAATGATGCAGCCGACGTTCTAGCGTTGAGCCAAGATTTGACCAGGATGGGCTATGTAGTCGGATCAATCACGTATCGGCTAGGGATCGACAATTTTTTAGACGTTTCAAACGCGCTAGTTCGATCGGTTTGGAGAGGATATCACGATGGCAAAGCAGCCGTCCGCTATTTTCGGAAATCAGTAGAGGAAGATGGAAATCCTTGGGGAATTGATCCCAACCGCATCTATTTTGCGGGGGTCTCGGCCGGTGGTTTTATTGGATTGCATCTAGCATACGTAGATGAAGAGTCTGAAATTCCACCTCAAGTGGATCAATCTGCTGCAGGAATGGGCGGAGGACTGGAAGGTGAATCCGGAAATCCCGGCTACAGCAGTGAGGTGTCAGGAGTCATTAATGTAGCCGGAGCATTGAAAACCGCCTCTTATATGTCCGAAGGTGATGAACCCGTCGTTTCAGTTCACGGAACTGCTGATGGAACTGTGCCATACGGAACCGGCATGATTACACTGAGCGGAATTCCCGTAACCGAAGTCGACGGTAGCTCCATCATTCACGCCATGGCTGATTCATTGGGAATCATCAATTGCTTTACCACGTTAGACGGCGCGGGACATGTGGCTCATGTCAGTGATGCAGACGCCTATTATGCAACGCTTGGCACCATTTCAGGTGCAGTTTCGAGTTGGCTTTGTGAAAACTACAATCCGCTCTGTGGCCCTTACGATTACGGCGTTGTAGGGATTGAAGAATGGCTCACCTCCATCGAAGGAAATTGGAGGGCATTTCCTTCCATCTTGAATGCAGGAGAATCGATTCAAATCCAATGGTTAAACAGTGGAGCGAATCCAAATTGGGATTATGAGATTTACGATGCCAATGGCCGCGTGGTATTTGCAGGACAAGGCAATGGTGATTGGTTTGGAATACCCACACTTGGGCTAAGTCCAGGTATGTACATACTCCGAATTCCTGGTTTCGCAGAAGTCCAAAAATTCTGGGTTTCATCGAATTGATTTCGAAAGCGCTCGCAGAGTTTTTACCAAAAGAAAATCCGCCCAATGGGCGGATTTTTTTTCTCTATCGATCTCTATGAAGTGAGACCTAGTTCGCTACTATTGGTAGACCCTTACATAATCGACAGCCATGAAAACTGGAAAGGCCGTGGTCTCATCAGGATACCCCGGCCAATTTCCTCCGACCGCGACATTGAGAATGAAAAAGAAAGGATTATTAAATGGATAAGGTTGACCGTTCATCATGCTTGTATTAATCACAAAGAACTCTTCATCATCCATTAAATAACGAATTTCATTCGCTTGCCAATCGATTGAAAAGACATGGAATTCTTGGTCGAAATGATCTGGATAAATGCTCGTTGACAATCCTTGATGGTTCCAGTTTGGCCAATCAATGCCCCAGTGCGCTGTGCCGTGCACCGTACCTGGCAAATGGCCCAACAACTCCATGATGTCAATTTCTCCACAAGCAGGCCACCCCACTTCTGAATGATTTGCACCCAACATCCAGATGGCTGGCCAAATGCCTTGTCCCTTTGGAAGCAACGCCCGCACATCGATTCGCCCATATTGAAACTCATGAAGCCCTTGAGTCTTCATTCGGGCAGAAGTGTAAGCGTTATCACCCACCTTTTCAGCCTTGATGAATAATTTTCCATCGGCAACAAAGCTGTTATTCGCACTATTCGTGTACGTTTCTAACTCGTTGTTGCCCCATCCTCCGCTGCCATTGCCTAAATCGTAAGTCCAATTCGACAAATCGATGGAGGTTCCTTCAAATTCATCTGACCATACCAAGGTCATGCCTTCGTAGGAATCAGCAGCCTGGTATCCATCATCCGATATGAAGATCAAGTCATCATCGTTTCGAATCCCAACTGAAGTGCTGGGCTCACCAATTTTGACGTAGCCATTAATTGGATTCGACAACACCACTTCAAACTCCTCATCGGACTCCAAATATTCATCGATGATGAGGGTCAATTCAATGGTTTGGGATACTTCACCTGGTTCGAATACGATGGTCCCACTTGAAGCGATGTAATCCTCTTCAGGCGTCGCCGATCCCTCAACCGTTTCGAAATCTACAGTCACTCGTTCCGTATGTACAGAACCCAATACCACTTCCAGCTCAATCGTTTCGAAATTCGATGTTTCAAAAACGGAAGTTGAGTTCGCCCATCGTATTTCCGGCGGATTGGAAGGTTCCGGATCACCACAACCTTCGCAAGAGCTTAAAAGCAATGCGCCTCCCAATAATATCCCAAAAACTCTGTTCATTTCAACCAGCTCTTCAATCAGTCAACAACAAAAATCAAGGTAAACCAACCAGCACTTTGCTGGCAATCTCCAGTTTGAATCGGTCCATGGATAACCAATCGGTCTTCCGTTAATTCGAGGATATCATAAACAGGACCTGAATCCCATACCCCCATGAAACCACAAAGGGTTTCAGAAAATGCTGAGAGGTTAATCTGATCTTCTCCGGATGTCCCTGTTCCTTCTGACATAAAGTACGTCGTCGGATCGATGGCTACTTCTGTCTCAACATATCCTTCAAAAGGATTCATGGTACTCCCGTTGTTGTTGTAAACATAAATACCGTCCTCAGTGAATTGATAACGGTCATCAAATTGAAAGGACTCCAATCCTCCAGGAGGAGACGAATACCACTCAGTGGAATAAGGATCTGGCCCGACTGAAATTGCTCCGATTTCATCAGAGAATTTCCACGTCTTCTGGTTTTCACAACCGGTGAGCAATGCCAAGTTTCCTTCGCAAGGCAACTCCAAAGTTTGAGCAATATTCACTGTGGCTGATGCCGTTCCCATTCCCCCGGCAGTATGCACTGAATAAGTGATGGTGTAGTCACCTTCCTGGGGATAATATGCAGTGTCAGCCGTTTGATCCGAGGTCTGTCCGTTTCCAAAGTCCCATAGGTGCAAGAATGCTCCATCCACTGGATCAGCAATCAAAGCCACGCGATTCGAATCAACTCCGATGACTTGACCTAAAGAGTCCACTGCATCGATGAAATTCCAGGAAAAAGAAGCCGATGGAGCACCCGGTAATTCGATTCCCTCTTGTTCGTATGGTTTGCAACCCGTTATAAGCCCTATTGCGATGAATAAGGAAAAGGTGATGTATGTTAAGTTACGTTTCATTAGTATCCGTTGTTTTGTGTAATCAAACCACCCGAAAGTGTGATTTCTACCTCTGGGATGGGAAACACCTCATGCGTGCCTGTACTGAATCCCCAATCTCCCAATGCTTCAGGAGCACGTCCCGTTCGAACCAAGTCGAAGAAGCGATGCCCCTCCAATCCAAGCTCTACGCGACGTTCGTGGTAAATTGCTTCAAGTAAATCATTTCCAGTCACTGCGGCTGTCAATGAAGGCAGTAGCGCCTGATTTCCGCCTCGTGCTCGAGAACGAATAATGTTTACTGAGTTGCGCGCCATTCCCTCATCTCCGAGGTGATAGGAAGATTCGGCATGGAATAAAATAACATCTGCGTACCGAATTACGCGATCATTCGAATAACCATTGGGATTGGGATCTCCAAAAGGTGCCTCGTCCGATGCGTTGATGAAGAACTTCTTCGGGTAATACAAGTGTGGAAAACCAGTGGCCTCTAATGTGAAGACGCCGCGATCTCCCATTTGGTCTCCGACCTGGAATAGTGTGGCATTCAATCGAGGATCGCCACTTTCGAATTCATCAACGAAATTCTGCTCAGGGATATTGAATCCATAACCACCGAACTGCCCTCGTGCACGCTGCCACACATTGGTAAAGGTGCCTTCCAATTGATTTCCCCAGTTTCCACCTGAAGCATTCATGTATTGGATTTCCCAAATCGATCCGGGACCGTTTTCACCAGCTTCTGTGAAGATATTGGCATAGTTCGGATCGAGGAAGTATTCTCCCGATGTCATGACTTCCAAGGCCAAATCGTTGCAAGCTTGCCACTCTTGTTGATAGGCGTGAGCTTTCACAAGCAACGAAGTCGCTGCGCCCCACGTGGCTCGGCCTGTTTCCGCAATGCTCAACTCACTTCGACGAGGCAAGTTCTCCCGAGCATAAGTTAAATCGGCCTCAATCTGAGCCCAGACCTCTGCAGCTGGCGTACGTCCCTGTTGATACTCGCTCGGAGACAAATTCTCCAAAATGAGCGGCACATCACCAAACATGGTCACGAGGTTGAAATACCAATATGCGCGGATAAAAGATGCTTCACCTAGGAATCGCGCTTTTTCCGTTTCATCCATCTCGATGGTCGGAATGCGATCCAACGCCAAATTGCAATAGGCAATGCCACGATAAGCAACTTGCCACTCCCCTAAGATGAGTTTACTCGAGGAATTCCCAGCGAAGTTTTCGAAAAGGAACAAATCGGGTTCGTCACCATCTCCAGAACCTCCCTTATGGGAATCATCCGAGCAAATGTCTCCAAAATACCAACGGAAGTGTGGAGCTAATTGCGCACTTCCTTGAACATTGGTGACTTCTTGTTGCAAGTTATTGTAACAAGCAATGGTGGCAGATTCTGCATCTGCTGCATTTTGAAAAAAGTTCGCTTCGGTTGAACCAACCAAAGGCTTTATTTCCAGGAATTCTTGTTTACACGCTACCAAAGCGACAGCGATTATTCCCATCATGAAAATTGTTTTCTGATTCATCGTTCTGTGCTTAGAAGTTTACATTAATGCCTGCGATGAACGTCCTTGCCGCTGGGTAAAATCCACGGTCAATTCCGATTTCGAGCGTTCCACGTGTTCCTACTTCTGGGTCTAGACCAGAATACTGAGTAAAGGTGAACAGATTATTTGCAGCCACATATACACGACACGATCCTATGTTCAAACGTTGCATGGTCGCATCAGATAATGTATAACCCAATTGAACATTCTTGATTCGCATGTACGATCCGTCCTCTACAAATCGGTCCGAGATGCGGTTGTTTTGATTCGGATCAGAGTGCGAAATACGTGGATACCAATCGCTCGTGCCTTCACCCGTCCATCGCTCCAATGCTGCAACAGGCAAATTGGTGGTATTCAAATCATATCGGAATACACCGTTCAAGATGTCATTGCCTTGAGAACCTTGAATGAAGACGGTGAAATCAAACCCTTTGTATTGGGCCTCCATGTTGATACCATAGGTGAAATCAGGATGTGGATTGCCGATCATGATCTTATCATCCGAATCGATTACGCCATCGTTGTTTTGATCAACGAAGATGACATCACCCGCTTGAGCTTCCGGCAATGCCTCATAGGCAGCTGCCTCTTCATTCGTCTGGAAGATGCCAGCAGTTTCATACCCATAGAAGTAGGCAATTGGTTGTCCAATCTCCGTGTAAGACACCAAATCTCCGATTCCAAAAACAGATCCTGTTGCAACAGGTTGTCCACCTTCACCAAGGTCAGTCACCTCATTCTTGATGAAAGCAATGTTTCCACCGATTGAGTAATTCACATCACCCACTTGGTTTCGGTGATTTAGAGCAAACTCAAATCCTGAGTTACGCGCCGAAGCAACGTTCGTAGCAGAAGGAAGGAATCCAACAACACCTGGTAAAGGAACAACAGCCAGCATGTCATTGGTGTTTTTCACAAAGTAGTCAGCGACCACATTCAACTTTCCTTTGTACAAATCGGCATCGACACCAATGTTCGTTTGCTCCACGGTCTCCCATTTCAAATCTGGATTGGATGTATTGACGGGGCCGGCTCCGTTGACTTGCACTTGCTCACTGCCAAAGGTGTAGTTCAGCCCATTGAATACAAGCGAGGTATAATCGAAGTTGCCTATCCCATCCGCGTTTCCGTTTTGTCCCCAACTCGCGCGGAGTTTGAGGAAATCAATCCAGTCTTTTTCTGCTACCCATGGCAGTTCAGTCATATTGTAAGCTGCGGATACTGAAGGAAATATCCCGTAACGATTATTGGTTCCAAATCGTGACGAACCATCGCGACGAACGGTGCCAGAAAGGGACCACTGCTCTCCTAAACCATAATTCAAACGCACGAACTGACCGATGAATGCAGATTCTGTAATTCCTCCACTTGCTGTTGGCGCTTGTTCTTGAGCATTCAAGCTGTTGTTCATGTAAGCGAACTCCAGCTCATTTGAGGCCAAGCTATCCCGGTAGCCATAAAAGCTCGTACTGCGATTCGAAAGAGCAGAATATCCAGCTACAACCTGCAAGTCATCACCATTGCTGAGTTCCTTATCATAGGTCAACGTATTCTCCCATTGCCAATTGCTCCATTTATTTTCTCCGAGCATTAATCCGTTGACTTCGCGCCATTCGTATGCTGGACGCTCCGGATCATTCGGACCAATACCCAGGTCGTAAGCAGGATAGAAAACACGATGAGATCCCAAGCTCAAATCCACTGACATGGTCGACCGGAATTTGAGGTTGGATAAAATGTCATATTCGCCAAAAGTGGATCCAACAAATCGATTGGTGGTCCAAAAGTCATTATTCAATGCAATCTGATTGGCCGGATTGGCGATGTCCGAATCAATCATTTCTGAATAAGCAAAGGATCCGTCAAGCCGTGTAGCTTGAGTCAATGGATCCATATTCAAGGCTCGACCAACGACAGAGTTAAACTCATTATTCTCAGCCAGGGCCGAACGATTGAGGTAAGTAAAATTCACATTTTGCCCCATTCTGAATCGATCTCCTCCTTCCTGGCGGGTGTTGATTCTGAAGGTATATCGTTCGAAACGACCTTTTTCTCCACCAACAATTCCGTCCTGCAAGAAATAACTTCCACCTACAGCTGTTGATGAAGACTCCGTTCCTTTTGTGAAGCTGAATGAATGATTCATCATGGGAGCACGCTGGAAGATTTCGTCTTGCCAGTCAAATCCCTCTCCCAATGCTGATGGATTTGCTAATGCCTCCATAGGAGCCAATCCTGCAGCAGAGCGACTTTCATTCATCAAAATCGCATACTCCTCGGCATTGAGCAAAGCCATGTACTTCCAAGGCTCTTGCATACCGTAGTAGCTCTCATATGTGATTTGAGGTTTCTGGTTCTTGGAACCCGATTTTGTAGTAATTAGAACGACACCGTTTCCTCCACGCGCACCATAGATTGCAGCGGATGCCGCATCTTTAAGAATTGAAATGGACTCGATATCCGATGGGTTGAGGTAGTCAATGCCAGCACTAGGAATTCCATCAATCACGTAAAGTGGTTCAGCATTGTTCAAGGAACCCGTACCACGAATTCGAATGGATTGAGTGGATCCCGGTTGCCCAGAATTCTGTGTAACCTGCACCCCAGCAGCTCGGCCCTGCAGGGCTTGCTCCGTTCTTAATACAGGCAATGAAGTGATTTCCTTTGTGTCAATGGTACCGACAGCACCAGAAATCTTGCTTCGCTTTTGGTTACCGTATCCAACAACCACAACCTCTTCCAAACCAGCAACATCAGACTTTAAGGTCACATTTACACTTGATTTACCTTCGGTTGAAATGTTTTGGCTCAAGTATCCAATGAAGGAAAAACTCAAGCTAGATGCTTCATTCTTCAACGCAATGGAATACTTCCCGTCTATATCTGTAAAGGTGGCATTTGAGGTGCCTTTTTCAACTACCGTCACGCCCGGTAAGCCCAGCCCATCATCGGCTGAAGTTACCGTACCGGTGACAACCTTCCCCTGAGAGAAGGCTGTCACCAATAGGGCAAAAACGAAGTTGACTGCTAAGAGCAACTTTTTCATTCGTTCTAATTCGTGTTTGATCAAGTTTTAATCAATGAGTCAATCTTATTGGACTTTGAGCACTCTACGAGTGACTCCTTGTCCTTCCGATTGAACTTGGATAAAATAAATTCCATTCGCTTCAGAGCTCATGTCCAATGTCCAGACATTAACTCCAGCTGGAATCTGATGCTGAGCCACAACGCTACCAGTATAAGACACCACTGAAAGGTCGAGGTTCGTGGCGCTGATTCGACCCATTCGCAATTCAACTACATCAGACGTGACGGATGGTACGATTTGGAAATCAAATGCATCCACTGCATCAATTCCAATGGTCGCACATGCATCACATGAATTGAAGCAATAAGGATCAGTAACAACTGGATCTGCACCTTCGATGAACAAGTAACGATTCGTGTAAACCGAATCAGGAGTCGTAACCGTGCATTCTCCATGTACAATTGGATCGAAAATCTCTTCAACTCCACTGTTGACGAATTTGTATTCGTGTCCACCTGCTGTCAAATCAAGTGTTACCTCATATACCCCATCGCCATCGTCATCAGTCATTGGTGTCGCCGTGTTGTTCCAACCATTGATCGATCCTCCAAAAATGGTAACGCCACTCACAACAATTTGCTCTGACATGTCCACTCGGAAGGTCACAGGAATTGGTGCATTATCCTCACAAGTTCCGTCTGTGCTGCATTGCCCAAAGCACGTGCTGAGCACAACATCCTGAGTCACAGGCTCCAAGAATCGATCATTGTAATTGTTGGGATCTCCACAAGGAAGACCTGCCAAATTTTCTTTGCAAGACCAGTCACCGCAAGCACCATTTGTGAAAGTATAGTAGCTTGAGAATCCAGAGTCTACCTCTAAAGTGATGGTGTAAATTCCATCTCCATCGTCATCTGTCATTGGGTTGTCCCCGGGGACGCCAAAGCTCGCTCCTCCAGCGAGGTATACGCCTGTTGGATCTACTACTTCGTTTTGCATGTTCACATTGAACGTGACTGTCAAGATGCTATCCCCGTCTCCGCCACCTTCACATGCAAAGCAGCTGTTGTAGCAATAAGGGTCCGTTACGACAGGGGCGCCGCCTTCAACTGTCAATAGACGATTGGTGAAAGCACCACTCGTCAAGGTGCACTCAACATAAGTCGAGTCGAACGCTTCGTTATTTCCCTCTCCATTTTGAAATAAATACTGATAAGTACCTGTTTCCAAATTGGTTGTGTATTCATAAATGTTGTCCCCGTCATCATCGCTCATCGGGATCGAGCTCCAACCATCAAAGGCAGCGTGCAAGAAAACACCATTGGTTACCATGGATTCAGACATGTCCACTCGGAAGGTCACGTCTGCAGAACTTATAGAGTTGCAAGTACCATCCGTAGTGCATTGGGCGAAACAGGTTGAATAGGTCGCACCTGCTGAAGTGACTTCTGGAAGAAATCGGTCGGCCCAAGTGCCGTAAGCACATTCTTGGCCAACAATATTTTCTTTGCAAGACCAATCTCCACATGCGCCGTTTGTGAACGTATATGCTCCAGAATAACCGAGTGGCATCGCCAAGGTAATCGTCCAGATTCCATCACCATCGTCATCGGACATTGGATTGTCACCTGGAACACCAAAGTAATCGCCACCAGCAAGGAATACTCCTTCCGGAGAGACTTCTTCATTGGCCATGTTCACTTCCCAAGTAATGATACCTACTTGAGCTGATGAACCAACCAAAATTGCTAAAAAAGCAAGAGTAAAAATGTGCTTCATTTTATAAGGGTTTGGGTTTGTTTTCATCTTTTACGGACTTACCAGAATATCAACTGTTTTGTCTTGTACGTGCAACACGAATTCACCGGGCTCTGTTACCTTTTGCAAATTCTCATTTACAAAGGAGAGGCTCGAAATTGGCAATTCAAAGTCTACTACGACCTTTTCTCTTCCACCCACGACCTTCCGCTTGAAATCACGCAATCTTTTTACACTTGGCGTGATCGATGCAACTTTGTCTTGACTAAAAACCAATATCAATTCGTCAGAGCTGCGGTCCCCCAAGTTGTGCAAAGTGACTTCTAAACGAATGGTGTCATTTATACCATAATGTTGCTGATCGGATTTGAGCTCCTCACATTTGACTTCAGAATAAGACAACCCGTGGCCGAATTCAAACTGTGGATTGAATCCATTCAATGAGAAATCGGTATCAATTCGTTCCGTGTGTTTGTGGTAGTAAGTCAGGTGTGAAGAAGCGTATCGTGGCCAAGTAAATGGCAATCGACCGGTTGGATTAAAAGAACCATCCAGCACCTGTGAAATCGCCTGTCCACCATAATCACCTGGCAAATAAGCCATCACAATACCGTCCATCATCGGCTCGACTGCTTGGAAAGTTCGCGGTCGACCTTCGATGAAAACCGTAATGATGGGCCTTTGCAGCGCATGGACCGCCTTTACCAACGCTTGTTGATTTGCGTACAACTCGAGGTTCTCATCATTTCCAACCAATTCTGTGTACGGCATTTCTCCCAATGCAAGTATCACATAATCAGGGTTGGTTCTCCTTATTTGGTCCACCACCTTCGCAACATCGTTATCATTAAACGTCATTTCCAATCGCATGTCTTCGATGCGATCGACTCCAAAATGAGCTTGAAGCGCTTCAGTCAAGTGCGGCCTCCCTGGCGTATTGTAGGTCGTATCTGTTCCTTGCCAAGTACCCGTCCATCCTCCATTTAACGCGTTCAAACTGTGCGCAGTAGGTCCCGTAACAAAAATCTTCCCTGACCCACTTATGGGTAGCACCCGATGTTCAAAGCCCATCTGACCCGTCAAGTCATTCTTTAGAAGTGTAATGGATTCCAAAGCTGCGCGGGCAGCAGCGCCTTCGAAATCTGCAGTTTCTGGATATTCTTCAAAAGAAGGGGCATACCCCTTGGTTTTGAATAAGCCAAGACGGTATTTCATCGTCAAGATTCGCCTCACTGACTCATCTATCCGTGTTTCCGAAATCACCCCCTCTTCAACCAATTCAATGAGTGCTTTGGAGAATTCCAAATCCAAAGGCACCATGCTCATGTCAATACCAGCTTCAACGGCCATCCGCGTTGCCTCTTTGTAGTCCTCAGCCACCTTGTGGCGCTCTTGGAGGTATCCAATATCCTCCCAATCCGTCACAATGACTCCGTCAAATCCCAACTCATCCCGCAACAAATCGGTCAAAAGCTTGCGATTGGCATGAACCGGAATGCCATTGATTTCACCGCTGTTGACCATGATTGACATGGCTCCACCCTCTATGGCAGCTTGAAAACTTGGGAGGAAATACTCTCGCAATTCCCGTTCAGGAATCCACGCTGGCGTTCGATCCTTCCCGGATAACGGGAAACTATAACCTAAAAAGTGTTTCAAAGTTGCGGCCACTTTATCGGGTCCGTTTTGATACCCCTCAACCATGGCTACTCCCATGCGAGAAGCCAACAAAGGATCTTCTCCGAAAGTCTCCCAAAACCTCGGCCAACGCGGGTCTCGACCCAAATCCAGTACCGGAGAAAAATTCCAAGGGATACCGCAAGCCTTGATTTGAGATGCCGTCGCTTCGGCCACATTCCTGGTCAAATCAATATCCCAAGTGGCTGCCAAACCGATTTGTTGCGGACTTAACACTCCACCGCTAGTGTACGTCGGACCGTGAATGGCGTCGACACCATATAACACCGGTATTGGGCTGGACTTTAACTGAGCAAAATCCTGTATACCATTGATGAACTCATGCCATTTTTCTGGTGTATGTGCATGATTGCCACAGTTTAAGATGCTACCAACATGGAAATCCACTAAAGCCAATTCAGCTTTATTTGAATCTAAACGTTGAGGCTCCACCAATTTGAAAGGTTTGCCTACGGCAATAGCTCCCAAAGTGAGCTGAGTCATCTCTCCTACTTTCGCCTCAAGAGATAGGGTTTGAAGTACTGAATCAACAAAACGAGCCTCCTCTTGATCTAGGTTGTCCCTTTCTACCGCTGGATTAGAGCAACCAACAAGCACAGCGATTGTCAATACTGCACCAGTCAGCATTGCCTTCGTATATCCTTGTTTTACATCAAAAAACATTTCGGTGTGCAAATTACAAGATGTTCAAAAACGGCAATGATTCATGCCTTAAATTTACTTGCACAAAAACTGCACAAAATGTTTTCTGCTCATGTAATTCTTTACTTGATTGAAAAGGCTAATAAATATTTAATATACTCATTTACAAATACTTGAATTGAAATTTATCTGGAATTTAAAATCCAAACCACACATTTGGAAACCTCACAAATTGCTGCTCATGGTAGCATTGATGGGTATATGCAAAACCGTGTATTTCCAAACCGTAATCGAGCCTTGTTTAAGACAAACCTTCGATGTTCAAGGAGGAATTCAAAACCAGTTTTTGAGCACAAATGATCAATCAACTGTAGCCGTTGCAAACAATCAGGGATTGCTAATTTTTGATGGTGCCAGTTGGATTGTAGAGGAATTACCCAATGGGACCCAATCCAAATCTGTATACGCTTCAAAAAATGGCATTTATTGCGGAGGACAAGGATTCTTAGGGAAATTCCAACGTGATTCAGTCACAAACAGGTGGTTGGACTTCACTCCAATTATCAAGAATGAATCGGGTGCATTCGATGAAGTTTGGCGCTTGTTTGGAGTTGGAGAACCTGATTCTCTTCGAGTGATTTTAGCGACGAGTGAATTTGTAGGAGAAATCAGTGCTAAAGGCAATTATCGAGAATGGATAAAAGGCCCATTGGTCAATTCGGTTCAGACTGAACACGGCATTGCGGTACAGACCAAGGATCAATTGATCTTATTTGATGATCATGGTAATATAAAACAGACATGGCCTTTCGAGAATCATCGCCTAGAGGCCTTGATTTGGCAAAATGACAACGATCCATTAATTCTCACCCATCAATCCGGAATCTTCCATTTCAAGAACGGCACTTGGAGGACTTTTCAAGGAAAACTCCATGCAAAACTCGTGAAAGCCAGGGTAAACTGCGTCGAAAGATTCGATACCCATTGGTTCATTGGAACATCAGAAAATGGCATCTTATTGACTGAGAACTTCGTGGAATTTCAAGTTGCTCATGATATTGAATCAGGATTGAAGAGCAATACCGTCCTCGACATCAAATCCGATGGCTTTGGGAATTACTGGGTTGGTTTGGAAGGTGGGATTGAGCTCCTCCGCTATGCATGGCCACATCGGATTCCGAACCAACTTTCCCACTTGGATATTGTAGGCTATTCCTCCCTTCATCTTACCAATGGATCAATTTATTGGGGAACATCACAAGGGGTTTTATTTCAAAAAGACAGCCTTTCGCGACCGATAGAAATACCGAATTTGAAAGGTCCGATTTGGGCGTTAAACCAGTTTGAAGGCCAAACATGGATTGCCCATCCTGATGGGGCCGGAATCCTTGACGGAACGAACTATACGCCCGTCATTTCGGGACTCGGATGCTGGAACATTTGGAATGAAGACCAATCGCCATATTGGTATGTCGGGACTTACGAGGGCATCATCCAATTGCATCGGTCGAAAGCAAAATGGGTGGTTGATGGAAAGCTCAATGGCTTTGATGAGAGCACCCGATTTCTTGCGAAATCTGCAGAAGGCTTTTGGTGGGCAAGTCATCCGTATCGAGGGGCTTTTCGATTCAAAATAGAAGCTGAAACGCTCAAAGTGATTCAACTTGAATCCTTTAATGAACATGATGGGTTTCCCGCACCACTTCAAGTCAATTTGTGCAATGTTGAGGATGAAATCTTATTTGCAACGCAAAAGGGTTTCTATCGATTTAATCGATCGCTGCATCGCATGCAACCGGATACCAGTCGATTGACTTCCTGGATCCATCCTGAGGGATCATTTCAAAGAATTTTTCAAGACCCAAAACAAGGTCTGTGGGTCTTTGAAGGGGATGAAGTTTCGCACATTCCAACTGGCGGTGCAGCAATGCTATCTAACCAAATGGTTGGTATTGCACCTATGCAAAAAAGCCGTCCAATTTCCCCTTTTGAATCCATCGAATTCACCCCCTCTGGCCAAGCGTGCATTCCTGTTGAAACAGGTTTTGTTTATTTAAATAGTGAATCGATGTTGTCAAGGGATTCTGCTCCAGCACTTTCTATAAAATCCATTGCACAATTCACTTCATTCAACGATAAGAAGGAGCTTATTGAAGGGGAACCGCTTGAGGCAGGGATTTATGCTTTTGAATATCAATTAGAAGGCTTCAATTCCAATTGGTCTGGAATTCAACAATACCAATGGAGAATCAAAGAAGTGTCAGACCAATGGTCAAAACCAAATGCTTCCCCAATCATCACGCTCTCTGGAATCGAGCCGGGAAATCATCAAATTCAATTCCGCACGTTTATTCATGAAAATTTGACAGGGGCCATCTTGACGACCGATTTAACCATTGCCCCCTTCTGGCATCAGCGTGCCTCTACTCGGCTGGCCATACTTTTACTCTTTATCCTCGCTGCAGGGCTATGGGTGCGGCAAAACCGTCGCAAATTGAATGCCAAGTATGAACAAAATCGCGAGGCAGAGCAGCGATCGAGGCGCGAAGCAGAACAACGAATGCAAGCTTCCATTTTGGAAAGTGAACATGCCCTGCAAAAAGAGAGAGAATTGGCTCAGCAGCAGCAATTGGCTTCACGAAATCAAGAATTGGCTTCGGTCACAATGAACCTAGTTCAGAAATCTCAACTCGTTCAATCGATTGAGAATCAACTAATCAAATTAAAACCTGAATCTAACTCAGCGCAAAAGAAACAAATTGATGAACTCATCGATGTCATCAGAAACGGAGGGAAATTGGATGAAGCATGGGAACAATTCACGGATCAGTTCGATCAAGTCCACGTTGAGTTCCAACAGCGCATTACACTTCGCTACCCCAATCTAACCAAAAACGACCTTAAATTATGCACTTACTTGCGCATGAACTTATCGTCCAAAGAAATGGCTTCATTGATGTATGTTTCCGTTCGCGCCATTGAAGTGAGCCGCTCCAGATTGAGAAAACGACTTGACTTGGATGTCGGACAAAACTTGAGCCAATTCATTCAAAGCATATGACGAAAGGTAAATTTCATCAACTGATAGCCGCATTTTGCTGCGTCATTGCCCTAACAAGTTGTGACCAACATGATCCTGCTGATTTGGTCATCGACAATTGGGAATTTCGCCATGCTGACTCCACGGTTTGGCATAAAGCAACTGTACCGGGCAACGTCTTTACTGATTTGCTTGACAACGGTTTGGTGCCCGACCCATTCTATGGGAAAAATGAATTGGAATTCGAGTGGATTGAAAAGGCTACATGGCATTACCGAAGCATCTTCCCTCTCCAGAATTGGCTCGAGTCAAGTTCCATTGTCCATCCAGAATTGCATTTTGACGGAATCGACACCTATGCTTCAATTTTCTTAAACGACTCACTGATTCTGCAAACTGACAATGCATACCGTCATTACACCTTGGACATTGGTCATCTGAACACCCCACTCTGCACCTTAGAAATCATCCTGCATTCTCCCATCGAGAAAGGACAAATCATCCTAGATCAATTACCGCAGGTGATTCCAGTAAGTAATGAGCTTCGACCCATTGGAAAACAAACGAGCAGTGTGACACGAAAACCTGGTTATCACTACGGTTGGGATTGGGGACCTCGGCTGATTACTTCGGGATTGGCAGGTAGGGTTTTCATTCAAGACGCACGGCAGCCCACCATGGATGATGTATTCATATCCACGCGCATTCAAAAGGACCAAACTGCCGTCATCAACATCGCATTGGATCGACCTTGGCCAAAAGGAAAGTGGGTCATCCAGGAGCCAAAATCATCAGGTCATCATCAATGGGTTTTCGAACAAATCGATGACCAGCATTGGGAATACACTCTAGACTCTCCGCAACTTTGGTGGCCCCGAGGCATGGGAAAACAACCACTCTACACGGTTCAATGGATACCAGAATCGAATGACGTTTATGCTCTTCAATGCAAGATCGGGATTCGAGAGATTGAGTGGATTCGTGATAAAGACGAATGGGGCCGTTCATTTGAGTGCCACATCAATGGGCATCGGGTGCAAATTCGCGGGGCCAATGTCATTCCTGCAGACTTCTTCGCCAATCGAGCCGAATCCAAAACACCTTCCGTTTTGCAAGGTGCGATGGATGCCAATATGAATGCCTTGAGGGTTTGGGGGGGTGCCGTTTATCCGAACCAGAATTTTTTCGAATTCTGCGATGAGCATGGCATTCTTGTTTGGCAAGACTTCATGTTCGCTTGCACCATGGTTCGAGGTGACTCGATTTTCCAAGCAAATGTGAGTCAAGAAGCCGAAGAGCAAGTCAAAAGACTGCGAAATCACCCTTCACTGGCGCTTTGGTGTGGAAACAACGAATCCCAAAAAGCATGGAATACCTGGGGATGGCAAGAGCTTTATAACCTTCACGGTATCGATTCCGCCAAGGTCTATGAAGCATACGATACCCTCTTCCACAGCATTTTACCCCGCGTGGTGTCTGAACACACCAATACCACTTACTGGCCAAGTTCGCCAACTCCTGATTATCAATGGAAATGGAATACCAATGAAAGAAATTCTGAAACCGAAAAATTTTCTGGTGACGAGCACGCCTGGCACGTTTGGTTTGACACCCTAGATTTCGATTACTTTTCTCAACACCAAGGTCGATTTGCAAGCGAATATGGACTCCAAAGCCTGCCCCATTCGCAAACGTTGCATGATGTCGGAATTCAAACTTTCGGTGATCCTGAATTGCAATTTCGACAACGATCAAAAATGGAATGGCTTAAACCGGGCCTAGACGGTTGGGGAATGATGCGGATTTATGCCCGCAGATACACCGCTGATCCCGCGAGCAAGAACACACCAGAAGCGGAGGCATTGGATCGATGGATCTACCTTACGCAGCTCACCCAATCCATTGGATTGCGAGAAGCCTTGGAACGTCACCGAAATAGTCAGGGCAAATACAGCGGATCAATGTATTGGCAGCTGAATGACGTTTGGCCCACTCCTTCTTGGTCCACCATTGACCATGCTGGTCGATGGAAGCTGGCTCATCATGCCGTAAGAGAGGCGAATAAAGATTGCCGCATCATCATAAATCATTGGGATTCTATCGGTTTCAGCGTGACTGCCTTTCCCGACATTCCGAGTCCATGTGAAAGCAGCACCATTTCATTGGCACTTTTGGATCAACATGGTGACACCTTGAAAACCATGACCCGTGAAACGACCATTGCTGCTTTTGAACGGCTTCAATTGTCCTTGGCTACGAACCGTGCAGAATTCCCAACAGCTTGCTTTGTGCGGTGGATGTGGAAAGCATCAAATGGTGAAATCATAGATTACGGTGAATACCTGATGGAAAAACCCTCCAACATCCATTGGCCTCAAGCGCAGATTCAAATGAAAACAGATCGGAACAAAGTCACTTTGACCTCAAATGAAATGGCTTTTGGCGTGCGCCTCAGCACTCCATTAGCTGGCCATTTTGACTGCAATGGACTCACATTATTCCCAAATGAATCTGTGACCGTCTCTTTTTTCCCGGATGACGCCATATCAGAACTGGATCCAGAGCAACTTACCATAGAACATTTCGCCCAATTTCAGTAACAGTGTTCCACACGGTCGGTGACGCCATTGATTACAAACGAATCACCTCTTGAATGACCGAGTAAAGCTTGGCCTAGCGGCGAAATGGTCGAAATGACATAGACAGTTTGTCCTTGTGTTTCCACCCGACCCAATGGAACAGCCAGGAAATAAACCCCCTTTTGCGTTTGAACCACAGAACCAAGTTGAATGGATGTAGCCTTCGAATCTTTGATCTCCATCAAATCAGCCCGCAACTTGGCAAATTTCTGACGCTGAGCGTTCAATCGGCCCAACTCCAAATCCGCCATTGCTCTTCCTGTTTCATGCTTATCGCCCGCCGAACTTTTACCATCAGCAGCTCGACTTTCCCGGAGCGATTGAATCTCGTCATCGAGCGCCGAAATGGTTTTTCGCAGCCGTTTTTCAGACTCTCGAATCAAGATAGATTTATCAATCATGGCGTGTCTCGAAGATAAGGATTTGCAAAAAATCCGATGGGATGAATCAACATGTAAAAATCTAGCGTATCATTGCATCCGATTTTTTGGAAAAATGGCTGACTTGCACTTCCAATCGTCTCTTGCTCAATGGATAGCAGAACGCTGGCGTATCGTTTCGAAGCGCCGTGGATGTGCTTTTGCTTATCGAATCTGATCGGAAAACACCATCGATGTGCTGCGTCCTAAGGCCTCAGCGCTCATTGATTGTTCCATGTTTTTCCCTTCAGATTTATTTCAATGAAACTTCAGTATTTTGATTTGGTGGACCAAACATTCGATTGGCCACAACCCGAATTCGAAATTGAGAATAACGCGCTGCTTTTTCACGGCATCCCTATGATGGAGCTCGTAGAAAGATTTGGCTCTCCCCTTCGCATCACCTATTTACCGAAAATTGGCGAGAACATTCGCCTGGCACATGGTTGGTTCCGTGGGGCAATGAAGAAACTCAATTATCCAGGCGCTTATCATTACTGTTACGTAACCAAAAGTTCGCATTTCAGGCATATCACGGAGGAAGTCATTAAACACGGTGCGCATTTGGAGACGTCGAGCGCATTCGACCTGGACATTGTCAAAGCGTTGCACGCTGATGGGAAATTGGATTACGATGCGCGGATTATTTGCAACGGTTTCAAAACGGATGGGTATTTGTCTCGCATCGTAGAGCTTCGAAAAGCAGGCTTCCATAATCTCTTACCGGTTATTGACAACCAAGATGAATTCAAACGATTCTCGGCTCAAATTGATCGACCCATCGAAGTTGGAATCCGAATTGCAACCGAAGAAGAACCAAAATTTGCATTTTACACTTCTCGACTAGGGATTGGATACCAGCGCATTGCAGGATTTTATGAGCAGCAGCTCAAGACTAATCCACACATGCAGCTCAAAATGCTTCATTTCTTTTGCAACACAGGGATTCGAGATACGGCTTATTACTGGAATGAATTGCGCAAAGCCATGCGGGTGTATACAGATCTGAAAAAAATCTGTCCAAGCCTCACCGCATTGAATATTGGAGGCGGGCTCCCCACCAAAAACTCACTGGCGTTTGAATATGATTATGAATACATGATTGAAGCCATTCTAGAGCAAATCCAAATCGCATGCAACGAGGAGGGTGTGCCACCGCCGGACATTTACACGGAATTTGGTTCATTCACAGTTGCTGAAGCCGGGGCTACGATCTTCAAGGTCATTCATCAAAAAAGACAAAATGATCGGGAAAAGTGGAATTTGATCGATTCTTCTTTCATGACCACCCTTCCTGATTCATGGGCCATCAATAAACGATTCCTGATGCTTCCTTTGAATCGATGGTCCGATGCTTATGAGCGTGTTTTTCTTGGCGGCCTCACTTGTGACAGTGATGATTATTACAATTCCGAGCAGCATTTGAATGCGATATACCTTCCACAATTCAAAACCGACAAACCCCTTTATATCGGGTTTTTCAATACCGGTGCTTATCAGGATAACATCAGCGGCCATGGCGGTGTGCACCACTGCTTAATTCCAGGGTTGAAGCACGTATTGATTGACAGAGATGCAAATGATGCTCTGCATTTCGAAGTATTCAGTGATTCTCAATCGCCAGAGGAAGTGTTGACGCTGCTTGGATACAAAACTGATGTCGACAAGAATACAGCCCAAACTTCTCCTGAGCAAATTTCAAAACACGCTGAATAAACCATGGAATTGATTCGAAATTACGCTGGGATTGCAATTGATGAAGCCAATTATGCCTCATCGAGAGCGGTAATTTTGCCTGTACCCTACGACGGAACGAGCACCTGGGGAAAGGGAGCCGATAAAGGTCCAGATGCGCTGCTAGAAGCCACTGAAAATATGGAACTGTACGACATCGAAACACAAACCGAAGTTGTGCGTGAAGGCATTCACATCCATGAGGCCATTGCAGAAAATGATTCGCCGGAATCGATGGTAGAATCTGTACGATCTGCAACCAAGCAAATACTCAATGATTCGAAACTACCCGTAATCCTTGGAGGGGAGCACAGTGTGAGCATTGGAGCTATTCAAGCTTGTGCGCAAAAATTTCCAGATCTCGCGGTCCTTCACATTGACGCACATGCCGATTTACGTAAGTCTTATCAAGGATCTACTTGCAACCATGCTTGTGCTGTGCATTGGGCTTCACAGAATTGTCGATTGGTCCAGGTTGGAATCAGGAGCATGGACATTTCAGAACTCCCTTACATTCAAAAAGGTCGATTGTTTACTGGGGATGATTGCTATTACCAGAATGACGAGGAATGGCAACAAGCGGCATTGGATGCACTAGGTGCTAATGGTCGCCCGGTATACATCACCATTGATTTGGACGCTTTTGACCCTGCATATCTTCCAGATACGGGAACCCCTGAACCAGGCGGTTTAAACTGGTTTCAAGTCACCCGATTGGCAAAAATGGCAGCCGAACGATTCAATGTTGTGGGATTTGATGTTGTCGAACTTGCAGCGCACGAACGGAGCAAAGCCAGCGATTTTTTCAGCGCAAAGCTGGTGTACAAATTGCTGACCTATGTTTTAAAACCAGCAACCATAGAAACCATAGCAACCAAATAAAATGAACAACACGACAGGCTTTCTGCGTCAATTCATGGCCGAACACTACAACCACTTTAACGCAGCAGTAGTAGAAGACGCAGCTATGGGATACGAGGCCCATCTGAATCAGGGAGGAAAGATGATGGTCACCCTTGCTGGAGCAATGAGTACGGCGGAATTGGGAAAGAGTCTGGCAGAAATGATCCGGCAAGACAAAGTGGCTATCATCAGTTGCACTGGGGCAAATTTGGAAGAGGATGTGATGAATTTGGTCGCCCACTCCCATTATGAACGAATCCCGCATTACCGAGACCTGACTGCGGCTGATGAACAAGCATTGTTGGACCGCGGATTGAACCGAGTGACCGACACGTGCATTCCCGAAGAAGAAGCCTTTCGACGCCTTGAAGATCATATGGTGGAGCTATGGAAAAATGCAGAGGCAAGCGCATCGAGGTATTTTCCTCATGAGTACTTTTATCAAGCCCTTTTGAGCGGCGTGCTAGAACCCTATTATGAAATCGACCCAGAAAACAGCTGGATGATGGCTGCAGCTGAAAAGGGCATTCCTCTCATTGTTCCCGGATGGGAAGACAGCACCTTGGGTAACATTTTCGCTGCACATTGCATTGCTGGGGACGTCATCCCTTCGACCGTAAAAAGCGGCATCGAATACATGATTTGGCTGGCTGATTGGTACGAAAGAAATACAGCAGACGGGACGCAAATTGGTTTCTTCCAGATAGGCGGTGGAATTGCAGGAGATTTCCCGATTTGTGTAGTTCCCATGCTGCACCAAGATTTAAAGAAAGAGCATGTGCCACTATGGGGCTATTTCTGTCAAATCTCCGATAGCACTACAAGCTATGGCTCCTATTCTGGAGCCGTACCAAATGAAAAAATCACTTGGGGAAAACTTGGGGAAAACACTCCGAAATACATCATCGAAAGTGACGCAACAATTGTTGCACCACTTATTTTTGGATGGTTACTAAACTGGTAAGTAATTCAAGCAACATGAACCGCATCATCAAGAATTACACGAACATCACAGAAAAGCACATTTCACTCATCACCGACCGTTATCCAGAAGGATTTGGTGATGAAGATCTAAGCACGCTATCAATGCCTGATGGCAAATTCCTCCGTTGCCTGGAGATTCGCACTGACGACACCATCTACTTGTTCCGGATTGACAATGAAATGATTGAGAAACTAGAAGAGGCTACCGATTCAGATTTTGGAATCGATCTGGAAGAAACTGACTTGAACGAAGAATAAGCCTCTTACCCTTGGCACGGAAATCCAGTGCTCTTTGTTTATGGGACCGATTTACCGGATTAGGGTGACATGCCCTTTCCATTCACGCTGATTTGGATCCTGGTGTTGAGATTCAATGTACAGCACCCAAGTGTACACTTCATTTTGACCAAAATGTTGCCCATCCGCTTCCACTTGGCCTGACCAATAAGCTGCTGGGTCATTGGTTTGCCAGACAAGATTGCCGTAGCGATTGAATACCTTGAGATGATAGCCTTCAATCAAATTGGCACCAGAAATTTCTGGTCTCCAACCATCATTGATTCCATCAGATACTCCTTGGTTTGATGGTGTGAAAGCATTGGGAACAAAAACTTGCAATGGATTCAGAATTTCAATCGATGTGATCCATTCATTGGTACAGCCATCATCATTGGACACCAAAAGTGCAACTTCGAATATTCCGGCATTTTGATAGGTATGATGCCCATTCCATTCGGTTGAAGCGTTGCCATCTCCAAAATCCCATATGGCAAAACCGGAATCGGAGTAATTCTCAAAATTCCAAGTACTATTGTATGGACTTGGTGCTTCGAGCGTGCCAGAATATGGGATTGGATCAAAGTACACTTCTGGACTTGCCAATACGTTTACAGGAACCTCCATCGGAATGATTCCTTTGCATCCATTCCTGGACATGACCTCTACTTCCAATTGATAGGTTCCCGATTGAGCGAGTGTGATCCCGTTGAGGACCTCATCAGCATGGATCAATTGGTCACCGAACCACACATTGTGGCCCAGTACCTGAGCGCCGGTTGTGGTATGAATGTCGATTTCCAATGGTTCACAACCCATCAATGGCTCAACAAATAGTTCCGCTGTCGGCAATGGCAAAACGTTCAATGAATCAGTGACATGGGCAGAACAGCCCCATTCATTTACCAAAATTGACTCAATGTGATTCCATCCCATTTGATTCAATGTAAGCTTTCCTGATGATCCATTCAACGCCAGATCACCATTGACCAGCCATTGCATACTCGACCCCAATGGAATCAGCTCTTCAATGGGCCACTCCGATGGCAAACCACAAACCACATTGGTATCGAGCTTCCAAATATTTTTGGGTTTTGGATGCAATGCAATCAAAACAGAATCCGAACCAACACACCCCCATGGATCGTGAACTTGAGCAGAAACCAAAAACTCTTCAGCGCCTGATTCATTATGGAATTGGTGGGCATTGATTGAAAACCCTTGGTCATTGAAACCATCTCCAAAATCCCAGTGCCAATCGTGCCAGGTTTCTAAGGTGTCATCAATGGAGAAATTGACTTCCAATGGACTGCACCCTTCCCATTGATCGGCCTCTATGTTGAACATTGGAGCTGCATGCACCTCAAAGTTCCATAAAGCTTCTGTAGTGCAACCCGTTTCGCTCAAACTCGCAATAACATGCACTTCATGTGTTCCTTGAGAATCAACAAAATACACAGCAGAATCGGCATCGAACGACTGCAAACCTGCACCGTCCCATTGAATTTCATCAGCATACCATGTTGCGACTTGGATCTCCATCGAATCATAGAGGCATGCAACAGGCTGAGAATTGAGGAATTCTATTTGAGGAGCCGGCAGGACCTGTACGGTATCATAAGCCGTATTTGTTCCACAGGGATGAGTCCAGTAAAGCCCTACGACGTATGCCTGTGGCGTCTCCAGTGCATCCAAAGAAGTTTCAAATAAAGAAGCATTTGACATGGAAACCCCATCCAATATCCACTCCCATTCCATTTCATTCAGGTTGCCATTGGGCTCAAAAACTACCTGCACTGGTGCACAACCACTCGAAACAGAGCTCGTGATTTCCATTGATGGAACGGCATCGACCCAAGCCGTTTGGTTGGAAACCGCCACACAACCCGCCACGTCGATTGAACTCAATTCAATGGAGATGAACCCAGAATCTGAAGCAGCGTATTCAATGGATGCACCACTTTCAATCTCGTTTTCATTGATGAACCATTGAATCTGCGAGAATTGAGTCGCGTTCGACACGTTAAATGAAACGGTATCCAATGCACATAAAACACTTGGCACTTCAACTTCAGGAATGATCGGAGCATGCACCTGGATTTCTAGGATAACCTCACCACTGCAAAGAGTCAACGAATCCACAAAGGCCAATTCCAACGAATGCACACCCGGCCCGGCTTCCATCGGAGCAAACAATCCTTGGACCGGTTCCAAAATACCAATGCCTTGCCAAATCCCACTGATTTCGCTGAATTCAGCTAGCAACGTTTCGGATTGATTAGAGCACAGATTAGGCAAAGCGAATGGTTGCACTGCAGGCTCTGGCAAAACGTCAATCAACATTGTATCCGTCACCCAACAACTCGCTTCGCCTTGGCTTACGATGAATGCATGAGTTCCCGTATTGAGTGCATTCACATCAATCAATCCGAGCCCCGCATCTAAAATGGAATTGGTTGCTTCCTCGTTTTCGGCTGACCATATCACATTCCCATTGGAAGCAATCAATGGAAGAACCATTTCTCCCGAGTTCGAACAAACTGATTGATCTGCACCAGTCTGCAGTGTCGCTGGAGCATTTACGTGGACCATCACCGTATCCGCAGAGGCACAGCCCATTTCTGGTTCAAATAGATGAACAATAGCATGCTGTCCAATTGGCAGTAAACCCGGATTCAGCAGTCCCGATTCACTCACTGAACCCGAATCCAAACCCAACCCATCAAACCAAGAAGTTCCAGGTTCAGAGGTGACCACAAATTCGTTCAAATCAACGGCAATCGATTGATTGCAAACTAAAATATCAGCCTCTATCGATGCATCGGCTGGCACTCCAACAATCACGTCTGATTGAACCATCGATGAACACCCCCATTCATTCGTCACAGCAACACTGATTTCGTGTGAACCCGGTGCGCTCCAAGTCGTTTGGAATGACGTTTCTGTGGATGTGACCAATTCGTTATCAACACTCCAGACAATATCCATGATTGCATCTGCATTGGAAATGGGGTCGACAGAGAACACAAGCGATGAATCTGGGCACGATACAGTCGGTACATCCAATGCTAGCACCGGTAATGCATGAATTTCTATTTCGATGGAATCCACTGCTGGACAAAAGACACCTACCTCCTCAAAATAATAGGTGTATAAGCCGACTTCGAGTCCTTGCATATCAACCTGATTCGGAACCTCGTCAGAGATGGACGGTCCGGTCCATACACCTTCAACACCTGCCAATTCTGGTAATGCTAACGTTCCTACTCCAAAACATGCATCGATTTTACTTTCGAATTCCAAGGCATTGGGGCTGATTGCCTCGATAGTCAGTGTGTCCGATCCAAAGCATCCATTTTCATCAACGACAGAATAAACAGCGAATGAGCTCATACTGGTCAACATGGATAGATTGAGTGAATTGCCGCTGATGCCTGCGCCCGTCCATTGTCCATTTGCTGGAATTGCTTCAGGCAATGTCACAATGGAATCATTCGTACATGCGTTTAACAGCGAAGGCAATTCGATGAATGGGGATTGAACGGCATCAACGAATACCACGGATTCATCCGAACAACCAAAACCATCAATGACCAGCAATTCAAAAACATTCAAAGCACTCGAACCACTGGATGCATCCGCCACCCAAAATGGCAAACCATTGGCATCGAACTGCAATCCACCTGACCATTCATAGCCGTAGTCACTTCCTTCGGCCAAATTTCCTCCAATCACCTGCACTTCCATCCACACCGTATCCCCATGACAGGCAATCTCTTCATCCACCGAAAGCAGAGCGATGGGGGCTTCCAAAACCTCCCAAATGGTCGTGTCCTGGGTTAGGCATGACCCTTGACCGAGGGAGAAAACGAGCTCGTTTGAACCGGCATTCAATTCAGATACATCAACCGTTGAGGTTGAAGGAATGACTCCCGGCCCTGACCAAACGCCTTGTTCTTGTTGTTGCGATACAGGAATTGAAACCAAGGCAGAACCCTCGCACAACGTAGTATCTGTTCCCGCATAGGCCATTGTCGGATTGACAATCGAAATGGTCGTTGAATCTTGAGCACTACAGCCATCCGCATCCGAGTAGTGATAGACCGCTTCATGCTCTCCCAAACCGTAATCAACGGGGTTGATGCTTTCGGCTACAGGGGACAACTCTGTCGACCAAAAACCTCCCTCTGGCCATCCTGAACCCAAAGGTTCTTGGAAGTCTTGATCACAGAAAATCATTCCGTCCAATGCTGAAACAATCGGGAGCGATTTGATTTGGATGAAGTGAGTCACCGTGTCTGCGCAACCGTAATCAGGCAACCAAACAGGATAAGGATCAAATATGACTGCCGCAGAAATCTCATGCATTCCTTCAGACAATTCTTCTGGCGGAATACCCAATGCTACCGAAGTGGAAACGGACGCTGTGGGAGCCCAAGTCGTGTCATAGGGTTGCTCGTCAATTAACCACTCAATCGACGTATCCCATCCATAACTGATAATATTCGCGACCGCATCGACTGAATCACCAATGCATTCCAAGGGCTCCGCAGCCAGCGAAACGGATGGAACAAAGAATCCATAAACCGCAAAGCTCGCACTGGAAGAACACTGCGCGGTTCCGTGATCTACCACAGTGTTCACGGAGCCTGCTACTTGGTGCCCTACTTGGTATCGAGCCAAAGAATCTCCCTCCGCTCCACCCTGAATGAGGGTCGAATTTGAATTCCACGTAAACGATCCTTCACCGGTAGCAACAAAATCCACGTACGAGCCTTGACAATACCAATTGTGAGAAGACGCCACTTGAACTTGAGGGGTAGGATGAACTTCGACCCAAGTCGTATCAGAGTCAGAACCACACTCATTTTCAGCAATTGCTACTATCCCCTCAGAGCCTGCTTCACCAAAGACATGGGTGAGCGGAGCAGGAAAAGGAGATTCAAATACGTTTGAGTCAACCTCCCAAGCAAATGAAGTGATTGCCGTATTTCCAGGATTCACCAATACGTGCAAGGTCCCCTCATCTTCTTGGCAAAGCTCCAAATCATTTAAGATGGATACCGTAGGAGCTTGAGCAAGTTCGACCAGCAAAGGCTCAATCGATATAGCGCATTGATGAGTTGAGTCGATGTCATGTAGCGTTGCCTCAATTTGGTAATTGACGGGGTCTTCAAATTGAATCCATGGATTGATAGACGTAGCATCCGACTGCTCAACCCAAGCAAAATCTCCCCCTTGAACTTCCCATGTGACCGTGTAATGATCCCAAAGCATGGAATCCAAATCAAGCATCATCTGTGTTTGAACCGATGTACAGCCTGTATCGTCGCTAAGGCCAATGCTCACAGAATCGTTCCAGGGAAAACATTGGCAATGATCCGTTACCTCCGAAGCAACTTCCTCAAGGAATAAAGTGGACGAACAAAAACATGTGGTGCCATTTTCTCCCATCCAACCTATTTGAACTTCGAGCGCATGATTGCCGAAAACCCAAGAATAGGGTGCTGAAAATTTCTGGCCTTCACCGAGAAACGATTCATTGGAAAACCAAGTAATGCTTTCAATCGCTGCAGTGTCGCCCGCAAGCATTAGCGAAAATTCAACCTCACACGATTCTGCCGTCCAACTGATGATTGGTTCAAATGCTCCGCAATTGATTGGACAGTCTTGACTCATGCCCCTCGTAGGAGCCATCCAAAATGCCATGGATACAACAAGCAAGACCGTGCAGGCTTTGATTCTATGCAATCTCTGAGAGAACATACTCCCGTGAATACGAGAATTACGCTGTCTTCGTTACAATTGCTTGCAAAATCTTTCTAAGACTCCACTTATCCTTCATGAACACTTGTTTAAAACTGATGTGAATACGTTGTTAATTTTCATCGCAGATATTTTTTGGAGTAAACGAACTCTGCGTATTCCTTTGGCACTGTCAACGAACGGAAACGTTCACGGAATCAAGAAGTAACGTGCAAACGAGACTAGGCGATTTGAATGGACTCCTCGGAGATCATGCTTAACCGGACACGCAGCGCACAAAGGTGCGTTGTTGAGAAAGTCATGAATTCAAGGTGCGTTCTGAAAATGAGCGCATTGCTTTCAAAGCCATCCTGAAATTCGATGAATGCAAATTCAACGAGTGAATGATGTTGAAGGAGTGCGTTAGCGAGGAATACCGTTTCGACGATATTCTTGACCCGAAAGGGTGTCTTTCCCTCGGAAGAAAGACAAGGTGAAACCTCGCGGTAGAGCCTTCCAAGGCAGCGTTTCGGCGCTGACAGCGCTAAATGGGCGATGCTGCAAGGCAACAACCACTTTCTCAGCCAATCGGGAAACCGAGAGGCAAAATACCCGAGTCAAGACGGAAGTGGAAAGCTTGAATTTCAAGATTTCCCACAGAGGCATCCTTGCCAAAGTGACACTGAGAAGTGGACAAAAGTCAAAACCCCGGGTGAGCCGCGTGCAACAGCACATGCCAAGGAAACCCCGAGGCAAGCCAAAAACAATTCATTGTCGAGGCTGCGGAGAAACCGCGATATGCATTGTGTTGAAAGACATAATCGTATCGCGGTTTTTTATTCACAAGAATTGAGCCCTTCAATTTTACTCAGTAATTTGCGGCTTCGGCAATTACCCGAAGTCTCCCTCTTTTTTATCGGATTTATTGGAAATGAATAGAAAATTCAATTTTCTGTTGCTATCGATTTTGGTAATGGCAACTTGTTTATTTGGTGTTGACTACACCACGCCTTCCTCAAAAGATCTTTCGCTGGACTCGGGCGATACCGCTTGGATGATTGTAGCCAGCGCTTTCGTCTTATTGATGACCCCGGGATTGGCTTTCTTCTATGGAGGAATGGTCAATAAGAAAAACGTCATCTCAACCATGCTGCAGAGCTTCGTGGCTCTTGGAGTCATCAGTGTAGTTTGGGTCTTTGTCGGATTCAGCCTATCCTTTGGCGATTCAATTGGTGGCATCATTGGCGACCCAAGAACATTCTTTGTTTTTCGCAATGTTACCCTCGCTCCCAATGCTGATTTTGGGGCAACAATCCCCTTTCTGTTATTCGCTTTGTTTCAATTAAAATTTGCAATCATTACTCCCGCATTGATAACCGGGAGTTTTGCTGGAAGAATCAGGTTTCGCGCTTATTTGCTGTTCATGGTGCTGTTCAGCATCATCATTTATCCCCCACTTGCCCACATGACCTGGCATCCGGATGGCTTACTGCGAAACTGGGGGATTCTTGATTTTGCTGGAGGAACCGTGGTACATATGTCTGCAGGATTTGCAGCATTGGCTGGAGCATTATTCCTGGGCAAGCGAAAAGAAGTCGATGACGCACCCGCCAACATTCCCTTTGTAATACTAGGAACCGGATTATTGTGGTTTGGGTGGTTCGGATTCAATTCTGGTTCAGCATTGGGTGCGAATACGGATGCGGTCAAGGCGTTTGCCAATACCAATCTCGCCTCGGCAACTGCCATGATCACATGGGTGTTCTACGAGCGATTCCAAAACAGGAAAATGTCGGCTCTTGGCGCATGCATTGGGGCGATTGTGGGACTCGTGGCCATCACTCCAGCAGCCGGGTTTGTATCCTTGAGCCACAGCATTCTCATCGGATTTGTAGCAGCATTGACAAGCAACCTCGCCATTCGACTTCAAGCGAAATTTTCCATAGATGACACACTCGATGTTTTTCCAAGCCATGGCATCGGAGGAGTTGTAGGCATGGTATTGACAGGGGTTCTTGCTGAAAATGTCGGGCTGATTCATGGAGACTCAACAATTTTCCTTCGACACCTCGGCACCATGTTAGGGGTAGCGATTTTCACCTTCGGATTGAGTTATTTGCTATACATCGTCGTGAATTATTTCATCCCCATGCGGGTGCGAAGTGATCAAGAACAAAGAGGGTTGGATCATTCTCAGCATGGAGAAAGATTGAATTAAATCCATTCGGATGTTCATAGAATTCAACTTATCTTTCCTCGCAAACCACTGAAAATGAAACCTTATCCGCGATTATTACTCTTACTCAGCCTTGGTTTTTTTGTCTCCTTCCACACAGATGCGC
This sequence comes from Bacteroidota bacterium, assembly GCA_027624855.1. Lineage (GTDB taxonomy): Bacteria > Bacteroidota > Bacteroidia > Flavobacteriales_D > Sanyastnellaceae > UA16. Next base: position 65,144 of record JAQBTQ010000010.1, read on the forward strand.
AGACTCCAATCGAGTTTGACTATACAGGAGAAGTCGAAACATACACAGTTCCCAGTTGCGTTTCGCAGCTCGAAATCGTCTTAAAAGGGGCAAAAGGTGGAGGTCCGAATGGTGGAAATGGTGCAACCGTTACGGGAATTCTTGACGTCATCGAGGGTGAAGTATTGGAAATCCGAGTGGGAGGTCAAGGTGGATGTCCTGCTGCTGGATACAACGGTGGAGGTGCTGGTGGCGCAGCCAATAATGGGGCCAATGCAGGTTGTGGTGGCGGTGGAGCTTCGGACATCAGAATGGGTGGATCAGCAATGACCGACCGCGTGGTAGTTGCTGCGGGTGGCGGTGGCACTGGCGGCGGCAACACAGATGCGGTGGCAGGTCAAGGAGGATGCACTGCGGGCGGACAAGGAGACAGTCCATTTGGTCAAGGAGGCAATGGTGCTGGACAAAATTCCGGTGGTACCGGTGGTCCTCCATGGATAGGCTCAGGGAACAATGGTTCTGGCGGAACGCTGGGCAATGGAGGTGCGGGCGCAACCGATCCTTGCTATAACGTCGGGCCCGGTGGTGGTGGTGGTGGCGGTTACTACGGCGGAGGTGGAGGTGGCAGTGATTGCTTCGCTTCAGGGACCCTCGGTGGTGGCGGAGGTGGCGGAGGATCGAGTCTTTCCCCTGCCGGATTTAGCTGTGTTGCTGGAAACGTTACTGGAAACGGTTCCATTACGATTACTCCGATCGGAGGAGTCGGCATGGTCATTGAACCGACCAATCCACAATATTGTGAAGGCGATTCGATGCTGTTGACTCTGTCTGGAGCAGATAATTACGATTGGATTCCAGCGGACGGCTTGAATGTTGTTGATGGTCCGACCGCCTGGGTAAGTCCGGAAGTGACCACCGTCTACAATGTGATTGCGTCAACTGAAGAATGCATCGATACGGTCGATGTGACTGTGACTGTGATTCCCTATCCAGTAATTACAGTAAATCCTGAATACATCACAACGTGCAATGAGCAAGTTACGTTGACTGCAACCGGAGCGTTTCAATTACAATGGACACCAAACGAAAGTTTGACGGGCAATGGTTACGGCCCGATTCAATATGCAAATCCAACTGAAACAACGGTTTACACCGTCGTTGGAACCAATAGCGGGTGCAGCTCAGAAGCAACAGTCACCGTCGCATATCAATTGGAGACAGAATCAACAGAGTATTATTGCGAAGGCGGAAGCTATAGCCTTCCCGATGGCTCAGAAGTGAGTGAAGAAGGAACCTACATTGCAAATTACGTGTCAATTGAGGGATGCGATAGCATCGTTACAGTAAACTTATTGGAACAATCAACGTATGACTTTCAAATGCCCGTGCAATTGTGCGCTGGAGAATCATTCACGCTTCCTGATGGCTCCATCATAGCTGAACCGGGCACCTATCCCGTCATTTTAGAAACAGCCAATGCCCAATGTGATAGCACAATTACCACCGTGGTAACCATGCTTCAACCATTTCAAACAGAAAACACATTGGCCTTGTGTGAAGGAGACCCTGTTACACTTGGAGATGGCACCGTCGTCACCGAACCTGGGGTTTATACAGTGGTATTGACTTCTGAAACCAACGGTTGTGATAGCACGGTTACGTCAACTGTCATTTTTCAACCAAACTATGATGTTTCCGTAGAGTTAAGCGAATGTGACGATGGGTCCTATTTATTCCCCGATGGCACACTCCCGACCAATTCCGGAACATTCAATTTTGACCTTCAAACGACACTGGGTTGCGACAGTGCTGTTACGATTGACTTGACGCTCAATCCGGCCTACACCATCAATTATAGTGATGCGATTTGTGCTGGTGAAAGCTACATCATGCCAGATGGGACAAGTATTTCTACAGAAGGTCCTTACACTTCTAATCTTCAGACCATAGCGGGATGCGATAGTGCCATCACGGTGCAATTGGTGGTGTACCCTTTGCCCGATGTTTCAAGTGGAGCTGAGGACAGTTATTGCCTATATGATGGAAACATTGCGCTGTCCCCCTCTCCTGCTGGAGGCTCACTTTCAGGAGATCTTCTCAGCGGGCAAACCTTGCAGCATGAAGGAGCATCGCCAGGAACCTATGAAGTCAGTTATTCCATAACCGACAACAACGGATGTACCAATGTGGATGTGGTGAATTACGTCTTGGCCAATCCCATCACTCCTACCTTCGATTTTGAAATGATTTGCAATGAACTGGAATTGATCAGCACAGTCGCAGATCCGAACGAATCATACGATTATGAATGGTTTTTACAAGGTGAATTGATTGCGCTTTTCTCCAATCCTACCTATTATTTCAATCAAAGCGGAACGTTCGACTTGGGTTTGACCGTCACCGATGAATATGGTTGCAATTATTCAACGACACAGCAGGTTTTGCTTCAAAATGCCTTGAACCTCGATGGGTTTTTTGTCCCAAATGTATTCACTCCCAATGGCGATGATTACAATGAAGCATTCATTATACCCACGGCTGTCTCCGCTTGTCTCAATTATGAATTAAAGGTTTTCAACCGCTGGGGTCAGCAGGTGTATCATATGACCCCGCAGAAAGCATCCTTCCGAGGAGAGGATGAAAACGGCACTGAATTACCTGAAGGTGTATACTACTACACCATGGAAATTGCTGAATATCCATGCAGCGAAACTCCTGAATTACAACCCTATTGCAGTGGAAGCATTTCTCTCTTCCGAAATTAATAATAAGACCATGCAACAAAAACTCCGCACGATTTTCTTCGCCCTCTTGGTTGGTACTGGAGGGTCGCTACTTGCTCAATCCCAATCAAATGAAGCTATTCCATTAAAAAGTCAATTTGAATCCAATGGAATTAACTACGAACAAGTGCTTAGTATCACAGAACAAATCATTGGGTCTAGCGATGACGTTTCTCCCGCTCTTTTGACATCGATGCTGCGAAACATTACCATCATCAAAAATCAAGGGTCGCCTGTACCAATGAGCGATTACCTGCTCAATGATTGGATGGTCGATTTCGAAATGACGAATGAACAAGCACAAGACCTCTACAAAGTAATCATCCGATTCGCTTTGCAAAATGATCGAAGGTGAACACAACTTACTACGACCACAAACTAAAATAAAACAAATACAAAGTGCGTTTCAAGGATTCTTTCATAGTCATTATCCTTAATCTGTGCATCTAACTCAATCCACTTTAATAAAATTCCGAAAAGAAGTCATTAAGGCCTTTGGTAAGCCGGTCGCCACTCAACGCGATTGTGAACTTTTGAGTAGGGCCATAGAGGAGCAGTTGAAAAAGCGAATTGCGAGTCATACGCTTAGAAGGTTTTTTGGCATCGTTTCTTGGCAAGGTGAATTCAGAAATACCACCCTTGATCTACTCGCGAAATTTACTGGGCGACAATCATGTGAATCGCTCATTCACGAATTCACAGATCAAGAAAATTTAGCTGAGCATTTGGTCCGGCTCCAAGGTGAAGGAGTGGAAATGGACCAATACTACATTTCAAATTCTTTATCAACGAATGTTGAAATGGCCCCGGCAATGATGGCCGGACACATGCTGCTAATTCGACTGGAACAAGGTGACATCCAAAGGGTACTTGGCCTATTAAGGGCTCTCACCCCACTTCAGCGTGAGAGAACAACGTATTATTCAATCAGCTCCATGTTGGCGCACTATGTTGGCCCGACGTTCCACAAAGTAAATGACATCCGTATCATCGACCAGCTCCTTTCTTCGGAAACCTACATCGATATCATATTGTCCTTTTTTGTTCCAGTTACAGAATTGGGCGGAGGTTATGGATTGCACATCGACCGATTGCTTGAAAAATCTTCCAACAAAGAACACCAAGCATTTGGGAGAAGTTTGAAAGCGACCCATTTATTGCTGACAGGAGACCACAATGGCGCTCGAGCAGAAGTTTCAAACATAGACTTGACACAAACCTATTTCCCTATATTGCAGGGACGAATTGATGTGTTGAACTACCTATTAAACGCTGAGAGCAAGCCCATTAATCAGGCACTCGTACCAATCAAAAATCAAGAACTCTTCTATTTCAAAGCCATCCTACCGATACTGGTTTTCAAAAGAAGAAAGGACTGTTTGCAAGACGTATTCCACCAATGGAATTTCGAGGAATTCGAATACAATCATTGGCTAGAAGAATGTGTCTATAAGCAAGTCAAATTATGCAAAGGATGGCTCCATGCAATGAATGGTGAATTGACGGAGTCAAAGGCCATTATCGAAATGCTCGAGGATGATTTATGGCCAAAAGATTATGAGGGCATCAGCCTTCGAGTGATGGCAGAAACTCGGAAGCTTTGGTGATTACATCCAGGCCTCTTTCGAACATTCAATTTGAAAAATAGCCCAGTTTCTGAGACTTTCCGCATCTTCGGCGTTCAGGTATCGCGCTTTGACAGGTCCCGCTGCTGTGTGAAAAAGAATATGAGCCAAGTTTCGCCTTTGCATGAACCAAGATGATATGATTTCGACCCTTTGTAATTTTTGGAATTGAGTTAACTGTGATCTTTGATGCCACAGGCCATGGGATACCTCGAGCAGTTGCGAAGAAAACCTCATTTGGTGCTTGCTATATTTCTTGACAGCACTGAAAGTCAAGGCACCTCCCAACAGCAAGCCCATCATCAATCCAAGCCCCCCCATTGCCCATCCTATCATCATGGCGAAAAACCAGCGAAAAACCAACATGCGCATGAGCCAATATCGATTGGGACGAAAGATTCGTGCGTCTGTAGGCATGGAATAACCCGGTATGGAATCCATCGTTTCATTCACCTGACCAACGGTCATGCCTGGTATGGTCAATTGGTCCTTGTCTTCTTCTGTGCTCAATCGTGACTTGGCTTGATGGATACGCAATGATTGCATGCCCATGCCTCGCTGTAAAAAGTTATTCTTGACCTCGATCAATTGGATCTTCTTTAATGGCAGTTTGAACTCAAACTTTTTCAAAAGACCTCCAGTAAGGGTTAGCTTTTTGTCTTCAGTTTCACCATCCAATGTAAGCTTCAATCGAAAATATTTCAAAACCGTTGCACCAAGTGAAATAAGCACACCGATACACAAAAAGACCATGGCCAAAAATGGGGACAAGAAAATTAATCCCACTTTCCATGCGAATGTGGTAGCTACAGAAAACCCTTCCGTCGCTCCTCGCAGCAGCTCAATCAAAGGCTCTAAAAAAACCAACAATCCTCCAAATGCAATAACTGCATTACGAAAATGATTTTGAGTCATTCCAACCAGTAAGAGTCTGTTCCACCGCACAGTCAATAAATTTCTGCTCGCTTCATTTTCCATTTCACGGTCAACTTGCGTTGGAGGCTTACTCAAAAGTTCGGATTTCAGGAGCGCCGCGACATCCAATCGCAATGCATTCAGCTCTACCTCTGCGCCATCTGCTCCAGCTGTATCGAGTCTCAAACTCACAACACCGACGATCCTTTGCCAAAAGGATTGTTCAAGATTTACCGTTTGAATCCGGTCGAATGGAATCACTAAATTCTCCCTTTCCAATACGCCTCGTTGAATCACAAGCTTTTGATCTTCTATCGAGTATGTGAATTTCAGGTAGTCAAGCACGGCGCTTACCGTCAAAAAAACAACACCACCAAACAAGATTATCTGAAAATAAAAAACAACGTCAGATGCAAGTGCTAAGCCAGCCAATGCTGGCCAAAATCCCTTAATGAGCGCCCAACCTCGTTTCAAGAAATAATAAATCACCCCAGAAGGATGCTGACGCTGTGGAGAAGCAAATATCGACTTATCGTATTGCGGTTCGCTCATCGATGTACTTTCTCATTCGTTCCGCTTCTAACTTATCCATGCCGGGAATCCGCAAATTCGCACCGGAACTTCCCGCAGTGAACAACTTTAAGGTACAAATTCCGAAGATGCGCGCCAATGGCCCTTGAACAATTTCACTGTGTTGAATCCGACTGAAGGGCACCGTGGTTTCCTGGTGCTTCCAGAACCCCGAACGATAAGTAATATCAAGCTCCCGCAGCAAAAATCCGCGCTTTTGAAATCCTAAAATCTCCTCTACTCCCCATATGATCAAGAATGCGCAGGCTACACCTCCAGCAATCCAGACGATCGTCGGAATCCCTTCCTCAGATTTTACAGGATTGCAGGCAACCCAGACGCCTATGGCAAGAGTCACAAAAGCCGTCAAACCAAGATAAGACAAGCGCATGATGCGATACCGATTTGGCAGCCGTTCGAATTCGTCTGCTGCGACCGCCGGAACGGAATTCATCTCCACCTTCACATTTCGAAATTCGATCACCTAAAAAGTTTATTGCAAAATAAGAACCAGTTACATGGAATCGCAGGGCTCAATTCATTTCGTATTACTTTGGGACCATTGACTCATGATGACCGAACAATTTATATTGGCCTTGGACCAAGGCACGACCAGCAGCAGAAGCCTTCTAATTGACCACCAAGGAAAGGTCCAATTTCAATGCCAGAAGGAATTTGAGCAGCTCTACCCCAATCCAGGATGGGTAGAACACCGACCCAATGACCTTTGGGAATCTCAATGGGAAACGGTAAATGAACTCCTTCAAAAAGCCCAAGTAAGTCCCGCTCAAATTGCCGGAATAGGCATAGCCAATCAGAGGGAAACAACACTCGTGTGGGATCGGAAGACTGGGATGCCAATCCATAATGCGATTGTCTGGCAAGACCGTCGAACTGCTGACTATTGCGACAATCTCAAAAAGCAACCGAATTGTGCTGAGACCATTCAAGAAAAAAGCGGCTTAATTGTCGACTCTTATTTTTCAGCTTCCAAAATCAATTGGATCCTGAATCATGTAGAAGGGGCAAAAGCGAAAGCTGAGCGCGGGGAATTGGCATTTGGAACAGTGGACACTTGGTTGGTCTGGAAATTATCAGAAGGACGGGATCACATTACAGACGTCTCCAATGCAGCACGGACGATGCTCTTTAACATTCACACGTTGGCTTGGGATGCTGATTTATGCGAATTATTTGACGTCCCAATGAGCATGTTACCGCGCATAGTAGACAACAGCGGTATGCTCTCCAATGCAACGGTCTTCGATCATCCGGTCCCGATTACAGGAATCGCCGGTGATCAGCAAGCTGCTTTGTTTGGACAGCAGTGCATTGAGCCTGGAATGGTCAAAAACACCTATGGCACTGGATGCTTTATGCTGATGAACACGGGGGATAAAGCCGTAAAATCCCGACATCATTTATTGTGTACGGTGGCCTGGAAAATGGGGGGTGAAATTCGGTATGCATTGGAAGGAAGTGTATTCATCGGGGGTGCTGGAGTTCAATGGATGCGCGATGAATTAAAGCTCTTCGATCGAGCTGCCGATATAGAATCGCTTGCACAATCAGTTGACTCATCAGATGGCGTTGTCATTGTCCCAGCATTTGCTGGATTGGGTGCTCCAGTTTGGGATCCGCATGCTCGAGGATCAATTTTTGGAATGACCCGAGGAACAGGTCGCGCACATCTGGCCCGGGCCATGCTTGAGAGTATTGCATTGCAATCCATGGACCTCTTGCAGTGCATGGAGCGCGATTGCGGACAACCGATATCTGAGTTACGAGTAGATGGAGGAGCAACAGAAAACGACTTGTTGCTGCAACTGCAGGCCAACGTCTTAAACAAAGAAGTCATTCGACCAATGAATGGTGAATCAACAGCGATGGGTACAGCCTTTTTCGCGGGATTGGGCACCGGTTTTTGGAATGGCATTGAGGATCTTGCCTCTTGCTGGCAGCAAAAAGATGCCTTCAATCCCAACCCAGAATTATCAGAATATGAGGAGCTCAAGACCCAATGGAGACGAGCAATTCATGCCACCCAAACCTGGAGCCAATACCGAGAGAAAAAATGACAGGAATGGGACAGCGCGCACATCATTGGGCTAGACTCGATGAGGTGGAACACTGGGATATGATTGTCATTGGCGGTGGTGCCACGGGTCTTGGAATAGCCCTTCATGCAGCCGCTAGTGGAATGAAAACCGTGCTGTTCGAGCGAGGGGATTTTGCACAAGGAACTTCAAGTCGAAGCACCAAACTCATCCATGGAGGCGTACGGTATTTACAGCAAGGAAACATCAAGCTAGTCAAAGAAGCTTTGCGAGAACGCGGCTTACTGATGCAGAATGCGCCGCATTTGGTCAATAATATGAGGTTTGTCATTCCAGCCTTTAGCACGTGGCGGAAATGGTACTATACACTTGGCTTGAAGGTATATGATCGATTGGCGGGTCGATTGGGATTGGGACGAAGTGAATCCTTGTCATCGAGTGAAGTTGCGGGACTTTTGCCAAAAGTCATCACTCGAAACTTACATGGAGGAACCGCTTATCATGACGGCCAGTTTGACGATGCCCATCTTGCACTTTCAATTGCCAATACCGCTGCATACCATGGAGCCACCCTCCTCAATCACTGTTCAGTGACTGAATTAAATCATGCAGATGGACGCATCGCGGGTGTTACCATTCGAGATGAACTGTCTAAAACTACCCGACAAGTCACAGCACAATTCGTCGTCAACGCGGCGGGACCCTTTAGTGATTCAATCACTGAAATGGACGAACCCACGCATCAACCCGTGATTCGAGCCAGCCAAGGGATTCACCTTGTAATTGATCGATCGTTTTTTCCTGGCGAATGTGCAATGCTCATCCCAAAAACCCGCGATGGACGCATCTTATTTGCTGTGCCATGGCACGACCGTGTCATTCTAGGAACGACCGATTCGCCGCTTGACCAAGTCCATCGTGAACCCATTGCAGCATCGGAAGAAATCACATTTATTCTCGACCATTTGCAGCATTACCTGGATCCTTGTCCAACAACAAAAGACATCTTGAGCGCCTTTGCCGGGATTCGCCCGCTGGTTCACCTGTCAGATAAGAAAACTGCCGAATTAGCACGTGATCATATCATTCGAAGAAGTCAATCCGGACTCATTTCGGTTTTAGGTGGAAAATGGACAACCTATCGAAAAATGGCTTCGGATGTGATGAAAAAAGTTCAACGAATTTCCCCGCAACCCCTTGCAATTGCAGATACGAGAATGTTGCGAATGGCGGACTTCAACCAACCGCTGCGCTCTGCAAGCATAGAGCATATGGAAGATGATGTGTTGGCTGCTTTCGTTCAGCATGAAATCAATCATTCCATGTGCATGACTATAGAAGATTTCCTCTCAAGAAGGACCAGGCAGTTGTTATTGAATGCTCGATTCGCTTCCGCTATTGCTCCAAAAATTGCGGCCATCATGGCAGCAAACCTCGGTCACAATAAAGATTGGGAAAGAAACCAAATCGAATCCTTTCAGTTGCTAGCTTCAAACTATATCCCCAAATCAACATGACACCTTATATCGCAGAATTCATAGGGACCTTTTTATTGATTGCCGTCGGTGCATCGGTGAATGCAAACGTTGTTCTCTCCAAAACAAAAGGCCATCAATCCGGTTGGACCATCATTACCGCTGGATGGGGAGTCGCTGTTTTCTTGGGTGTTTACGCCTCTACATCATTGGGAGGTAGCGGCCACCTGAACCCTGCAGTAACCATTGGACTGGCCACTTTTGAATTATTCGACAGCAGCCTCACCATGGGTTACATCATCGCTCAACTCACTGGAGCCTTTCTCGGCGCCATTGCCGCATGGCTCGCTTTTTGGGCGCACTTCAAGGAAACCATGGATGCGGATGCAATTCTTGCCGTGTTTAGCACTTCTCCAGCCATCCGACATGCACCATCGAATCTATTAACCGAAATGATCGCCACGTTTGTTTTGGTTTTTGGTGCTTTGTGTGCTTCCGCTCCAGAATCATCTTTAGGGGCACTCGATGCTCTTCCAGTGGCATTGTTGGTGGTTGGAATCGGAATGGGATTGGGAGGACCAACGGGCTATGCCATCAATCCAGCTCGCGATTTGGGACCTAGGATTGCACATCAATTGCTTCCAATACCTCATAAAAAAGGCAGCGATTGGAGTTATTCATGGATCCCAATTTTTGGGCCGATTGTCGGAAGTCTTATTGCTAGTTGGATTTTTCAATTTTGCGCTTGATGTCACGAAAAATTCTGCTTTCCACTTTATGCGTGACATCTCATTGCATCATTGCCATGGCACAATCTCCCATTATTATTGCACACAGAGGATTTTCCCAAATTGCTCCCGAAAACACCTTGTCCGCTTTTGAATCGGCGATACAATGTGGTGCTCCATACTTCGAATTGGATGTTCAAAAAAGTCATGATTCCGTTCCCATTGTTATTCATGATGAAAGCTTGGACCGAACGACCAGTTGCAACCTGACCGGACGCATTGATGAATATGATGCCATTGAATTAAAAAAGGTAACCGTTGGGTATCCAAGCAAATTTGGAGATCAATTTCAAGACGAAATGCTCCCAACATTAGGCGATGCACTGGAGCTAGCCCAAAATCGAATTAATGTGTGCGTCGAAATCAAAACGGAGGGAATAGAATCCGAGATCATTGAAGAAATACGTTCGAGGGAGATGGAAAAACAAGTGGTTATTTTTTCATTTATTCCCAAAGTATTGACCGAAATACATGCATTAGCTCCAGAGTTGAAAATTCTGTTTTTGAAAGAGCATGCCGCTATGGCAGATGTCGAATTCACAAAAAACATGGGAGCCTTCGCAATGGGCGTGGGCGGCAAGACAGAATTGAATCCAAAGTTCATGGATTATGCCGACGCTTTGGGCATTCAGATCTGGCGCTGGACGGTCGATGACCCTCAAGAGATGACCACGTTAATTGAGCTGGGAATTGATGCCATCATCACAAATCGTCCTGATTTGGGGTTGCGAGCAATCAAGGAATGAAGCTATTGTTTAACTAGTTGCAAGCGCCATTTTCATACTCCTCTATTCCATAGCATAGCGCCTCACCTGAATTCATATAGGTTGTTCCATCACAACCGCACACTGGATCCACCACCATCGGATAAAAGCAATCCTCATTTAAAACACCAATGCAGTCATCATTGGGACTGCATCCTGAGCAATAAAAAAATATCAGAATGGCACACACAAGTTGGACCATTCTGATATTCTTATTCAAAGACATCACAATCAAATTTACTCCGCCTGTAGCTTTTCAGCGAAATTGGCCAAAGGCTTTGATCGGGACAAATCATCCTCACCATTTTCGAATGACCAATTCCATCCATTTTCTTTCGCTCGAGCCAGCCATTCTTGGATAATGATCCGGACATCTATGTCCATGCGAACGGTTCGATTGGCCTCGATTACCACACTGTAATCCCTTGGAATCGAACCCAACAACTTTCGAATACCGACTTTGTGCATGAAGGTCACATCTTCACCTAAATGAATGATGCACGTCTTTTTGGCGTCATCGATTTCAAAATCAATGATTGGCTTGTGGAAGTGATCGTACAAGATTACGAGGATGGCCGAAACCATTCCAATGCCAATTCCGACCAACAAATCCGTCATCATGATGGCGAGGACTGTGATTACAAAAGGCAAAAATTGACGAACCCCCTGTTTAGCAATCAATTTGAATTGAGCCGGTTTGGCCAGTTTGTATCCTACAACCAACAAAATTGCAGCCAAGCTTGATAACGGGATCAAATTCAAAATGTCCGGAATCAAAAAGACGGTCCCAAGAAGCAAGAATCCATGTAAAATAGCAGACACCTTTGTTTTACCTCCACTCTGGATGTTGGCAGAACTCCTCACAATGACTTGCGTAATTGGCAAGCCACCGACCAATCCCGATAAAACATTACCAGACCCCTGAGCAATCAATTCACGATTGGTAGGCGTCACACGCTTTTCGGGATCTAGCTTATCGGTAGCTTCCACACAAAGCAAAGTTTCCAAAGAAGCCACAATGGCTATTGTCAATCCCAAAATCCACACGTCACTTCTATTCCAAGCGGTGAAATCAGGAAAAATAATGACACTCCTCCACCCCTCGTCAAGCAAAGGAATTTGGACCAAATGATCTTGGGTTAAACCTACAGAACCATTTTGCGTTAGCAAGTGAATTCCAATGCCAGAAACAACAGCAACAAGTGAAGCAGGTAAGTATTGGGTCCAACTCATTCTTTTCATGAACGGTTGCTCCCATAAAATCAAAACCAATAATCCGATGGCTGCAATGGCAATGGCCACTGGCTGAACGTTGTCCAGCATAAAAGACAAATCGGAAAAGGTGTTGTGGGTGGCGTCCGTGGCAAATTCTAAAGATCCTTCAGGTTCAGCGTCATACCCAACAGCATGGGGAATTTGCTTGAGGATGATGATTAAACCAATGGCTGAAAGCATTCCTTGTATAACGGAAGACGGGAAATAGAAACCAATAATCCCTGCCTTGATAGCTCCCAATAGAAGCTGTATCAAACCACCAATCACGACCGCCAGTAAAAAGACTTGGTACGATGGCATCGATTGAATTCCATTCAATACGATTACTGCCAGACCCGCGGCGGGTCCGCTCACACCGATTTGAGATCCGCTGATAAAACCTACGACAATACCGCCAATGATCCCAGCGATTAGTCCAGCGATAGGCTCTGCACCGGAAGCCAGAGCAATTCCTAAACACAGTGGCAAAGCCACCAAAAAAACAACCAAAGATGCCGGGGCATCCTTCGACAAATACTTAAACATTTAAATAAAATTTGGATTGAAAGTCATTGCCTTTCGGCATACTCATTAGGCCTCGCTGAGCTAGGCATAAGTCAATCCAAATTCTCTGGCGGCTCCAGAAAACCTTTGGAAAAATCTGAATCGCACCAAAGCATTTTACGATCTACCAAATCTGAATCGAGTTGATTCAGATCGTCATTTGCGTTTATCGTGTCATCCGACCATTTCTTTACCTCATCATCTGGATTCTCAGATTCACCATTCTTTTCTTCCTCTCCACGTTCTTCATCGTGGTTTTCACCAGTGACCAATTCACATTCCCAGTCAAAAGTCACTTGACAGGAATGGACGATCGGAATGACCACCCAACAAAAACATGCTATCAGGGTCAATAGTCCCGTTTTGAAATGCAGCGAATGCTTATCTAGAATCACAATGCAAAAATAACGATTGACCGAGTGAATTGTTCTCTTTTTTGATTTCATAACACTCCAAAAAAGCGCCATCGCTTGGATTCTGCGATTCGATAGAAGTTCAATCAAGAATAAAAAACCACACGCCACAAATGCACCACGCTGCACCCCAATGTGATTGCGGAAAGTAAAACGTGCCACGTCAACCATTTTCGCGGGGAATCCGATGTGGTCAGATACCAACCAAACAGCAGTGCGAACAGGAGAGCGAGAGGTAAAATTGCCAGCATTCCATAGCCAAACTGAATCGAATGTATGAGCAACGCCAAAGGCAATGCCATTGCAACATTTTGATGAATTTCTACCCAATCATCCCACTTGGAGCCTTTGGCTCTGTAGACCAAGCGACCAAGCGAAAGGCACCATTGAAACAGGATCAGTGCCCATAGAGCAAAACCAGAAATCCATCGAAACCGCTCCTCGCTTTGAATCGACATCCAATCTGAATCGCGCAAATCAAACACCGTCGCGAACGCCATCAACACCAATGTTGCCCAAATCAACAAACGCAATGCCTTCAAATAATGAACCCCATTCATTTAATTTGAATCAATCAATTTTGTCAATTCATTGACCAAGTATGGCGAAGATTGACTTGCAACACTATCCTGAAACACGGATGCATTGGGCAAATTGAATCCCGAACTGGGCCACTTTTCGCCAACCGCAGGCCTCGCCTCCTCTTCGAGCTGTTCAACTTCTTCCAAATAGCGCTCCCAGACCTCAGCAACTCCGCTGCGATAAGCCAAAAGCATACTCAAGAATTCATCCGTGGTCACAGAATCTCCGGGATAGGACCAAGTCGTTGCCCCCATCAAATCACCCAGGACCCAGTCACTTTTAGTCGTGTTTTCGTGATCATTATGGCATGATACGCAAGCCTTAGCCGTGGCCAAATCAGGATACATCCCAATGGTCTCTCCGAGCACCTCATCACGAAAAATTTTCGGCTTTCCATCAGCTCTCATTTTCTTAAATTCTTCAGCCTGTTTGCCTTGAAAACGATTTGAAGATTCAATGGGGAAGTCAGAACCAAGGTACAATCCCAACGGAACATCACTTGAAGTAAGATAATCCGCAACACCTCGCAAAAACAAGGCTGGAAGGGGACCAGCGATGACTTCTTGATGTTGCCAGTCTTCGGAAAATTGCAAACCCTGTTCTTTTCCTTTCCCGACGATGGCTCGGGTGTACAGCGTTCGGGTTACATCATTCTCATGAGCGAGAAGGGTCAGCGCTTCCTCCGTAGACATAGCAAACTTAACCTCCTCTGACCCCACAAGAGGTTCAGGTGCCGTTGCCAGTAAGTAAGCAAGCATCAATAAAAAGCTCATTCCAATGATGATCCAAAACTTAAAAGGTCTTTTCCCTTCTAAACTCATTTCATGAGAATTTTCGGATGAAAGTCAAGTTCGACCCATCCCCAATGTTGCAACCTGTCTGCGGAAGAGAGACGACTTTGAAACGCATAAAAATAGTCAGTCGGAGTCATTATGGACCACCCCAAAGAAATTTTCACATTGGATGTTGGGGTGGCTACCCATACCGCATCCAATTCGTGGGAAAAAAGATGATTAAGGTCGGAAGAATGGAAGCGATGCAATCGAACATCAAATGCTGAGTTTAATTCTCGAATCATCAATTTCTTTTTCAATTGAACATGCGCATTGAACATTCCATCAGCAGGCATGCCCACATAGAAATGATCCATCCATCCATAATGTCGGTGGTTTGTTCCCAAAAAAGGATAGAAAGCCATTCCTGCAGAGGCTCCTTCTAGCCAGTCGGCTCCCACCTTTAGAGTTCCAAAAGATTCAGATTGGTGAACATACTCAACCACACCCATCCAACTAAGAGAAGAGGCCACCCCCCATTTTTGAGCGTAGCCCTCGACTAACAACGAAGACGCTTCGCTTACCTGCTCTTGCCAAGTCAAACCAGATGTTACCGATGAGGTGGCTATATTTTTTGAGTCGCTTTGCTCAAAATGAAGCAGTGATATCCTCCGTTGATCATCCTGATAAGTATGATGAAACATCAGTCGGGTTAGATTGGCTGGAGCGTCCCAAGTCAAAGCCATGGTTGACTTCCCCGCTCTCCAGGCTTGATCCCAGCGAATTCCATCTAAAAATCGGCCATGCTGCGACCAATTCACCGCACCGACGATACGTTCATTATCAAACGCGATGATTTGGCGACCAAAAGTAAAGGTCGACTGTTCGGTTGGTTTCCATGCGCCCCATGCCTCAGCTGCTGCAAAATCGCCATAGTTCGCATCTCTGCCAGCGGGATCGCCAAAAGATCGAACATCTTGAAATCCCAGCTTGACCGTCCACTTTGCCTCACTATGCTGCCATGTAAACCTCGTTCTTTGCTGAGTAAACAAGTTGCCTGCCTCTCCTGGTTGCCGAAGCCGCTGGTAACCATCTCGCCATTCGCTGCGTGGACGGACCTGAAGCAAAATTTCATCAGATGACACCTCCTGAGCAACCATTGGATTAGAGAACCAAACCGCACATAGCAGCAAAACAATGTGGAATCGAACGTCGTGCATCACATACGCGATTGGATTAATCCACTTCTGTTTCAGTTTTGGCCTGATGCATTTTACTGTCTCCGTAGGGATCGGCACCTCCCTTAAAATATTTTTGAATTTCATACGCTCGTAACCCATTGCTTAATTCAATTGGCACTTCCCTGATATGATTGCCGTGAAAATCATGGCAACGTAAACAGGTATCCCACTCTCCAGAATCAACAAGTGTGACGTGCAGGGGTTTAATCGGATCATTTTTGACTGCCAAATCTGAGTGACATTCACTACAAAAACCGCTTTCGACATTTCCGATTCGCACGCCTTGATGTTCACCGTGGCAATTTACGCATCGATGGGGACCTAGAGAAGCTCGTTGCGATGCGAAGCGCAACTCCTCAAAGCGCGATACAGGGTGGCGGTCATTTGGCCTTTGATGACAAGATTGACATTGTGCATTGCCTACCTCCGCGTAACCCATGGCAACCCAATCTTCATCGTGCATGCTCAAGATTTTTCTAAAATTATGCCCCAATTGCTGACGCATCGATCCAGGAGCCTCAACGTGGCAACTTTGGCATGATAGGTTTTCATGTCCAACATTCATTGGGCCGTGCGAGGACAAACCCAACCCGGGAGGGACATTCAACAGGCCAATGAATACCAACCCTAAAATCAACGCTGCCACCAACAGCTCTGTGCGATTTATCCCAGCGTTTGCCTGAACGATTGCCAGCTGGTTCTCAGCCACATATGCTGTGCACAAGGTAACATCTGTTCCTGCCCCTACCACGTCGCTATTGCAAATCAAACGACCTGCTGATAACTTCATTTTGCAGGATCCGCACACTCCAACCATGCACGCCGAATCCACAGAAACCCCATGGCGTTGAGCGGCGTCTAGGATGGACTCACCATTTTCAACATCTATCCGTTTTGGCTTTCCAATCCGAGGCTCCCAAAGAACTGTACCGGCTACTCCAGAACTTTTTGGCTGACCATAATGCTCCAATTGCGTCGACAGAAGAGGAGCTTCACTTTGCTCTACGAGTCGAACGATAAACCTGTTCATTTCAACTGGGCCACATATGTATAAGTGACTCAAAGCAATGATCTCCGGTTTCAGTGCTGCTTGAAAATCGCGGTTGTAAATCTCCACCAATTCCAACTTACCACAATCCCTCCATTCGCGTAATTGATCCAAGTACATCGCATCTTCCTCAGATTCGTTCCCAAAAACCAATACCGGTACCCTATTTTGACGAATGATTTCACGAATCATGCACATGATGGGTGAAATACCGCTTCCACCGGCAACGAAAACATGGCGATGTGAAAAATCTTGAAGAGCAAACTGACCAAAAGGCCCTGCCAATCGCACTTCGGTAGGTCCGGACAAGGTATTGAGCCATTCAGACACGCCCCCTTTACGAGCAACTTTTACCGCTATTTTCCAGTGGTCCTCTCCCAATTCACTGATGGAAAAAGAAGCGCGCATTTCCCTTCCTGCTCGAATGATTTCCAGCACAATAAATTGTCCTGCAGCTGCCTGAATGTGACCTCTCTTCAACCGAATGGTCAACTCAGTTGCATTTTTCGTGAGTCGCTTGTTGGTCTGTATGATGGCCTTTTTCCACATCGATATTGACGGACCTAATTCAAATGAATCAATATACTTCGACGGTTCCTTCCAGGGTAGCGCCGAACATTGCTATACCGCGTCCTTCTGGATGAGCCCACGCCCTGAACATGCCTCGACTATTGCATACCAATGCAATGGTTCCATCTCGATCCAGGCAAATCACACCACCGTCTCCACCCAATTCACCCATTTCATCGAAAATTGACTTCCTACACGCTTCAACCACGGATTCATTGCCATGCAACATGCGGCCATGGATGTCTTGTGCCACTCCCGTTCGGATAAAATATTCTCCCCAACCAGTGCAAGAGACAGCGCATGTCCTGTTATCAGCCCACGTTCCTGCACCAATGATTGGACTATCCCCTATGCGGCCATGCTGTTTGTAGGTCATGCCACCTGTCGAGGTCCCCGCAGCGATGTTTCCATTTCGATCCAATGCTACACAGCCAACTGTTCCTTTTTTATCCAACTGAGCCGAACCAGAATGCGCTTCTGATTTTTGATGAATTTTGAGATACCGCTGATAGGCCTTGTCCGTCCAAAACCAACTGGAATCAGCCATTTCATGTCCCATGGAGAATGCATATTCTCCCGCACCTGATCCACTGAAAAACACATGTTCACTTGAATCCATGACGGACCTCGCGACCGAAATTGGGTGCTTGAAACCCTGGAGACCTGTGATCGCTCCGCAATTTCTCGTCGATCCATCTGCAATTGAGGCATCCAATTCATGTCGTCCTTCCGCAGTAAATACTGCTCCACGTCCAGCATTGAAAAGGGAATCATCCTCCAAGAATCGAATAACCGCCTCTACAGCATCGACACTTGATTTTCCTTCATCAAGCATGGACTCACCTATGCGAAGGGCCTCTTCTAATGAGGATTCATAGCGTGACTGCAATTCTTCCGATAAATCCTCTTCTCCAAAATGACCGGCCCCACCATGAATCGCCAAGGCCCAATTTCTCGGATGCTGACCATCATTCCTTTCAGATGCAGCTTCATTCCCGCATCCAGAGATCAGTAAAACGCACCAAAGTAAAAGGGAGATTGATGTGAGATATTTCATGGAATGATATTACGCAGCAGGTTTGAATGCAGCAACAAAAATTTTACCCGTTTTTGCTTCTTTACCAGCGGCTTCCTGATAACCAATCTTGGACATTTCAACATGGTCAAATCCTGCAGCTTCGAGCATTGAATTCAAGTTGTCACGTCTACAATAATATAAGAACGGTCAATTGACTCCCACTGAAACTTAAAGCTTCATCGATTCACAAAAACGGATTCATTGAATTTTTGTGTGGTTGATTCATTGACTCCATAGGTCTGCTTCATGATGATGCCAATGGTTTTTGATTGAGGATCAGCAGCATAGCTGGTGTTAAAATATCCCCCCCAGAAAAAAGTCCCTCCAGGGAAAATTCCTTCTGATTCAGCCTTTTGCACACCAAATGCAAGACCTTGATACCAATCCGCTTCCCTCGGATTCATTTCATGATTCGCCATGATCGTATCAATGGTGGATTCTTGAAGCAATCGAACACCCTTGAATTCACCTCGATTCAGGTACATCTGAAGAAAGTTTGAATAGTCCAACGGAGTACTCGATAATCCTGCACCTCCGCTGAAATAGGCTTTTTCACCATTGACCGGGTAATCCGTTGAATACAAGGGATGTTTATGTAATTCCCATTTTCCCAAGTCAATCCGGTCAAATACAGGCACCAATCGCTCTTCAAGGGAATCGGGCAGGTAGAAGTGCGTGTGATGCATTTCCAAAGGGTCGAGAATTTCTCGGCGCAAGAACACGTCAAAAGGCTCACCTGAGGCAATTTCAATGACACGAACCAAGACATCCAAACCCAGGCTGTAATTCCATTTTTCACCCGGCTGATGAATCAGAGCAGTCTTAGAAATGCGTTGGCAGTTCTCCTGAGTCGTGACCGAATCTGTTGTGAACAAATCGACCACCCCGTACTTCTCATAAATCAATTTCATTTCAGCACTTCCAATCTCTCCATAAGACAGTCCGGATTGATGGGTCATCAGGTGACGAATGGTCATTACTGAATTGACTGGGACGGTAGTAAACGAAGTATCTGCCTCAAAGAACTCGTCCAAAACACCAACGGAATCCATGTCGGGCAAATACTTAGAAACTGGATCATCCAGTCCTATTAAACCCCTCTCCCACAATATCATAGCAGCAGTTGATGTAATCGATTTAGTTTGGGAGCATATCCGAAAAATCGCATCATGCTGTAGGGGTATTTCAGTGATTGGATTACTCCAACCGAATGAGCGATGATGAATCAGCTCCCCTTCTCGCACTATGCAAATCGCAGCTCCTGGAATTTCTCCCAGTTCTGTTGCCTTCGTAAGCATAGAGTCAAGAAGGGAAAATTCCGAAGAAATCACTTCAGTGGATGAGGCATCCGTTTCGTTTGGAGTTGAACAGCTGCTCAAAATCCAGCAGCAAAGAATTATGGCATGAAATGATTGGAAACGAAGGGTTCGGTCACGGCGCATGATTGGGCTTTTTTCAAATCTACCGAAATCAAATCAACTAGATTTGGCTTCATGAATTTGCGTTTGACCCATTTCGCGGTACTCGGCTTCCTGTCAGGGATGCTCGTACAATGCACATCACCCCAAAATGAATCAACCCAAGATTCTCCTCAAGATTCTGCTCAAGATTCATTGGTCCAATTTGTGAATCCCCTAATCGGCACTACCAAGATGGGACACACGTATCCCGGAGCCACGGTACCATATGGAATGGTACAAGTCACCCCGCAAACCCATTTTGAGCCTTTCTTCGACGCAGACTCGCAATACAATCCTGAAACCTATGCTTATTGTGCCGGGTACCAATATGCTGATTCAACGATATTGGGTTTTGTCCACACCGCCTTCAGCGGAACTGGACACAGTGATTTGGGAGACTTGCTTATGATGCCGACTGTGGGAAGGCCAGATTTATCATCGGATTCTATCGGCGGGCCAAAATTTGGAAGTCCCTATTCGCACAATAATGAAGATGCTGACGCAGGGTTCTATGCTGTTCAGTTGGATAAACACGACATTCTAGCCGAGCTCACAGCAACAGATCGCTGCGCAATCCATCGCTATACCTACCAGCAAGCGGGAGACGCTCACTTGGCCTTGGATTTGAATTACAACATCTATCACCATCCAGAAAAAAACGTTTGGTCTTTTGTTCGGGTCGAAAATGATAGTACCGTGGTAGGCTATCGACAAACCTCAGGCTGGGGCCGAACCCGATTGGTTCATTTTGCTATAAGGTTTGACCAACCCATTCTCAATTTTGGACAGCATCGAGAAACTCCAATGGCCTACAACGGTTTCTATCGCAGATTCAATGAGCTGGAGCAATTCCCAGAAATGGCAGGTAAAAACCTGAGGCTGTGGTTCGACTTTGGTCCAACGGAGTCTGGTAGTCAGATCGGTTTCAGGGTGGCGTTATCCAGTGTCTCGATGGCTGGAGCCCTGGCTAATTTGGAAACAGAAGCGCCCCATTCTGCAACATCCAACTTTGCAGCTTACAAGCAAGCAGCCCAATCTCAATGGAATGAGGCACTGAATATTTGTCGAATTAACCCGTTGAAAGAAGAAGACAAAATCACCTTTTATACGGCCTTGTATCATACCATGTTGGCGCCAATTCTCTATGAAGACGTCGATGGACGCTACCGCGGATTGGATCAGAACATTCATGTTTCCGATGGATTTGTCAATCACTCCATCTTTTCGCTTTGGGATACCTATCGAGCGTTGCATCCTTGGATGAACTTAACTCAACCTGAGCGAGCTACAGACGCGATTAACAGCATGATGGCGCATGCCGATCAAAGCGTACACGGAATGTTGCCCATTTGGAGCCATTACGCGAATGAAAATTGGTGCATGATAGGCTACCACGCTGTTTCTGTAATGGCCGATGCCGTGCAACACAATATCGGAGGATGGGACCGTCGGCGCGCTTTGGAGATCGCCAATAAAACAGCAACGACTCCCTATTTCGATGGCCTCGGCGCCTACCTTAACTATGGATATGTACCTGATGATTTAAGCCATTCATCGGTTTCAAAAACACTCGAGTATGCCTTCGACGATTGGTGCATTGCAAAATTGGCCGATGCCATCGATAGCTCCGAAATCGCCGAGACCTACCTCCTTCGTTCACAGTCCTATCGCCTCGTTTGGGATCCGGGCATTCAATTCATGCGACCCCGATTGGCCGATGGCAATTTTCGTGAAGATTTCGATCCGATGGAAACCCATGGCCAGGGATTCATCGAAGGGAACGCATGGAATTATGGCTTATATGTCCCTCACGCCCAGGATTCACTGATTGCCTGGCACGGAGGACCACAAGCCTTTGAACGGCATTTGGATTCATTGTTTACCATGGAATTGGACGATCGATTTTTTGCCCATACCGAGGATATTTCGAGAGATGGCATCATTGGTAATTATGTACATGGCAATGAACCCGGTCATCACATTGCTTATCTCTACAACCGAGCAAATGCGCCCCAAAAAACACAAGAACGCGTTAGGATGATTTGCGAAACCATGTACGGGTCGGGTGTCGACGGGCTATGCGGTAATGACGATGCAGGACAAATGTCCGCCTGGTATTTGTTTTCATCCTTGGGTTTTTATCCGGTAGCGCCAGGATCCGGTTGGTATGAGTTAGGAAGCCCTAATGTTGAATCCGCTCAACTCAATGTTGGAAAAGGAAAAACATTGAAAATCGAAACCGTCGGAAATGGCCTCCATAAATCAAAAGTCAACGCTGTGTATTGGAACAATCAAATCATTCCCGACTGGCGCATTGAAGCTTCAAAGCTCGCAGAAGGAGGCACGCTCTTGTTTGAATTCGAATGAACTGCTAATCCGACAAGGCAGATTTCAAGGCTGAAACGAGACGCCCTTGAATGATTCCCCATCCCGCTGCTGTTTTGACCAGTTGAAAACTCAATGAATAGGGAACGCATTGAGGCTCGAGTACCATGAAGATTTTACCTTGAGCAGCAGCCGTTTTTTCATCTATGATAAGCCTTGTAGAGACCTGGGTGTTTTGAACGATCATTGGAACCATTTCCGCTTCAAACGGCTCATAACCCGCTGCAGAAGGCGGTAACTCTTCCCAACCTATGTTATCCACTTTGGAGTCTGTATTCCAATTCACTTGGAATTTACCTAAGTAATCGATGTCGCATGTAGATGAAATCACATAGCCTCCATATGGCAGTCGCACATCCGAAATCAACCACCATTCTTCATCCCTCAACTCCAGATCGACATCCACTTCAAATCCTGGTGGAATCAGGTCTGGATTGCGATGCGGAGCCATAAGCGCCTCGTGAATCGCCAAATCTTTTTGGATAAAACCAAAATTTACACTTTGACTCCATCCCGATAAACCATTGGCGAGGAAAAGCACCGCCAATGTCAAACGAAACCGTCTCCCCTTAATCCTGATTTTCATCACTGGACAAAAAGCCTACTGCTTGAAGCGACGCCATCCATACCTACCCACTTCAAAACATACATTCCAGGTGCCCAGCCTTTGGTAGAGACAGATTGATTCGAATTCATCGGCAAGGAAACATGCAATTGACCTGCTGGATTGAATACTTCCAATCGACCGACGAAGTCGTTGGAAAATGACCAACGCACCTCATCACCAGCCACTACGGGATTCGGGTAAGGATTTAAATTGAATCCAGTCGACAAGTCATCGATGGCATTTGCACTGCCTTCCAACACCACGTTGATGGTAAATCCTTCCATGAAATTGATCATGCCTTCGTCATCAACAGATACGGAATCGCAATACGTTGCAGTGCAAATCGCATTCAACCCCCATGTAGCCGTGAGGCAAAGCACGTATGGGCCATTGCCTGCATATGTATGGGACGGCGACGCTTCTGTGCTTGTTCCCTCATCCCCGAAGTCCCAGTAATAACTAGGCTGACCTTCCAGTTCTGGCACGATAACATCCAATGACCCTGGAATGAAATTCCCGGCCTCATCAACAGACTGCACGATTTCGAAGGAAAGTTCACAATCACCTCCACCGGTAGGATCTGTTGTGTCAACCACGTAACAATCCGTCCAAGGTTCACATGAATCCGATGTGACATAAACGCATACCGTCCAGACCGACTCACCATCAAATTGCCATCCAAACTGCGGAGAATTTGAATTTTCCATCGTCGCACCATCGATGCTCCAATCATAAACTGCATCGTCCGGGGCTCCTGAAACCATGAACATCCATGAACCCAATACCGTCAATCCACCATCCAACGACATGTTACAGTCTTCACCACCAGTATTCCCTCCGCAATAGATACCTGTCAAATACACATCACTCAATCCACCAAGCGCATTGGCAGAGAATGAACCGGACATGCTGACTTCCACTGAATCGCAATTCATGTACGTGGCGTTTACCATTCCTTGCATGGTTCCCGTAGGTAGTTCGATTCCAACCGTTGCCTCACCTGAAGCATCCGTGACTTGCTCGGCACTGTAAACCGCACCAGCAGCCTGAACGGTAAACAGAACGGGGACACCGGATGCACCATTTCCTTGATTGTCAGTCAAAAATGCCGTTGTGCTTAACTCAATTTGAGTCCACGCTACAGACAAAACAAGCGTGAAGAACAATGTCAGGGTCGCTTTCATCGAAATCGATTTGTGTTCTTCGAAATTAACCCTTCGGAAGCAAAAACGGTTGCTTCCTCTGTTTTCAAAGATTACTCAAACGGAATTCCCAAGTGGATTCCAATGGCGAAGTGCTGACCATGGCTATCCAGCGCATACTCGAGCGATGGACCCACATCCAAACCACCAATTCCAAATTCCTTTACGAGTTCGAAGTGAACTGCCCATCCCATTTCTTGTTCAGTGGTACCGTCAAAATCCTCCTCTTGCTCTAAGGCAACACCAGGTGCAATGACCAAATGCAATGCCGGAAGTGGCGTCCACTGACCTACGAAACTGTAGGTTTGGTGCTTGTGTTCGTCAGCTATGAATTCTGCCCCCAGTCCCAGTCCAAATTGGGAATCGCCTAATCGCTTGATATAATGCGCGTGCAGGCCAAGTTTGGCCCCTGGCTCCTCTTCACCTGCAAACCACACTGGCGCAATGCTCAAACCCAACTCTTGAGCGTGAAAGTGGTCGTCATGGGTTTCGCAATGGTCTCCGTGGTGCGAGAATTGTTGTTGAGCAATCAATGAATCCCGTTGAAAGAATAACAACCCAGCAACAAGCAAAAGAATGATTTGAATTTGACGCATGATGCAAATTTATCCGAAAGGCTCAACTGTATCAAGGTCCAAATTGAATCTTACATTTCATTGACTGAAAGCAATTCTTAATTGTTTTTTCGTACTGGTCGAGATTTGATTATTCTTGCACGAAACCCTTGCCACCTATCAACATGAAAAATCCTCTTTTATTTACCCTTTGTGGTGGATTGATCCTATTCGTTTGGCAATTCATTTCTTTTGCAGCATTGGATCTTCATGGTTCTGCATCCTCATACACACCGTTGCAGGATCCCATTCTGAACCAACTCAAAGAGCTGGAACTGCCTCAAGGCATGTACGCATTGGGAACGTTGCCTCAAGAGGATTATGCCGATCCTGAAAAAGTTGAAGCTTACCTGGCTGAACAAAATGGTCAACCCTGGGGCATCCTACAATATCACCATTCTTGGCAATCAGACATGACTTCCAACCTGTTGCGCGGATTCACCATCAACTTGCTGGTTGCCTTCGGTATGTTTTGGATCTTGAGACAACTCCCCTCATCAAACCTGATTAAACGCATTTTAATTTGTGCAGTCATCGGTCTCATTGGGTTCTTTTTTCATCCCTATAGCCAGTTCATTTGGTTCAAATTTCCGGATGTATGGGCACACCTTTTGGATTCAATTTTTCCTTTTGCGGTCCTTGGATTGTTGACGGTAAGATGGAATAAGTAACACCCCAATTTCTTGTGGCATTCCTTTATTTTTGCCGCATGAATGAATTTATTGAATGGTTAAGTAATCCTTGGCCGTGGTACGTGTCTGGCCCGATCATTGGATTGATGGTCCCCTTGCATCTGATCCTTTTGAATCGAACTTTTGGCATTAGCTCTTCATTTCGTCATGCCTGCGCAGCGGTAATTCCTAACAAGCTCCCATTTCTCCAATACGATTGGAAAAGTGAGATCTGGAACTTGATTTTTGCAGGTGGGATTTTAATCGGTGCATTCCTAGCCGCTCAATTCCTTTCAAATGGAGAACCCATCGCCTTGAGTCAAGCTGCCATTGAACGGATGAATCGATTCGGAATCACTGATCTCAGTGGACAACATCCCAACCAAATCTTCTCTTGGGAACTCATTGGAACCTGGAAAACGCTGTTGTTCGTGGTTGTCGGAGGTTTCTTGGTTGGCTTCGGAACCCGCTATGCCGGCGGTTGTACATCTGGTCATGCAATCATGGGATTGAGCCACTTTCAACTCCCATCCTTTATCGCGGTGCTTGGCTTTTTCACTGGAGGTCTGCTGATGTCTTGGGGCATTTTACCCCTCATCCTTTCTTAATTCAAAAGCTGTTTAACATGAAAAATATTATCGCACTCATAATGGGAATGGCTTTTGGAATCATTTTGGTGAAAGCTGAGGTATTATCATGGTTCCGTATTCAAGAGATGTTCGCGTTTCAAAGCATCCACATGTACGGGATCATCGGAAGCGCTGTCATCGTCGGAGCCATCAGTGTTTGGATCATCAAAAAGATGAAAGCACGAAGCATCGAAGGCAATGTGATTGAAATTCCAGAAAAAGCGAAGTTGTTTGTATCGCCCTATGTAGGCGGAACAATTTTTGGATTGGGTTGGGCAATGACCGGTGCGTGTCCCGGTCCTCTTTATGCGCTCATTGGAAGCGGAACAACCATCATGATCCTATCTGTGATCATGGGAATATTGGGCGTTCTGGCCTATGCACAATTGAGGGATAAGCTCCCCCGTTGATGGGCGCAGTTGAGCAGTTGAGCCACCATTGGGAGTCCCAAGAATTCGCAATTGTTGGAAGATTTGAATTTTCCGGGTTTGAGCGTGCTTTGGAATTCGTGAATCATGTGGCTAAAATGGCCCAAACCCACAACCATCATCCAAAAATCAGTATCGATTACAGTCGGGTAGAATTGTTACTGACCACCCACGACGCTGGCAATACGGTGACAGAAAAGGACCATTTGCTCGCTTGTGCAATTGATGATTGGATGAAGAATTCAAATCGAAACTCGCTGTAATGGTGCAATCAGTCGCTGTGATAGGTGGAGGCGCGGCTGGTTTTTTTGCTGCGATTTCTGCAAAAACTCATCACCCAAACGCTCATGTCGAGCTGATTGAAAAATCGAACAAATACCTGAGCAAGGTCAAAGTTTCAGGCGGAGGGCGCTGCAACGTCACCCACGCATGCTTTTCGCCAAGTGCGCTGTCAAAACACTACCCGCGCGGTGAAAAAGCCCTCAAAAAAGCCTTCCACATCTTTCAAGTGCAGGATACGATTGATTGGTTCACCACCCGAGGTGTTCAATTGAAAACTGAATCCGATAACCGAATCTTTCCCGTATCCGATGACTCAGAATCCATCATCCAATGTCTACTGGGTGAGACTCAAAAGCTCCGCATTCCCATTCATAGCAGGCAAGCAATTGAAGAAATACAGCCAATACCCGGTGGTTTTAACCTGAATGGCAAATGGTTTGACAAGGTCATTGTAGCCACAGGCGGCAGTTCCAAATTGAGTGGATTTGATTGGCTCAGTGCGCTTGGCCATAACATCATCCCACCTGTCCCTTCACTTTTTACGTTCAACATTCCGGGCGAACTTTTGACCCAGCTCCAAGGTGTAGTGGCTCCCAATGCCAACATCCGTATTCAAGGAACCAAAATCATTGAATCAGGACCCATTTTGATTACACATTGGGGTTTGAGTGGTCCTGCTGTTCTAAAATGTTCTGCTTGGGGTGCCCGTGTGCTGGCAGACTTCAATTACCAGTTTCAAGTCCAAGTCAACTGGGTTGGAATACGCAATGAAGTTGAAGCGCACAAACACCTCGATGCGAATTGGGAAAACATTCGAAGAAAAAAGCTCTCCAATGCATGTCCTTTCGATTTACCCAAAGCGCTGTGGCTACATTTAATCCAAAAAGTTGGCCTCCCTGATGAGCTTCCCTGGCAAGAAGTTGGGAGGACTTTCCGCAACAAGGTGATCAATGCACTCTTAAACGACGTCTACAACGTAAGCGGAAAAACTACATTTAAGGAAGAGTTCGTAACCTGTGGTGGGGTCGATCTAGCTGAAGTCAATTTCTCAACCATGGAAAGCAAAATGGTGCCCGGCCTCTATTTTGCTGGAGAGGTACTGGATATCGATGGCGTCACGGGCGGATTCAACTTTCAGGCAGCGTGGACCACCGGTTTTATTGCTGGAAAACTGGCTTCAACGACTTAAGTAACTCAAGATCCTTGCTCTTTTTTGCGAGCATTGTCCATGTGAACCAAATACCTCACAGCGCTTCCAAAAAATGCCAATCCACTCATCATAACAATCAGTCCAACCGTGCCTTCACCGGACCATACGAACCAATGTGCGGTACCCAATTTTCGGGCTGAAGCATCCAAGGTGATTGAAAAGCCTGTTCCAATCAGCAAACATCCGACTCCACCATGCGTCAACCATTTTCGCCTCAATGCCTTGATCGCCATGCATTACTTTTTTTCGATCAATCCATTTCCAGGAAATACAAGTCCTGCATCTGGACGATCCGCCAAAGTCAACTCCTTGATTTTTTGATAGGCTCGCTCTTCTGCATCAAATCGAGGAACACCGCGATCGCGCTGAATGGCGGAGTGAATTTGCGCCGATTCAAATGAACCATCGGCATTGATACGTAAATCCAAAATGGGAGCATAACCGTTAGGGCCCTTCAAATTAAAGCGGCCATAAGTGGAAAAATTGCCCAAACTGTATGCGATGAATCGGTCCTTGTACAAGTCCACTGCACGCGCAACGTGAGGACCATGACCGAGGACCACATCTGCACCTGCGTCAATGGCCGCTCTGGCGAATTGGATAACGTCTCCACGATTTTCGCCAATGTATCGCTCGTTTCCAGGAGTAACATGCTGATGGTCTGGCCCTTCAGCTCCTCCATGAAACGAAACAATGACGATGTCACATACGGCATCCAATGATTCAACGGTCGACTTCAATAAATCGTAGTCGTGAATGGAGAGCGTCCCTCTGTTCGGAGAAAATCCTGTAACGCCAATCATGATGCCATTGACCTCCATCGTAGTCGTTGGGTGATCGGTTACCCCGGCATACTTGATTCCGGCTTGATCCAATAATTTCAATGTGTGCTCCCGACCAATGGTCCCAAAATCATTGATGTGATTATTTGCTACACAAAGAAAGTCGAAGCCCGCCGTAACAAAGTGCTCAACGTACTCGTCTGGACTTTTGAATAAGTAGCAATATTTGGGGTCGCTGCATTTCTTTCCCGCAGGTGTCTCAGCGCCTCGAATCACACCCTCAAGATTCCCCACTGTCAGATCTGACGCATTCAATAGGCTATCGACATCAGCCAACACATCCTTTCCTCCATTGGGCGGCAAATAGGAAACACTTGGGTAATTGGTTCCCAACATAAGGTCACCCACAGCCATGATACGCAGGCTCTGACCCCCTTGAACAGAATCTGATTGAGCCGAAAATGTACCCCAAATGATGGTGAAGCTGAAGAGTAATATGAATGATTTCATTGGGTATGAATTGGTGAAGTGTTTCATGAGATCAGCGGATAAGTCTTTTCAATTTTTGCAGCTTCATGCGGCAAACGGGCGTGAAATTAGACACATACTGTGAACCAATCGATTGAGATTTTCAGATAAAGTCATAAAAAATGGGACATCACCCTAAACTGGTTGATGTCCCATTCTATGAGTCTAGTTATTTTACTCCTTGATTACGCGCGTCATCTGGACGTCCATTCCGTTGGACACTTGAACGAAATACAATCCTACTGGGAGTCCGCCGAGATCGAGGCTCACTAGATTAGCTGAACCAACATTTTCATAATACACGACGCGACCCGTTCCATCCATGAGTGATACTTCGTATCCATTTCCAGCTTCCATTTCAATTTGGATTGAGAGTTGCCCGGTCGTAGGATTTGGGAAAGCGAGTACAGAAGAAATCGCCAAACGCTCTCCTGCACATGAACTAGAATTTGCATCGCCCGCAGTGAAACTGCAGGTTGCACTGTAATCGCTTGAGCTTCCTGAACAATTCGCTCTCACCTCCCATTCATAAGTGGTGTTATTTGAAAGGCTGGACGCTGTAATGCTCGTGGAAGTTGTCGTTGCCTCACTGCTCCATACTGTTTGACCCGCGACTCGGAACCGAATGGAATAATCCAAAGCGCCGTCTACTGCATTCCAATTCAACGTTGCACGCTTGCGCTTGATGCTTGTAGCTACCGTACCTCCTGGCACATCACAAGTACTGACATTGCATGGAGCGCAATTCGATCCGCCGCAATCCACGCCAGTCTCATCACCATTTTGAATGCCATCATCACACGTGGCCGGGCATGCAGGGCAGTTGCTTCCACCACAATCAACACCCGTTTCATCACCATTTTGAATGCCATCGCTGCACGTTGAAGTCTCACATGGAGTGCAATTGGATCCACCGCAATCCACTCCAGTCTCATCACCATTTTGAATGCCATCATCACAGGTGGCTGGGCATGCTGGGCAGTTGCTTCCACCGCAATCCACGCCGGTTTCATCACCATTCTGAACGCCGTCCTCACAGGTTGGCTCCACCACGTTTCCACATCCACCACTTGTCAATAAACTTGCTCTCGCACCTCCAGGAGCGAACAAAGCGTCCATTCTCAGGGATTGGCCAACAGTGAACAAATTCATGCAGGCATCATCCGAATAATCCATGTAGTTCTGAACCATGTCCACACTTCCACAACTCACATGGCCAAGCGCACAACCATAATTCGGGCCATCAGAAGAAGGGGTGTCTGAAACGAAATCATCTGCACTGCACGGTCCATCACCCCAGATATGGCGCAAGTTCAAATAGTGACCAACCTCATGTGTAGCCGTTCTCCCCAAGTCAAAAGGCGCCGAAGCTGTCCCTTCAGTTCCGAAATAAGCATAATCGATGACAACCCCATCGGTTTCTGCCGGACCGCCCGGGAATTGAGCATAGCCCAACAAACCACTACCTAGGTTGCACACCCAAATGTTTAGATAAGAGCCCGCATCCCAAGGTGCAAGGCCTTGTCCATTGGTCTTGACTTGGTCATTCGCTGAAAAAGAAGGCTTGTTGGTTTGCTTCCGTCGAATACCCGTTGTGGGATTGCCATCAGGGTCAACACTAGCAAGGCAAAACTCTATGTTTGGGTCAGTCGCATCGGACCAAGTGTTGTCAGCATCCGCGTTCAATCGACGAAAATCTTCATTGAGCACTTCAATTTGAGACATGATTTGTGCATCTGAAATGTTCTGCGCTGAAGTCTTGTAAACAACGTTGACCACCACCGGAATGGTCACCGTTTGCTCACCTCTGAGCTGAGGCGTATTCACAAAGTCCCTTGTGAAATCTTCAATTTGATCCATTTGCTCTTGCATCTGCGGATGCGATTGCAGCAAACGGTCTAAATTCCCCATGGTGTGGCATGTGCGTGTTTGTGCGGAAAGTTGCGCACCATACTGGGCCATAACCAAGCAAAGCACAACCCATAAAATTCTTCCTGTTTTCATTTCATTCAATTCCAAATGTGATGAATCTCACATTCAGGGGGAAGATAAATCAGGAATCAACAACGTCCAAGGCAGAACATTGGAAATAGCCTCATAGCAATTAATACTCAAAAGACTCGACGCGTGTCCCTATGGATTCTGTTGTTTCCCAATTATCATCGGGTTCGCTGACCATACGATAGTGCAATTGATCAATGTGGGCAATTTCATAGTATGTCGGAGGTTCATTCCAAGTATTCATCTCTTCCAAGGCCATATCCCAATTTTCTGTTGAGTAATGGGAGAAGTAACTTCCCGGTACGTCAAGAATTTGAATTCCCGAATCCTCATACCACCAGGTGATTTCAGCTTCCAAGGAAAGCCA
Source organism: Bacteroidota bacterium (assembly GCA_027624855.1). Taxonomy (GTDB): domain Bacteria; phylum Bacteroidota; class Bacteroidia; order Flavobacteriales_D; family Sanyastnellaceae; genus UA16. Next base: position 96,789 of record JAQBTQ010000010.1, read on the forward strand.
CTGATTCCAGGCATCACCTTCATCATCCGATGAGTAATTCACCAACATAAAAGACATTTCATACCAGCCAGACCCATCAGCATTGAACGTGTAAAAAACATCTTTAGTTCGAATTTCACCTTCCCATCCATCTATTTCAGAAGAAGCTTTTATCGGTTCTTCTTTTACGCTCCAAGTTCCTGGAAGCAATTCCATCACCTCTTGCTCAGAATAATAATTTGAAGAGCATCCGACAATTAGAAACAGACTGGCGATGATTAAAGCCAGCAATGAACGATTTGAATTGAGCACCATGATTCAGGATTTTGTAAGCAATTTAATCTCCAAGAGCTAAAAGAAACAAAACCTCGAAGAATAGCCCTCAATTTGTCACCCCAAATACCACAAACTGATCATTGATTGGTGCAAAAATCTTGGACAGTAACAAAATAGTGTTCGGTATGCCTCGCCTGACCAACACCCAGGTAATGCACGCGGTCATTAAAAATGTTTTTTCTATGGCCCAGTGACTTAACGTCCTCATCAATCAGCAACTGCATGACAACGTCCATACCAGTTTGCATTCCATAGCTGCAATTTTCAGCGCTCATACCAACCCCTCGGATTTCGACATCTCGACACCCCGAGCCTGAACGATTATGGCCAATGTCGCCCCTTTTGCCTTGAGCCTCAGCAAAGCAACTAGCCAAATCATGAAGGTATTCCGATGGATGCAATGCAGGAAGCGGCTGCGCCGTCTTCAATTCTTGCACAAGTCCTTTGTAATATTTGGTAGACTTATCAATTGAAGCCCATGGCTCCGGTCGATCCCACGACAAAACCACCACTGCAAGGTATTTCTGTGGATACAACCGAACCAAATTGGTATGCAACAACACATCTTTTTCCATTTCTGACCATGTGGATAAATCTCGAGCAAGGTCAGCCGAAGCTATTTCTTGGGAGGTCCATTCTTGGGCTTCAAGGACCGACACTTGTCCCTGTAATATGACGAGTAATCCGGTTAAAATAAACTGTGGGATGATTTTAGATGCTGTCATTGTCGAAAGATTTGAGTGTTCAAGGAATTTATTTCACGGTCTTCAACGAAATACCTATCGCAAAAGGATACACTTCAGGATTGGTTGAATCCTTTTCAAACATTGGCAACAGAGGTAACTCTGCGAAGAAATTGATCCTTTTGATACCGACTGAGGCCCTACCATTGACTTGAAATAAGGACAATCCAAATCCTTTGGCTCGCTCATGAACTCGGGTGTCACCGCGCTCAAAACGCGTATCCATCCGCCCCATAACCCGAATCCCTGGGACAACCCCAAAGAAAGCATGAAATCCATTTTTTAATCTTGGTCCACCGACGTGGATCATAAGTGGCACTCGGACATAGCCTAGATTGACTGCATTGCTTTTGATAACGATCGCAGAATCAGGAACATTATTGGTGAGTACCCCGCCAGAAGCGGCTAACCCATGCTGGACATTGATTCGCTGGTAACCAAAGCCCATACCCGAAAAGAATCCCAGCCGTTCAGAAGCATTGACTTTCACTTCTTTCATAAAATCCATACTCCAAGCAAAATCATCTGCATCTCCCACAAATTCCAAGCTTGGGTCGGTATTGAAAATGAACGGGGTCATCTCAGTTCCAAAAAATGAAGCTCCAAACGAGTGCATCCGAAAATCCCTCGGATTATCCTGCGAATTCATAGACTCATTCAACGCTTCCAAATTGAACTCTAAATCTACCAGGAACGAATCTGGATCAGCGCCATAATTCCATTCCAGGCTGTCGGTTGTCGCGTCTGTTGTTGGTACACTTTCGGTGTTTTGCGCAATTGAAAAATGTGTTGCTCCCATGAGTAAAGTGAAAACGAATAGCAGCGCTTGGTTAAGAGAGAATGAGTAGTTCATTTGGGTGAATTAAGAATCTGAAATTGATTTTTTATGACAGCATGAAGAGAGAAATCACAAAGGTCTTCCCTATTCATAATCGAATTTCCAATTAAAAACTGAGAAATACTAAGTTTATTTAGAATGGTAGCGATAATGAACATCAAATGGAATACATGAAATGACCTTGTGGACTTCATTATCGTAAATCCTCATGTTCCCAAAGGGCGTTCGCACATTGGTGTAGACCTTTCCTGTTTTGTCGAATACAATGTGCTGAAAGATGGAAAAACCATCTTCATTTTTGGTCAATGTAAAGCCATTTAAAGCATAAGAGAGCCTCCAATCCTCATATTGCTTCAATTTCACCTTCTTTGAATCACCCACCTTCATTTTGGACAATTCTTTTTCGATGACTGGTGATTCTGGGAAATATGAGGACTCCAAGACGAGATCCTCCCCTTCTCCCAATGCATAGTGCATCAATATGATCAAGCCCTCTTTTGGCACCCCATTGCCATCTGTCATGTGGTCAAAAACGAAGTACAGTGAAACGAGCACTGTGACGAGAAAAAGAAAGATCACTTTCATTTCATTTGAACTGTCCAATGCGTCAGATTATTGCATTGGCGCAAAACACGGCATCAAACCATGCAGTGGTGACCCTTCTCTTTCAATGAATTGATATTAAACCTAAATTTGAGCATGTTCACGGACTACGCACGATTTCATCGCTTTGCACTGATTGCATTTGCAGCGCTGACTTTTGCGCCATTGCACTCCCAAGATTCCTTATTCGTAGTGGGCGGTCACTGGACCCAGGTTCCCGACTCCATTCACGTTCTTCGACTGAGTAGCACTTCAAGTTGGAGCGAGGCGAATTCTGTGGTTTTGCGCGAAGCTAATGTGCCGAGCGAATTGATTATCACCAATTTGGATAGCCTCAATCACCAGTGGTCGTTGCACGTTGAGGGATTTCAACCAGTAGATCTGCCTGCGAATTCAAGCGTATCGATTGAACTTCCGACACTGCCATTGGGTGCCTATCGATTTGGTTTGATAGACCCACAGGGACTCGGTTTAGGTGCACAAGGAATGCTGCAAGTAGGACTGGCCGATTCTGCGCCTATGCCCGAGAATCTTTTTCACTGGAATCTTTGTGATTGGGAAACGGATGAATTGGTGGAATGGGGTCTGGGAAATGTACCGGATCTAACGAACCCATACGTCCCGAACTATTTCACCATCAATGAACGGGTTTATCCTAACACCCTGGAAGATCCGAATGCTGTTGTTCAAGTCAACCTCGGAGATACCTGTTGGATAGCTGTAGCCAATCACGGACAGATGGATCACGTATTGCACTTTCACGGCTTCCACGTCAAGATTCTTACGAGCAATGTGCAGTCTGAACGCATAGGGTGGTCAAAAGACACTGTGCCGGTTAAACGCGGTGAAGCTCTGACTTTAGAGCTTGTTGTCAATCAAGTCGGGACGTATCCTGTCCACGATCATAACCTCATCGCTGTGACCAACGCCGGATTCTATCCTGGAGGCATGCTCACCCAAATACAGGTTACACCATGAGAAATCGCAATACTCTTTCTTCGTGGGCCTTTCTATTTGGTTTTTTGGCTTGGTTCCAAAGCGGTAGCGCTCAGCAAGCCCCGCCGCAGCTGTTTTCGGGCATGGAAGGGTACACTTTTCTACCCGACGGAACCCCAATACCCATATGGGGATATGGTTGGGTCAGCGACGGTTTTATTACGCTTCCAGCCCCACTACTCTCCTATACTGAAGGCCAATCCGTTCAATTGAATTTTACAAATCCAAGCCCAGAAAGCCATACCATTCATCTCCACGGCCTTGATGTTGACCAAGCAAATGACGGAGTTCCTGGCACCAGCTTTTTGGTAACCACAGGAGGACAAACGACCTATGAATTTACTGCGAATTATCCTGGCACATTTTTATACCATTGCCATGTAACGACCACCTTGCATCTTACCATGGGCATGTACGGAATGGTCCTGGTTACTCGGCCAGATCTTACGTTGTTCGAAGGAGGGCCAAGTTATGCCCAAGATGTGCCATTGCTCTTTAGCGATTTGGAAATTGAAACCAACCTGGATCCTGTCGGTTCGTATCCATTTCACGACATTCGTCCAGATGTCTTCATGGTGAATGGGGTATCCGATGGTCAATTGGAAAACGGCGATCAAATCATTCACTTTGAGCCCAACCAACCTCTTGCATTGCGTTTAGGCTCCATGGCATATAGCAG
>JAQBTQ010000037.1 GCA_027624855.1 Bacteroidota bacterium
ATTTCATTGATTGCGGTAAAGCAATGTGCGATCTAGGGTTCACTTCTCCTGATCATCTCTATGCGATGGGAGGATCAGCTGGTGGTTTATTAATGGGAGCAGTCATCAACATGGAGCCTTCCTTGTTCAATGGCGTCATCGCAGCTGTGCCATTTGTTGATGTCATCAATACCATGCTCGATGAAAGCATTCCGTTGACAACTGGCGAGTTTGACGAATGGGGGAATCCCAAGAATAAAGATTCATTTGACTACATGATGGCATACAGCCCTTATGACAATGTCACCGCGCAGGATTATCCTCACATGTTGGTCACTACCGGCTATTGGGACAGTCAAGTGCAATATTGGGAACCTGCAAAGTGGGTGGCGAAGTTGCGGGAAATGAAAACTGATGACCATTTGCTCATCATGGATTGCAACATGGAAACGGGCCATGGTGGGGCATCCGGACGATTCAAGCGATTAAGGGAAACCGCGATGGAGTATGCCTTTTTCATGATGTTGGAAGGCATTAATGAATGAGGCGATTTCGCAGGTTAACACTCGAAGAGCTTCAAAACGTCCGTCCTGAATTTGTCAAGTACCTGGCATCAGAAGGGATAACGGCTGAAGATTGGGAGCAGAAGTTGCTTTCAAATTCTTCCGATGTGGTCACGTGCTTGGATGAGTTCAGTACCAAATTTTGGGAAGGAGCAACGCAGGCTATTGTTTGCTTGGAGCATTCCCCTGGTGATGAAAGCCTTTGGGTGTTTCGATTTGACGAATCGAGTGCGCGATTGATTCAATGCAGCCCTGCAGGATCCTCTACCCAATGGTCGCAAGGAACAAAATCGTATGCGCCAGAGGCACGAGGACAAGAGATTTTTCAATTGTTGGAACAAGGCGCGAAGCCTTGCAGTAAGGAGCGGTTTTCAGAAATTGAAAACCACATGAAAGGCGCAACTCAGGCTTCTTAAGTCGTTTTAAAAGCGGCTTCAGGGATGTTAAATCCTCTGTGCTGGAGCCAAATCGCCACGTCTTGCTCTACAGGATGGTGCCAGTGTACCTCCAATCCTGCCGATGCAGCCCCTTCGACATGCTGGCGGCTGTCATCAATGAACAAAACGCCTTGTGGCTGCAATCCATGTTGAAGGCAAAGTGAACGAAACGCTTGAGGGTCCGGCTTTCGCTCGCCCAATTCATGGCTGTAGTGAATCCCCTCAAATGCAGATCGAAATGCACTCAAACCCACGTTTTGCTCCATCCATCCTTCAAAGACATGCGCATGGATAACATTCGTGTTCGAAAAAAGGAATAATCGGGTTTGTTCACCCAAAGCTCGCACCAAATCTATCCGAGAGGGATGCATGTCAAGTAAAATGCTGTTCCAAGCATCCACCACTTGCTGACGTCTTGTGCCTGGTTTGCAGTGGCCCTCTAAAAAGCGATAAAACGCGTCGGGTGTGATGCGACCACATTCCAGGTCATCAAATTCAGGTGATTGGGCTGCTTGTTGATACAGCCCAGCAAAATCGGTCAATCCCAATTTCGCGAATTCTCGAACAGGCGCATCATAATCGATGTCATACAATACCCCGCCAAAATCCAAAATTAATGCCGTCGGAAGCGGACGTTCCTCCCCTTCAATCATCGCACCACCTTCCAGGGCTTCATCCAAGCACTTTTGGAAGCCTTTTGAGCGCGCAATACGTTTAAATGTTTACGAGCGCTTTCTTCTTCCAGGTGTGTTGCATAGGTAACAATATGCAGCCCCCCATCCTGCAAAAACACTTCCGAGTCGAACCCTTCACTGCGTAATTTCTTCGCTAATCGAACGGCATTCGATTCCACGGAGAATGCACCTGCCACCAGCATGAACATGGCCGTCTCTTCATCGGTCTTCGCCGTTGATCCCGCATAATAATCCACCGTAATCACCGCGGCTTTTTGCTCTGCTGGCGTGTAGCTAATTTCAAACTCAGGTATTGATGGAGCGGACTCGTTCAGCTCTTCATCCAACACCGCAACATCAGACCATTTGGGAACTCCTTCGCCTTCAAATCGCGGCTGATACTCTGCCGGTGTCACATTCCAGGAAAAAGCGCTCATTAAAGCGCTGGATTCTTGAATGCCCCCAGAATAAAACAACGCCGCACCACCTAGGACTGGCACAGCTATGGCCGCCGCAATCCGACCCCAGCGAATGCCATTGGAGGATGGGGGAAGTGGCCTGATTTTTCCTCCTGTAGTAGTCTCAATGGATTGAGAAAGATGCGCCTGGGGAAGCAACGGAATGCGTCTCAATCCAAAAGATTGAAGCATTTTTTCCATATCAACGTCGGCCATGAATCGAATTCGACCGTTGGCCCCCGCATACAACCTGCCAACGTGTTCAATCGAGACGGTCTTACCTGAAGTTATTTGGAGCTTTATGGCCGCCGCTTCACTAGAGATTTGCTCCAAAGCAAAATCCATCGTGATGCTTTCCCCTTGTGCAACCGCATGAACGAGCACCCCATCATGGTGAACGAGTTCCTGGTTGAACAAAATCCCCCGAGAAGGAGGGACGAGTTCGCCGCGATGCTCATCATAGAATGAGGCTTTTCGATTGCACACAAATCCCCCGAGTCCAGGAACCACAACACAGTCGTGATCTAAAAAAAGACGATGTAAATATTGGTTGAGGAGGGTCATCAATGTGAAATCTGCATCGAATGTAGCAGAATCCAACGAGACGTGCAACCCTGTCTGGTTTGGAATTAGCGAACAATCGTCACCGTGCCGTCCAAAATGCGCGGACCATCCGCGAGTTCGTACCGCAAACGCCATAAGTACACCCCATCTGGAACGAAATAATCTGAATCCCTTCTTTGATCATTCCCTATCCAGGGCTCGGTAACATCCTCACTGTAAAACAACCGTTCGCCCCACCGATTAAAAATCTCCAATCGGTACCCCCGGGCATCGATCCCTTTAATCAAAAAAGCATCATTCACACCGTCATTATTCGGTGTAAATGAGTTCGGAACATAAACGGGATGAAATACTTCGATGAACACACTGTCACTGGCAATGCAGCCTTCATCCGATATCGTCTGCAAAACGAACCACTGTGGCCCCAAAATCGTCGCTTCTGGGGTCAGGCAGTCGGTGCAGCTCAGTAATTCAGGCGGCGACCACCAGAAAGAATCCGCATCGGCCGTTCCATAAAGTTGCACCTCATCCAACCAATCCACCTCTCGATCCGGCCCAGCATCTACGTAGGGTGGTTGCCATACAAAAACGGTGATGTCTGTGCTACCTGTGCATCCAAACTCGTCTGTTGCATGAATGGTAAAGGTTGTTGTTTCGGTGGGGAATGCTTGGGTCGTTTGGGCATTTGGATTCGCCACCAGCCCTGCCGGAGACCACGAATAATTGACCGCATCAGAGGCGCTCAACTCCATGGTTTCACCTCGACACATCCACCCGCCTCCCGAAGCTGATGCGGTCGGTGCCACCAACTCAATGCTCACGCTATCCACTCCCACACCACATGCGTTGGCAATCGAAACATAGTAGGTGGTGTTCTCTGTTGGCGAAGTGTAGGGATTTTGAGAGAGGGGGTTCGAAACCAAATCTTCTGGAGACCACAAAAAGCTCAATCCATCTGCTGCCTCTAAAAATACCCCTTGGCCTTCGCACAAATAAATCGTCGGATAAGTCTGTCCGCCCGGAGCAGCTTGTATCACATTGATGGTAACGTCTTCCTCGGCCGTGCAGTCATTGGCAGAAGAAATCAGTGCGGTATAAGTCGTCGTTTCCGATGGACTTGCGGTGGTCACCTGTGAGGTTGGCGACCCCAATCCCCCCGTTGGACTCCATAAAACACTCGCCCCTCCCGTCGCCTCAAGCTCGACGACATCGCCAACACAAATGGTCATGTCATTGGTGATATCGGTTTGCAAAATGTCCACTGTCACTGTGACTTCTGCAGTTCCAACCCCGCATGTGTTGCTGTCCTCTACGGTGTAAGTCGTTGTAATGAGCGGAGAAGCAATTGGGTTGGGAATGGATGGATCATCCAATGTAGGATCGGGAACCCATTGGAGCGCATCCGTCCCATATGCTTGAAGATTCGCTGATTCACCTTGACAAATGGGAGGTACCTGATCAATGAGCGGTTGTGGAACATCCTCAATGAACAAGGAAGCAAAGGCCGTGTCAGGCTCAAGGCAGCCTGATGACCCTGAGGCGTCAGAAACGATGAGCATCACATCCCATTCGCCAGGTGTCGCATAGATGTATTCTGGATTTTCTTCATCGCTGGAGTTCAAATCCCCAAAGGACCACTCGTAATTCGTTCCTCCAATGGAATTGTTGATGAATTGAATGGGTTCGCCCGCACAAATCACATCAGGAGCATCGATCGTGATGTCCGCTACCAATGAACCGAGGTTGAATTTGAATACCCCCAAATTGCAATTGGTCGAATTGTTTGTTCCTGACCAAGCTCCAATGGTTGTCGGGAAATCATCCCATCCCCCACACCCAGCGCAGACCGCCTGATAAACTGTTCCGTTTTTATCAAATCTCGAAGTGCCTCCGTCAACGTGTTCATTGGAGAACGGGCCTCCGAAATAGGTTCCGTATGTCAAGTCCGCTGCCTCAGGAGCGAGTACCCCCAACCAAAAATCACTTCCGTCTGTACCGATTTGAAAAGCACCCGTGGTCGTTGGCATGCCATTCGTTGTGGACTGGGATGCAT
>JAQBTQ010000026.1 GCA_027624855.1 Bacteroidota bacterium
TTGGTAGACGCGCAGTCTTCAGGCGGCTGTGCCTTCGGGCGTGCTGGTTCGAGTCCAGTTCCGGGTACTGAAAGCTTTGGAAAACCAGGGCTTTTTTTCATTCCATCTCAAGATTTCTGCTGGTCATGATGCTGCGCCTGAACTACAAGGAATAATTCTGGTTCAATTGAATACCCAGCTTTTATCATCAGTATCTTTGTTTAGTGGTAAGTAGCAACATACCCAATGGAATGCCGGCAAAAGAAATTTTGTCCGAGACGACTCGCCCATTCATTATTAGTGGACCCTGCAGCGCAGAATCCCAAACCCAGGTTTTGCAAACAGCTCAAGCACTTAGAGAAAAAGGAGTTCATTTGATGCGAGCTGGTGTTTGGAAACCTCGGACCCGACCCAATAGTTTCGAGGGAAGAGGAATAGAAGCATTGGACTGGCTGATCGAAGCAAAACAAGCCACTGGACTTCCAGTCTGCACAGAAGTTGCCAATGCGCAGCATGTCGAAGCTTGTCTAGATAAAGGAATTGACGTGCTCTGGGTAGGAGCTCGAACAACCGTCAGCCCGTTTGCTGTGCAAGAAATCGCTGAAGCCACACGCGGTTTGGACATTCCAGTCTTCGTTAAAAATCCAATGCATGCTGATTTGTCTCTTTGGATTGGGGCAATTGAACGAATCCAAAGCGCTACCAAAGGACCTGTTTGGGCAATACACAGGGGATTTAGTCGCTATGGAAAAACGGAGTTTCGCAATGCACCTATGTGGGAAATTGCAATTGCGCTTCAGATGGCCATGCCCAATCTCAAAGTGATTTGCGATCCAAGCCATATCGCTGGCAAGCGAGACCTGATTCCATCGGTTGCTCAAAAAGCCATGGATCTTGGAATGCACGGACTAATGATCGAATCACACATCGACCCTGAATTGGCTTTGAGTGACGCGAACCAACAGCTTTCGCCGGACGCCTTATCCGAATTGTTGAACTCATTGACCATTCGGAATTTGCAAACTGAGGCGATTCATACTGAAAACTTGGATAGCCTCAGGTTACAGATGGACTCAATAGATGAGCAAGTCATTGAATTACTCAACGCACGGATGCAGTTGGCTCGTGAAATTGGCCGGTACAAAAGAGACCATAGCATGACCATCCTTCAAATGAAGCGTTGGAAAGAAGTTTTCAAGACAAGAGGCCAATGGGCAAAAGATGCTGGTCTAGGGCCAGAGTTCATTGCAACGTACCTCGAACAGGTCCATAAGGAGAGTATTCGTGTTCAAAACGAAGAAATGTCCAAAAAAAAATGACATTTTAAAATGCTCATTATCAGATAGTTAAAATATTTATCTGATTTTTTTTCAAAATTCTGAAACCAAAAAAGAATACCTCCCGTATTAGCAGGTAGGTTTTGGTTTTGCCACGCTCGAATAGAGCGTAATGAATCAGGCGATTTGGTGAGAAGGGGTCCCTCAACGGAGGGGCCCCTTTGATTTTTTAATCACTTTCGTTTTGCTTGGTGAACATATTGATCCAGATGGATCGGCTAAGCCGAAGAATAATTGGCATCAAGATCAGCAAAACTCCTATACCGCATATTAAAAACAAGGAGACATCTTCGAAAAAACTGAATGATATCCATCCCCACCAATCGAAGCAGATCAACGCCACAAGAACCGCAATCCACAAGGCTACGGTCAATGCATAAGAAACGTAAGCAGCCCCAAAATAGAATCCTGGTTCTCTTTCAAAATCTTCATTGCAAACCTGGCAATTTTTGTGCATCTCGGCAGCCTTATTCAACTGATATGCCCTGCTGCTGAATAATTTACCTTGGAAACATCTCGGGCACCGATTTCCCAAGATTGCCCCAAATCTTGATTTTTTCCGCATCATCAATCCTGCAAATTCTGCATTGTCACCAGACGGTGATACAGGCCCTTCCGATGCATGAGCTCGTCATGCGTCCCTTGCTCAGCAATTTGTCCCTGGTCCAGGACCAAAATAACATCCGCATTGCGCACTGTACTTAGTCGGTGAGCAACGACTACAGACGTCCTCCCTTCCATCAATCGACCGATGGCTTCCTGCACCTTGACCTCCGACTCTGTATCCAACGCTGAAGTGGCTTCGTCCAGCAGCAGCAATGGAGGATCCTTGTAAAGTGCGCGAGCAATGCTAATTCTTTGACGCTGCCCACCACTTAATCTGCCACCTCCATCGCCTACTCCACTTTCCCATGCACCATCCATGGTTGATATGAATTCTACTGCATTCGCAGCTTCTGCAGCGGCTTCTAACTTTTCGAGCTGCGCACCGTCGAATGAATCACCCAAGTTTATGTTTTGGGCGATGGTGGTGTTGAACAGCATGGATTCCTGGGTAACCAGCCCCAATTGTTTGCGAAACGACATCAAATCAAAAGATTCGATGTCGATTCCATCCCATAATATGTGTCCTTGCTGCGGACGATAAAACCGAGCCAACAAATTGATCAGTGTTGTCTTTCCCGAGCCGCTGGGTCCAACCAACGCGACGGTTTGACCCTTTTCTACGGTAAATGACAAATCTTTTAGAACCAATTCATCCGTGTATCCAAAATTCACTTTTTCAAATCGGATCGAATCTGATAGGGCTGCTACCTTTTGATTGCCTTCATTTCTTAATTCCTCTGCATTCAATATTTCCTCGACTCTTTCGAGCGATGCGCTGCCCTTCTGGATTCGAAACCAACCATCGCTTATGGCTCTCGCCGGAGGAATCAATTGAGAAAACACCACCAAATACCCAATGAACCAGTCCCCTGACAAACCACTCTCTCCTTTCAACACCAGGTTCCCTCCAAACCATAACAAGACCGCCATGACGCTCAGTGAGACAGTTTCAGAGACTGGTGAGGACAAATATTCCCGTTTATAAAGCCGTCTCATTAAGTGAAAGAACCGCTCATTGGACGCCGCAAAACGCCTTTGGAATTTTTCTTCAGCATGAAACGCCTTGACCACTCGAATACCCGCCAATGTCTCCTCCAAAATCGAGATCAAGCCACCGAGTTCTTCTTTGCCCCTCCTTGCTGCATGCTTGAGACTTTTCGCAATTCGACTGATTAAATATCCACTCAAGGGTAGAAACAAGACCGAAAAAATGGTCAGCTCCCAGCTCAAATAAAATAGCGTCCCAAGCGACACGAGAAGCGCGATTGGCGATTTGAAAAGAATTTCAACGGTCCCGATGATGCTGAACTCGATTTCCATCAAATCATTCGTCATTCGACTGATTGCATCCCCTTTTCTGGCTTCTGTAAACCAATTCATAGGCAACCGCATCAACTTTGAGTACACCGCTTGCCTCAAGTCCCGACTCACTCCGGTACGAATGGTCGCCAATGAATACAACCCGAGATATACTACAGCATTTTTGAGGACCGTGATGCCAACGATGCCTACACAAATCCAAATCAATGCCTGTGCGGCCCCCACCTCCTGCACATATGCATCAAATATTGAACTCCAGCGCTCTATCTCCGTCTCAGGAATTGCTTGCTCCTCTGAATTTGCACCTCCTTGGAATAAGATCCGAAGGAAGGGAACGACACTCAAAAAAGTGAACAATGACAGAAATGCATTCAGCACATTGCACAAAATGTTCAATAACAGATTGCCCCTGTAAGGCTTTAGGTATGAGAACAGTTCAGCAATTCGTTTCACGTCAATGATCCTTCAAAGAATCCACCAATTCGGTGGATAGACCAATGTACGTTTCCGGAGATAATTGGCGCAATTCAATTTTTACCGATTCCTGAATTTCCAGCTCGTCAATGAATCGAGCGATGGTCTCGCGATTGATTTCTTCATTTTGACGAGTCAGTGATTTCAAAGCCTCATAGGGTTTGGGAAATCCTTCTCTCCTGAGAATGGTCTGAATGGCCTCAGCAACTACCGCCCAATTCTCTGCTAAATCAAGATCGATTTTCGCGCGATTCAGAAGCAATTTATTCAAGCCCTTTTCTAAAGATTGTAAGGCTATCAAACTATGGCCAAGGGGCACGCCTAAGTTGCGCAGGACCGTAGAATCCGTCAGGTCTCGTTGCAATCGACTGACCGGAAGTTTTTCGGAAAAATGGTTCAATAAGGCATTTGCAACTCCCCAATTTCCTTCTGCATTTTCAAAATCGATCGGATTCACTTTGTGCGGCATCGCCGAACTCCCCACCTCTCCTGCTTTAATCTTTTGCTTGAAGTAATCCATGCTGATGTAAGCCCAAACATCTTTCGAAAAATCCATCAAAATCACATGGATTCTTCGCACTGCATCGCACCAAGCTGCCAAATGATCATAGTGCTCGATTTGGGTGGTGATTTTGCTGCGTTTTAGTCCGAGGACATGCTCGACAAATTGATTGCCAAAGAGCATCCAGTCGCGGTCTGGATAGGCCGCGACATGTGCGTTGAATTGCCCTGTTGCCCCACCAAATTTGGCGGCGTATCGTATTGATCTCAATTGAATCAATTGTTCATCCAAACGATTCACAAAGACTGCCCATTCCTTTCCTAATGTCACGGGAGAAGCTGGTTGACCATGGGTGCGCGCAAGCATCGGTATGGTTTTCCATTCCCTCGCTTGAAGCACCAAAATCTGCCTGATTTTCTCGAGCATCGGCAAAAGCACCTCATTCGTGGCATCCATAAGAGACAGCGGAATGGCCGTATTATTCACGTCTTGGGAAGTCAGTCCAAAATGAACGAATTCCTCAACAGTCGCTAAACCCAATCCATCAAACTTCGATTTCAAGAAATATTCAACTGCCTTGACATCGTGATTTGTGACCCGCTCTGTCGCTTTGATGGCAGCAGCATCTGCTTCAGAAAAGTCCTGGTAGATTGCTCGAAGGGCCTCTTCATTTAATTCAGACCCAGCCTCTTTTCCCAATTCAAGGTAATGAAACAGGGCAATGAAGTACTCCACCTCCACCTTCAAGCGGTATTTCATCAATCCCCATTCAGAAAGGTACGAGGCGAGCTGAACACTTTTTCCACGGTATCGACCATCGACCGGTGAAACAGCTGTGAGTTCATTCAATTCCATAGAAACAGTAGGCTTTGGAGTGCAAAAATACGTTGCAATCCAACGTCTTTCACGGTAAAACAACGAACTTCGTCCTATGAAGAAATCCTTCCAAATTGAAGGGATGACCTGCGCCGGTTGCGTGGCGAAAGTGTCTCATTTAATTCATTCGATTCGTGATGTCGAGTCCGTCTCCATTGAGCTGGAAACTAAAAAAGTTGAGCTCCAAGCTAGCCGACCTGTTCAATTAAGTGAAATCCAGTCTATACTCGCTGAACACCCAAAATATGCGGCGAAGGAAATGGATCAAGCCGAACGCAAGCCAAACCCCCTAAAAACTTACTGGCCACTGCTTTTGATTGGTGCCTTCCTGGTCCTTTTGTCGAGTATTGCAACACTGCAATCGGGAGAAGGTTTGAACAAATGGATGGAATACTTCATGGGTGGATTTTTCATCGTCTTTTCGTTTTTCAAATTCCTCGACATCCGTGGATTTGCAAATTCATATCGGAGCTATGACCTCCTCGCGCGCATCCTTCCGATTTATGGATTCGTCTATCCATTCTTCGAGCTAGGGCTCGGATTGGCCTGGCTATTCTTGGGAGGCACATTTGAAGTGGCCTTAATTACGGTAATGCTCATGGGCTTCAGCGCCATCGGGGTGATTCAAGCCGTAAGCCAGAAAAAGTCAATTCAGTGTGCTTGCTTGGGTACCGTATTCAATTTGCCGATGAGTTCAGTAACAATCATTGAAGATTTATTGATGGTCCTCATGGCTTCCATCATGCTTTTACCTTCATTTTAATAGCTCGAGATTATGCAATTGCATTCGATTCACACCGGGAATTTTAAATTGGATGGAGGCGCCATGTTTGGGGTGGTCCCAAAAGTCTTGTGGCAAAAACACATCACCCCCGATTCCAATAACCTGTGCACCTGGGCAATGCGCTGCTTATTGATAGAAGACGGAGATCACCTGCTACTGATTGATACGGGCATCGGCAATAAACAGTCAGAGAAATTTTTCCAGCATTATCATCTCCATGGGCCAACTTCGATGGATAGCGAATTGGAACGAAGCGGATTTTCGCGTGATGATATCACGGACGTTCTCCTCACCCATTTGCATTTTGATCATGTTGGAGGCGCTGTAGAACGCAATTCAATGGGTCAGCTTCGGCCGGCCTTTCCCAATGCACAATACTGGACATGCCAGCCTCATTGGGACTGGGCGATCAACCCAAACAGTCGGGAACGCGCTTCTTTCTTGACCGAAAACCTCCTCCCGCTCGAAGAAAGTGGACAACTGAATTTCATTGAACGATCTGGACGATGGAATCACAACCCCATTTCATCCAAATTCCCCGGATTGGAAATTTTCTTTGCAGACGGGCATACGGAAAGCCAAATGCTTCCAATCGTTGAATTCAAAGGAACGAAGGTGGCGTACATGGCCGACTTGACTCCTTCTGTTGCTCATTTGCCGACTGCTTGGGTCATTGGTTACGACACGCGTCCTCTGCTGACGATGGAAGAGAAAGTTGAACTGCTCACGAAGGCAGAAAAAGAAAATTGGATTTTATTCTTTGAGCATGATGCTCAAAATGCCTGCTGCACTTTGCAAGCAACTGAAAAAGGCATCAGAGCCCGAAACCTCGCACCTTCACTAGAACTTCTTTGGGGTTAAACCTCCGTTGAATCCTGCATTGCATCCAATAATTTTTCATTGATGCGCTTGACCATCGTCGGACCCTCGTAGATTAAACCAGAGTATACTTGAACCAAACTCGCTCCGGCTTCCAGCTTTTCTTGTGCATCTGATCCATTGAGTATTCCTCCCACGCCTATGATTGGGAAAGTGCCTTTCGATTTTTGATGCAAGTGACGGATTACTTCGGTCGACCGATCCCGAATTGGAACACCACTCAATCCTCCTGCTCCCATTGAGGCGATTAAATCCTCCTCTGCCGTAAGCCCTTGTCGACTGATTGTGGTATTTGTGGCAATGACCCCAGCAATGCCCGTTTCTTGAACCAAAAGAACAATTTCATCCAATTGTTCAGAGGTCAAATCAGGAGCAATTTTCAGAAAAATGGGACGACTTGCTGTCAAGGATGCGTTCTCCTTCATCAGCAAATCGAGGATTCGCTTGAGCGGTCCTTTTGACTGTAGCTCGCGCAATCCTGGGGTATTGGGTGAACTCACGTTGACAACGAAATAGTCAACGTGCGGATGAAGGATTTGAAAGCACTTCAAGTAGTCCGCATCTGCATGTTCATTGGGCGTCATTTTGTTCTTGCCGATGTTTCCACCCACCAGTAACCCCTTTGGACGACTCCGCAACCTTGCAGCAGCAGCATGCATTCCTTCATTATTGAATCCCATCCTATTGATGATCCCGCGATCCTGAGGCAATCGAAACAGCCTCGGCTGAGGATTTCCCGCCTGAGGAACAGGCGTAACGGTCCCAATCTCCACAAAACCAAACCCCAACGTTTGCATTTCCTTTAGCCAGCGTGCGTCCTTGTCAAATCCAGCTGCCAATCCGACTGGATTTGGAAACGTTAGTCCCGCCACCTCAACAGCTAAACGGGCATCGGCCACCGTAAAATGCCGTCTGAGCAAATGAGAAACGCCTGGAATACCGCAAATAATCGTCCAAACCCTCATGGTCCATTCGTGGGCTTTCTCGGGCTCTAATTTGAAAATCAATGACTTGAAATGCCGGTACATGCCGCAAAAGTAAGGTCATTCGCGTTGATGAATGTGGAAAAATATGTTGATAGCCACAAGCAACCGCCCCTTTCGACGCTTGGTAGTGCTGTTTAGATTTGATTCCCAACGATGAAGTATCTGGGGCTTTTTAGTTGGATGACGAAGCAAAAACTCACCGAAGAACAGGTGGCGTCGTTATTCGTTTCAACAACATTCGAATCTGTAGAACATGGATGGCCAGAGGTGGCCTCATTCCTAAATGAGCACCCCTTATTTATTCAATGTCCCGGGCTGGACACTGAGGATTATGGTCGGTTCCTCATGATTGTAGTGTCAGCCAACCTTCAAATGATTCCCAAGCATTTTGATAGTGGCACCGATCGGCAAATCATCCAGCACATTTGCTCAAAATTCGCGAAATCATTGCACATCACACCAGAAGTTTTCACTCGTAAAGTGAAAACTTATCGGTCGTTCATGAAGCAAATCAATCAACCATCCAAGAATGTGGTTCTGGCAATGACTCGTGCTATTTTTTATAAATACCGATTGAATGAGTTTCAAGAAGAGTACTTCAGCAATATGAATACTCCCGAACCCAATATTCAACGGGATTTAAAAGTGCTCATGTCCAATTTTCTATGGGATTGGGAAGCATTCAACGAAAGTTATCGGGTCACCACTTCTTCAGTGGCCAAGTTATGATTGCCGATCCAGGTCCCGCGCCTGGTCTTTTTCTTTGATTGACGTGCGTTTATCGTGGAGCTTTTTGCCTTTTGCGACCGACACATCCAATTTCGCATATCCACTCGCTGCTATGTACATCCTCGTGGGTACAACCGTAACACCCACATCCTTCAATCGCCGCTCCAGTTTTTTCAATTCGGTTTTTTGAAGGAGCAACTTCCTTGGCCTTCGGGTTTCATGCGGAACGTATCCTGCATTTGCATATTCAGCGATGTACAAGTTGAATACAAAGAACTCTCCTTTTACAAAACGACAGTAAGACTCCCCAATGCTCGCTTTGCCTTGTCGAATCGATTTGATTTCTGAACCGATCAACTGAATTCCTGCAGTGAAATGATCCGTCAAGAAATAGGTGTATGATGCCTTCTTGTTTTTGATTTCCACTGCCATCATGCAAAAATAGCAAAGTGTCCTTTCTCAACCCCATACCTTTGCTGCATGAACATCCCCTCCCTTGCAAACGAAATAAAGGCTTTACCAAAAGTCGAGTTGCATTGTCACCTCGAATTGGCCATTCGGCAAAGTACCCTGCAGGAATTTGCCCTTGCAAGAGGTTTTCAGGTGCAGGAATCCAGAAATTTTTCGCAAGCGTTTCTCATTGAAGAACCTATGGGAGAATTGCCTTCTGTATTGCATAAATTTCTCAATACGCGAGATGTTCTTGATTCCGTTGAATGCATCGAGCGGGTGGCTTTTGAGGTGTGTGAAGACATGTACAAAACTTCTAATGTGCGCATTTTGGAGCTGCGCTACGCTCCAAGTTTTTTGCTGGACAAACACAAGCACATCAGTCCAGATGAATTACAAGAGGCCATTCATCGTGGAATTGACCGCGCCGAAAGCATGTACCCCATTGCAGTAGGGCTCATTTGTATTTTGCAGCGAACAAAATCTGTGGAGGAAAATGCCAGTTGGGTCGATTTCGCGCTGAACCATCGCAACCGATTTCTTGCGCTTGATTTGGCTGACAATGAAGTTGATTTCGATCCTGAACCATTCATTCCGTTGTTTCAACGAGCTAAAAATGCTGGGTTAGGAATCACTGTTCATGCGGGTGAACCCAAAATTCCCGGAATTTCAAAAAACATCAGAACGGCCATAGAAAGGATGGGAGCGGATCGGATTGGACATGGATTACAAGCCATTGAAGATGACGCCATAGTGAAGTTGTTGGTTGATCGCGGCATCCCTCTGGAACTCTGCCCCACGAGCAATTGGTTAACCGGAGCTTGCTTGTCCATCAGCGAACACCCATTCAACCATTTGTATGAAAAAGGCGTCTATACAACAATCAACACCGATGACCCAGGCATCATGTGCACCGATCTTTCAAATGAATTCGTTCTGCTCGCTGCACATCAAAACATAACCATCGACCAATTGAAACAATGCACGAAATGGGCATTCGAAGCGAGCTTCATAGACGACAAACAAAAAAACAGCGTATGGTCAGAAATTGCATAGCTTTTTTCACAGTTTACGTCGCCTTTCAAATTGCGTTTTCACCTTGCGCTAAAGCCCAAAACACGGTAGGAACAACATTCTATTCTGAAGATGTTGCGCCTGGTTATGTTCTATTTGCTCCAAGTGGATCCACCCGCACCTTCTTAATTGATCGTTGCGGACAATTAATCAATGAATGGATCAGTGAAGAACGACCTGGATTGAGTTGTTACTTGCTCGACAACGGAGATTTGTTGCGCACTAGAAAAGTCTTAAGTGGGGCTTTCGTAGGCGGGGGTGTTGGAGGAATGATTGAGCGATATGATTGGGATGGAAACTTGATTTGGTCAGACACGCTGGCTTCAGCGGAATTTCATCAGCATCATGACTTGGCATACTTGCCCAATGGAAACATACTCACCATACTTTGGGAAAAGCACACTGCAGAAGAAGCAATTGAAAGAGGAAGGAGGCCAGAATTGACGCCGGAGGAAGTGTGGGTGACTCGAATCGTTGAATTGGCTCCTTTACCAACTAACGGGAGTGAAATTGTTTGGTCTTGGAGCCCATGGGAACACCTCATTCAAGACACAGATTCGTTGCTTGAAAATTTCGGGAATCCCGCGGATCATCCAACGAGATTTGATGTCAATTTCGAAGCGGTAGCTGAGATTTTCGGACCTGGAATTGGACAAAGTGAAGCTTTTGATTGGCTTCACGTGAACAGCATTGACTACGACGAGGAGCGCGATGAGATCGTGTTGAGCAGCCGGAATTGGAGTGAAATCTGGGTCATTGATCACAGCACCACGATGGAAGAGGCACACTCGAACGTTGGAGGACAGCATGGCATCGGTGGAGATATCCTATGGAGATGGGGAAATCCAGCGGCTTATGGCGTCGGTGATGAAGCGAACAAGCAACTCTTTGGTCAACATGACGCACAGTTCATTGATCTCGAATCGGGCAAAGGAATCAGCGTGTTTAATAATGGGCTTCAACGGCCAGATGGGGAATACAGTACCATTCATCAAATCGAACTCCCATTGGACGAAGATGGTCATTACTTAGACGTCCAAGACGGCCAGTTTTTACCTCCTTTTCCAATATGGACATTCCCTGAAGAACCCGATCTTGACTTCTATTCTGCGAAAATTTCTGGTTATGATTGGATTGATGGCTCACATCACCTCGTTTGCGAAGGAATGCAAGGCCACTTCTTTGAAGTTGACCAGTATGGCAATGAGCTTTGGGAGTATTTCAATCCCATGACCTCAACAGGGCCATTGAACCAAGGTGATAATCCGATTCAAAACAGTGTCTTCAGGGCAAAGTACGTTGCTCTAGGTCACCCTGGACTCGCTGGACGCGACCTCACTCCTTCAGCTCCTCTTGAACTCTTCCCTGATTTATCATTTTGTCCTGAAGACCTTGATATCACGGAAGAATCCGGCACGCCACTTTCCATCAAAACTTGGCCTAACCCGGCAAAAGACCTTGTTCATATTGAAATCCCTGCGATTCACCCCGATGCATCGGAACTGATTGTGTACAACGCTCAAGGACAAGAACAAGCTCGCGCAGCAGTCTCCCAGCTTATTACTTTGAAAGTCCAAAATTGGCCATCAGGTATTTATCTTGGCATCATCAATGACTCACGGACATCATCGCAAACAAGCCCTTTGCCACCGATCAAGATTATCATCAAATGAAGCTTCTACGATTCTTTCCCACCGCTCTATTCGTGGTGACCTTTCAAGCCGCTTTTGCGCAGCCAAATACCGTTGGGACCATTGCTTACAACCCTGAGTTGTATTCAGAAGGGTACACCCTCATCTATCCTCATAATCAACCTCATGCACGGTTAATCAATGCGTGCGGAGAAATCGTCCATATTTGGGAAAACGACTCTCTAAGAAGACCTGGAAACAGTGCTTACCTCACTCCAAATGGAGGATTGGTTTGGTCTCATCGATCTGCCTTTTTTCAGAATGATCCGCTTTGGGCTGGAGGCGGTGGGGCCGTGATCGAGGGAAGAACTTGGGACAATGAAGTCCAATGGAGCTATGAACTGAATGACTCGACGGGAAGGTTACATCATGATTTTACGCTCACCAATACCGGAACCATTTTGGCCATTGCTTGGGAAAGAATTGACTCTTTGGCTGCGGTTGACGCTGGACGCAACCCGGGATTGCTCGAAGGAGGGGAAATCTGGAGCGAACGCATCATCGAATTGCAACCCAATGCATCAGGTGGAGCCGATGTCATCTGGGAATGGCGCGTATGGGATCACTTAGTCCAGGATTTTGATTCAACCAAAACCAACTTTGGAGTCGTCAGCGAAGCCCCAAACAAAGTCAATGTCAATTTTGGAACGCCTAGCGTGGTCGCTCCGGACTGGCTTCATATGAACAGCATTGATTATCACCCGGGTTTGAATCAAATCATGGTGAGCGTACCGACATTCGATGAAATTTGGATCATCAATAAGAATGCCCCAGAAAATGGACTGGTCTGGCGATGGGGAAACCCTGAAGCTTTTGGAATGGGCACAAGTGAAGACCAACAGCTGCATTATCAACATGCTGCAACCTGGTTGGATGCGCCCTACCACCAAGGATCTCCCGATTTTGGTAAAATCGGCGTTTTCAATAATCGAAATCCTGGCCAAACAGGTCCTTATTCGAGCGTTCATTTGATAAACCCCGCTTGGGATGAAGCCAACGAAATGTACACGACCATTGAAAATGGCAGCTATGCACCCGAGGAATTTGATTGGACTTGGACGGCACCAACCCCGACCGATTTCTTTAGCAGCGGACTATCCAACTTTGAACGACTGCCCAATGGAAATAACCTCGTTTTAGGCGGACGTACGGGCGAAATTTTCGAATTTACCCCCTCGGGAGATACAGCGTGGTACTACAGGGTACCCATTCAAGCGGGCTCCCCCGTTTCGCAGGGAACTGAGCTGGGCATGAACGACAACCTGCTGTTCCGAAGCGTTCGTTATCCAGCACAATTTCCAGCGTTTAATGGTGTCGACCTCGAACCCATGGGAGTCTGGGAATTGGATCCCGCTCCTCCGCTGCCGGCTTGTTTGCCCTGCGACCTAGCGTTGGAAGTCACCCCGTTTGACCAAGGCGCTTATGCAAATGTCACTGGAGCCAATGGTGATTATACCATCACCTGGATGTTGGATGATGTAAATCTGTGTGTGGGAGACTCTTTGACCTATTCAACCTCCAGTGATTGTTCGGATGCCATCCAAAACCTTGTAGAAGGAGATTTGGTTACTGCTTGGGTGGTGGACAGCCTCGGATGTGAAGCCTTTGCAACGTTCAATTGGGTCATCACAAACGTTGAAGAAAACAGCCAAATGGTTCGTGTTTTTCCGAATCCAACGGACGCATTTTGCACCATCCAAGGCCAATTCTTTTCCAGTTATGTGCACCTCTACTCGCTGACTGGACAACACGTCCGTGCGCTTCAAATCAATCCAGCCATACATACGCAATCCATTGATTTGAGTGGTTTACAATCTGGTCTATACATTTTGGCCATCGATGACAAGCGAATACCTTTGGTCATCGCACCCTAGGAACTCACTCAGATGGAAGAATTCATCCAAATCAGCACTGCTGATCACATTCGCACATTGATCCTCAATCGACCGGAGGTGTTTAACAGCTTTAATCAGGCCATGGGTAAAGCTTTCCAATCTGCCTTGGATGAGGCGTCTTCAGATAACGATGTGCGGTGCGTGGTGATTACTGGCGCGGGCAAGGCTTTCTGTGCAGGACAGGACCTCAAAGAAGTAACAGCTCCCGATGCACCCGATTTTACAGTCATTGTAGAACAAACGTACAATGAGAGCATCCGTAGGATCCGCTCAATGGAAAAACCCGTCATCGCAGCAGTCAATGGCGTGGCCGCTGGAGCAGGCGCGAACATTGCGCTGGCTTGCGATTTGACCATTGCAAAACGCTCCGCACCATTCATTCAAGCATTTTCGAAAATCGGCCTTATCCCGGATAGCGGAGGAACCTGGATGCTCCCTAGATTGGTTGGAATGCAACGAGCTGCCGCCTTGACATTTTTAGGAGAAAAACTCAGTTCTGAAGAGGCCGCAGCCATTGGATTGATTTATCAATCGGTAGATGACGAATCGTTTGATTCAGCGATTGAAGAATTGGCTCAAAAACTAGCTCAAATGCCCACCAGAGGATTGGGGCTCACGAAAAAAGCGTTTAATCTTGGTTGGGATCAAGATTTGTCGACGCATTTAACAACCGAGCGAGATTTGCAGATGGCTGCTTCACAAACCAACGACTATGCTGAGGGCGTAGCAGCTTTTCTCGAAAAACGAAAGCCAAAATTTACAGGCTCATGAACGAGGACCAATGGATTTCAATCCATGACAGGCTGCCAGAAGATGATCAACGTGTTCTGGCGTTCATCAAAGGCAACAAAGTATTTCTGCCAGGGAAAGATTTGGCGTTTGAAATTCGCGAAGTAATCGTTCTGAGATTTTGCGAGAATTACTTCGTCAATGACCCTGAAAAATGTTCAGCATTCGGAGCCCATTTTTGGGCCGGAGAAGGCAATAGCAACCATTTCTTCAATGACGTGTCTTATTGGCGTCCAATGCCTAAGGCCCCGGAACTAGCGTAGGGCCAAACCGTGCATTTGGATTGCCGCCAATGCCGCTGTCTCAGTCCGCAGCCGCTGTTCGCCAAGAGAAACAGGCTTCACTCCTAGCTTGAGGGCTTGCTCTATTTCTTCTGGAGAGAAATCCCCTTCAGGACCGATAGCGATCCATGAAGGCGCATCCCTTGGGACTTCATCAAACCAATGGCTTTTCTCAAGGTCGAGACAATGTGCGATAAATCCTTGACTCACTTGCTCCTTGTGATTTTCTAACCAATCGTTCCAAGAAATGGGCTGTTCTAGCTCAGTTAACCACAATTGTTGGGACTGCTTTAATGCACTAATCAAGATGCGTTGCCAACGATCCATTTTGGCGTTCTTTCGTTCACTTCTTGAAGTCCATACCGGTTGAATTTGATGAACACCATATTCCATTGCTTTTTCAAGCAGCCACTCAAAGCGATCGGTACTTTTCGTTGGTGCGATCACCAAAGTCAATGGCGCTGGATGCGGCGGCACCTCAATATCGAGACTGGTTTTAAAAACACACTTGCGCTTATCAGCATCGATCAACTTGCCCACATACCTTCTGCCTTGACCATCCACCAAAGCAAATTCTTCACCTGCTCTGGCTCGTAAGACACGGACCACATGATTTGATTCCTCCGCATCCAACGTGTGAACCGGTTCAATCTTGGTCGTAAAGACATACCGCATGAAACAAAGTTACCTTGAAACAATGGTATTCCTCACCAGTGCATGGGCTAAGGAAAATCAAACACGAGCAGGGGACCCCTCCATCATGGCTGGAGTTGCTGCATGCTCAAATTGCTCAAAATTGGACACAAACAAATCCGCTAGTTTATTGGCTGCAGCTTCATATGCCATGTCATCTTGCCAAGCCAATTTTGGAAGCATCAATTCATCCGGAACCCCCGGGCATTCCATGGGAGAATTCAACCCAAATATGGGGTCTTTGTAGGATGGCCCATGATCCAATGAGCCATTCATGGCTGCTTGAATCATGCTTCTGGTATGAGCCAATTTCATTCTTGAACCGACACCATATCCTCCACCAGTCCAACCGGTATTTACCAGCCAAATTCTCACTCCGTGTTTCAACATCCGAGAACCCAGCATTTCCGCATAATCTGTTGGACGCAACGGCATGAACGGCGCTCCAAAGCAAGCTGAAAAAGTAGCTTGTGGCTCCGTTACACCGACTTCAGTTCCGGCAACTTTTGCGGTATATCCCGATAAGAAATGATACATCGCTTGACTTGCGTCCAAGCGGCTAATCGGGGGAATCACGCCGAAAGCGTCACAAGTAAGAAAGAATATATCCTTTGGATGGCCTGCCTTACCTTCTTTCGAAGCCCCTGGAATATGGTGTATGGGATAGGACACCCGCGTGTTCTGAGTGATTGTCGCATCAGCGTAATTAGGCGTTACTCCATCGGGTTCAAAACCGATGTTTTCGAGCATGGCACCAAATCGAATGGCCTGATGAATTTGAGGCTCGCGGTTCGCATCCAAATCGATGGTTTTTGCATAGCACCCTCCTTCCATATTGAACACACCTTGTTCACCCCAACCGTGTTCATCATCACCAATCAGTACGCGATTTTCGTCACTGCTCAGTGTGGTTTTACCCGTGCCCGATAATCCAAAAAAGACCGCCACATTCCCATCTGCATCAACATTTGATGAGCAGTGCATCGGTAGCACATCATGAACGGTGGGCAGCACAAAATTCATGACGGAAAACATGCCCTTTTTAATCTCTCCTGTATAGGCAGAACCTGCGATTAAAATCATCTTCCTGCTAAAATCGACGGCAGTCACATTGGATTGCCGACAACCATGGCGATTGGGATCCGCCAAAAATGAAGGAGCGCAAATGACTGTCCATTCAGGGTTAGGCACCAGCACGTCTTGATCTTGCATGCGGATGAACATGTTATGAACGAACAAATTTGCCCACGCCTTTTCCGTGATTACGCGCGTTTTGATTTGAGTCGTCTCATCGGCTCCGACTGCCGCATCCCGAACAAAAACGCTCTTGCCCTTTAAGTGATGTGCGATGTCAAGATGCAATAAATCGAACTGATCTGACCCCATCGGCTGGTTGATCGTTCCCCAATCAACCATTTTGCGGGTTGTATCATCTTGCACGATAAAACGATCTTTCGGAGATCGTCCTGTGAAGTCACCTGTTGAAATGGCTATTGCGCCAGAATCAGTTAAAATCCCTTCTCCTCTCAACAAGGTCTGAAGAATAAGCTTGGCTGGGGGAAGGTTCCAGTGGGCTCTGCCCACACCTTCCAAATTGACGGCCTCGAGAGACGCGTCAAAAGGGGTGTTTCCTACGTGTTTCATTGGAGAATTGGTCATTGCATTTCTCATGACTAAAGTAAGCTTTTTATGATGAAGGTTTCATTGCGGTTTTTCGAAATAATTCAAATCCAAACAACAGCATTCCAATGGTCATTAGGATTGCCCCTCCCGGAGCGATCCATCCCAACGATTGCATCACCGACAGTTCTCCTAAAGGTGTGCACTCAGCGAGGAGCATTCCCGAAAACATCAGGCACCCAATGAATACCAAGCGCTCAGGCCAGCGTGCTTGAAGAACAATATTGCATGATAAACGCACTAGCGACATCAACGCTATTCCAATGCCTGCAAGTCGCAAATATTCAACTCCAGTGGCCCATTGATCCTGCATTTTCGGATTCAAGCCATGACTCCCATAAGCAGCAAGGGGAATTGTAAAACCTAGGATGGCAAAACCCAAAGCAACCCACATATGGGATTCCGTGTTTTCAAAACGCATGTCACAAACTTCGGGAGAGCACGATATCACTGAAGAAAGAGGTTGTTTAAGAAATCCACATTAATCACGAAATTCCCCACATGAAAAAGATTCATTGGATCATCATATTTGGCATGGCCGTTTGCACATGGGGCACCAGTCAATCGCAGGTGCCATGGAACTGGGAATTGAGCCACGGTGCGGAAGTACTTGTGGAGGATGTGACATTAGCCCATCCTTTCACAGGTGGCATGAGCGCTACCCAATGGTCTATGATTGATTTGGATTGGGATGGTGATCAAGATTTATTCAGTTTTGATCGCGATGGAAATCGAATCTTGGTTTTTGAAAATGCTGGAGATGGCCAATGGATTGAACAACCAGAATGGAGCCAAGGATGGCCAGAACTCTCCAATTGGGTCCTGCTTCGTGATTTTGATTGTGATGGAATGCCTGACCTTTTTACAGGATTCCAAAATGGTATTCACGTCTGGCGCAACGTCTCGACTGGACCAGGGGTTCCAAGCTTTGAACCCTATGCCATCCCACTAATGGCCAGCTGGGATTTTGGAGCAGGAGCTCAAATGCTTCCTGTGGTATGCTTAACCATTGATAAGCCGGCAATCTTCGATGTGGATTTGGATGGCGATTTGGACTTCATTTGTTTTACCGAAACCAGCACCACCCTATATCGATTCTCGGGTCAATCGACCTGTGAATTGGATTTGATTTGCACCAATCGTTGCTATGGAATGTTTTCCGAGGGGTCAGAGGACAATTCACTTTTCATTGGGGACGAACACAACTGTGGTTTCAATGTAGTTGACCCTGAAGGACGTCCAGCAGCTGAAGACTCAAACCCTATTGAGGACTTTGCAGCGCGGGATGGCATTCATGCTGGGGGTGCCATCACAGCGTTACAGCTGGATGGATTTGATTTTCATGACTTGCTCATATCGGATGTGACTTATCCTTCCATGAGCGCATTGTTTTTAGAGGATGCGGCAGATGGACAAGACAGCACGGCTTGGGTGGATGAAGCTTTCCCTTCCTTGATTGCACATGCGGGCCCTGCGGATTCATTGATGCTACAGCGATTCCCCGCCGCATTCCCAATCGACCATGATGCAGACGGCGACTGGGATTTGGTGATTGCTCCAAATACAGGGCTCGAAATCGATGACGATCAGTGCGTACAGCTTTGGGAAAATCAAGGAACTCTTGATGCTCCAATTTGGGCATTGAATTCAGAACGGTGGATACAGGATGGCACCATCGATGTGGGGCGAGGAGCCATTCCTCATTTGGCAGATCTAGACGGAGATGGAGATTTAGATTTATTGGTTGGTAACAAAGAGCGTTATGAAGGAGTGAATTCCACTCCAACGAGCCTAGCAGGCTTTGAAAACATCGGTGATGCTCAAATGCCTTTGTTTGAATTGAAATCCTGGTCAATGATTGACTTTTCAATCAATGGCATTGAAAGTGCGTTTCCTGGAACTGGAGACATCGATGGAGATGGCGATATCGATCTCATCGTAGGCGACGAATTGGGACTTCTTCACGTATACAGGAACGATTCTGGACCTGGAAATTGGCCTGATTGGCAAATGGAGACGCTTGGGCTCACGGATGTTTCTGGCGAAGTGATTGATGTAGGACAATTCGCCACGCCACAACTCATTGATGTCAATGAAGATGGCTTACTCGACCTTGTGATCGGCGAAAAAAATGGAACGCTAAGCCTTTACCTGAGATGTAGTTCAGCGCCCGATCCTTCTTGGTGCCTTTATTCAGATGCCGAAATAGGCGAAAACTGGGCTTCGATTCAAGTCAACAACGCATTAGGAATCAATGGTTATTCCACCCCTGCTCTTTATCGAGATGGAAGCGGAGTGCATGTTGTCGTTGGAAATGAATTAGGCAAGGCGCAATATTTCGGAGTGATTGACCCCAATGATTTTGGAGCAGCACTTCCAGAAATTGATGGTCAATTGAACCCTACCATGATGGGACTTCGAGCTGCAGCTGCACTCGGCGACATCAATGCGGATGGAATCCCTGAAATGTTGGTCGGCATTCAAAACGGTGGAATTCGCTGGTTACAAGGGTTGTCGATGCACCATTCAGAAATCCAATCAAATCATCATCCAACTGCCTTTCCAAATCCGGTAGTTACCAACCAAATGGTTCAGCTCCGTTCTTCGTCCATCATTGAGTTCGTTCAATGGTACGATTTGAATGGCCGAATGATTCCCTTAAAATTTGATCAAGGTAATCGCGTTAAGGCCCCAGCAACGGCAGGAATCTACTTGATGCATTGGAAGGTGGAAGACCGCCTATTTTCTGCTAAAATGGTGGTATTGCCTCAATAAGCAATCAACCATTGGCATTCATGCGATCCAGCACCTCTGCTACACTTCGCACTGCTTTTTCGCTCTCCGCCAGTAAAGCCTTTTCGTCTTCATTGAGCTCCAGCTCAATGATTTTTTCTATCCCATTTCGGCCAAGCTTCACTGGCACACCGAGGTACAGGTCATGAATTCCGTATTCACCTTGCAACCAAGCGCAAACTGGGAAAATTCGCTTTTGGTCACGTACGATGGCTTCAACCATCTGCGCGGCAGCAGCACCTGGAGCGTACCAAGCTGAAGTCCCCAAGAGGTTCACGATTTCACCCCCTCCTTTTTTGGTTCTCTCTACAATGGCATCCAACGCTTCCGCGTCAATCAATTCAGTAACGGGAATCCCACCAACGGTGGTGTAACGGGGAAGCGGTACCATGGTATCTCCATGGCCGCCCATCAACACGGCCTGAATGTCCTTGGGAGAGCAATCCAACGCTTCCGCAAGAAACGCCCTGTAGCGCGCAGTATCCAAAATACCCGCCATGCCCATCACCTTGCTTGAAGACTTTCCTGCAGTTAGATAAGCACAATAAGTCATCACATCCAATGGATTGGACACCACAATGATGATGGCATCCGGGCTATGGGCGAGAATGGATTCAGTCACACTCTTTACAATTCCTGAATTGGTCGCGATCAAATCGTCGCGGCTCATGCCAGGCTTGCGAGGCAATCCACTCGTAATAACCACAACATCGGAATTGGCTGTTTTTTCGTAATCATTGGTCGCCCCAACTGTGCGCGTGTCGTACAAATTGATGGGTGCAGTCTCCCAAATATCCAAGGCCTTTCCTTCAGCAAATCCATCCTTGATGTCCAACAATACAACTTCGTTTGCAACCTCTCGCGTTGCCAATACATTTGCACATGTTGCTCCTACGTTTCCTGCTCCTACGACTGTGACTTTCATTTTCCAATGATTTTTTTTGGGTTCGGGACGCCAAAATTACACAATCCAAGTCCCTTCACATCATACACAGCATAAAAGTCCAATTCCTGACGTTCCATTAAGGTAAAATCGTCGGTTATCGTAGTAAATTCGTTTTCATGATTCCATCTAAAAAGTACCTTTTTCAATTTGGAACGGCATTTCTGCTGACCTTCTTCCTTTATTCAAACGGATTGTTTGCTCAACCTGGAACCCCAGATGGCGGTAATTATCCTGAAGGGGTCGCCGGTGTCGACTACAATTTGAAAAATTCCAAAAACAAGCGAGATGGTCTTTGGATTCGCGTTTGGTCGAACGGAAATCTTTATTACAAGGGTCAATTCAAAGACGGACAACCCACGGGAGGATTTACTTTTTTCTACGAGGATGGAAACATCATGTCGGAGGTCAACCACATTGAAAATGGCCGCAAATCATTCACAAAACATTACCGACCAGATGGCTCAGTGCAAGCAGAAGGGATGTACGTCACAAGCAATCAACTTGACGAAAATGGCGAACCCTTGAGGCTGAAGCAGGGTGAATGGAATTATTTCGATCCAAATGGCATCAAGCGATTGGTTGAAAATTACAATCAAAATACCCTGCATGGTCCAACTGAAACCTTTGGCAGTGAAAGTCAATCCCTCGAAAAAGGAATCTATGTGGATGGAAAAAAAGACGGCGTTTGGACAAAACGAGATGAATCAGGAACGATGATTCATGAATTGAATTATCGAAATGGTGATTTCCATGGGTTTTGCAAACAGTTCTACCCCAACGGACGCGTTCAGAGCATGGGGTCCTACGAAAGTGGAAAAATGAATGGATTCTGGGGGTACTTTGGTGAAAATGGCCAAATTGAAAAGAAGATTCAATATGAATTAGGGAAAGTCATTGACGAAGTTTATGTGAATGGCACCTTCGAATTGACCTATCCTGATGAACGGCCGAAAGAAACATTTACCGTGGTCGAGGGCAATAGAACCGGCACATTTAAGGAGTGGCATGATACGGGCAAATGGGTCATTCAGGAGGAGCTTGATCGAAAATCAGGAGAAACCATTCGCAAGAGGGTTCTCCAAGGCACCAAAATCAAACGACAAGGAGAATACAAAGAGGGGAAATTACACGGTGAAGTGCTTCACTACGATTTGAATGGAAGATTGCACCTCATCGAAACGTATGAGAATGGCGAGTTGAAATCAACCCGAAAGCAATGAGGGTTCGACTCCTAATAACAGTCTCACTTTTAGTTTTTTCATTCACTCCAATTCGCATTGTTGCTCAAAATGCACCGGACCGGTACTGGGTCCAGTTTGAAGGGAAGGTCAATTCCGAATTGCCAGCAGGATTCTCGACGCCTTTCTCAATAAATTCTCCAGAAGAATTTTTAAGTCCAAAAGCCCTCGAAAGAAGAGCTCGCCAAGGCATTCCAATCACAGCGCACGATCTTCCCATTCCACCAAGTCACCTAGCCTCGCTGGATTCCATCCAATCCATTCAAGTCATCTTAAAAAGCAAATGGTTTAACGCTGTAACCATCTTGGTCAAGGATTCAACGTTTGATGTGCAGTCCTTGTTAGCCCTTCCCACTGTCATTGATATACGCAGCGTACAAAGTGTCAAGCCAAATCGGCCTTCCATCATGGAGATCATGCCAACCAGGGCTTCAGCAAATGACACCTCTGCATATGGTGGGGGTTGGAATCCCATATCGCAACTTCATGCGAATTGGCTTCATGGTTTGGGTTTTCGTGGTCAAGGAATGATGATTGCTGTCTTGGATGCCGGTTTCGAAAATGTCGAATCACTTCCAATCTTTGAACGCGCTTGGCAGCAAAATCGAATTTGGGAAGGGATGGATGCGATGCAATCCCAGGGAGGGTTGTTTGCTCATCATCGACATGGGACAGCTGTTTTAGGAACCATGGCGGGGCATTTGGAGGACTCCCTCATAGGCACAGCGCCCGATGCCCATTATGTTTTGTATCGAACAGAGGATGCGTATAGCGAATACCTTATCGAAGAGGATTATTGGGTCGCTGCAGCAGAACATGCGGATAGCATGGGCGTTGACCTCATGAATACCTCTTTGGGATACAGCACCTTTGATGATTCCACCATGAACCACACCGTTTTGGATTTGGATGGCATCACATGCAGGATCAGTCAGGCAGCTCAATGGGCGGCTCAAAAAGGCATCCTTTGCGTGACGAGTGCGGGGAACAGCGGATCGACCGAGTGGCATGCAATTACTGCTCCAGGTGATGCGAAAGACATTTTAACGGTTGGGGCAATCGACGCAAACGGAAATCACGCTTCTTTCAGTGGCTGGGGTCCAACTGCCGACGGTAGAATTAAGCCGGAAATCATGGCTTTGGGTGTGCAAGCAGCGTATCCGCATGCTGATTCGACGATTCGTTACGGCAATGGGACTAGTTTCTCATCGCCGATTGTTTGTGGCGCGGCTGCATGCCTTTGGCAAGCTTTTCCCGATGCCACGGCCTCGGAAATACGCTCGGCCATCATTTCTTCTTCGTCGGACTTTCTGCAACCTAGCGACAGCATGGGATATGGCATCCCAGACTTCAGATTGGCCTTTGAAATCCTAAGTCAAGAAGGGGCAACGGTATGGGATGCTGCAGCAACAACGGGCCTCATCTTTCCAAATCCAAGCAATGATGGAATACTTCGATGGCTGCTGGAAAGCGACTCCACTCCAACCGAATGGAAACTGTTTACATCTGGAGGTCAACTGCTCCGTCAAGGCTCGGTCTCTGAATGGAAGGATATGAATGGCCGGTATCAAGGATGGGTACAATTCGATCATAACCTTACATCCGGTCAATATATTTTTCAATTGCTGAACAAGAATCAGCCTTTATACAGTGCGCACTGGACGATGAGTCGTCAATAACCGTACTTTTCTTTCCACTTGACTCGCAAAGCGTGACGAAAGGTTTCCTCTTTCGCATTGGTCCCTGGTTCATAAAACACCGATCCTTGGAGGATATCAGGCATGAGTTCTTGTCCGGAAAAATTCGAATCACTGCCATGGTCGTATTGATAATTCTGACCATATCCCAGCTCCTTCATCAATGATGTAGAGGCATTTCGCAAATGCAAAGGAACAGCCACATTTCCGCTATCCTTTACGGCATTGAGAGCTCGATTAATTGCCTCATAAGCCGAGTTGCTTTTGTCTGATGCTGCGAGGTAAATGACGCATTGCGCCAATGGAATGCGCCCTTCGGGCATTCCTATTCTTTCGATTGCTGCGAAAGTCTGATTGGCCAATACCAATGCCGTGGGGTTCGCCAAACCAATGTCCTCGGATGCAGATATAATGAGCCTTCGAGCAATGAATTTCGGGTCCTCTCCCCCGACAATCATACGGGCCAGGTAGTATATCGCTGCATTGGGATCGCTCCCACGAATGCTCTTGATCATCGCCGAAGCAAGGTCATAATGAACGTCACCTTTTTTATCAAACCGGATGGAACCGGTCAGTAGCGCTTGATTCACAGATTCATCATCAATAAGGACCGGATCCTCTGCAGCCTGTCCCACCAGCAATTCCACCGCATTCAATAGCCTGCGCGCATCACCCGAACTGACCCTAAGCAATGCCTCCCATTCTAACACCTGAATGGTTCGCCCTTTGAGCAATGAATCTTGGGTAATTGCTCGTTCTACAATTTGCTTTAGTTGATTAAAATTAAATGGCTCTAAAACATATGTTTGACACCTACTGAGTAGAGCGGAAATGACTTCAAAAGATGGGTTTTCAGTAGTGGCTCCAATCAAGGTGATCAATCCTTGTTCTACTGCTCCGAGAAGGCTGTCTTGTTGCGACTTTGAAAACCGATGAATTTCATCGATGAACAAAATGGCCCGACCCGAAAACATTCCTGATCGCTTGACCGATGCGATAACTTCTCGAACCTCTTTGACACCACTTTGTACTGCGGATAATTCATGGAACGGAACGCCCGATTGATTCGCGATGATTTTCGCTAAAGTTGTTTTTCCAACTCCAGGAGGTCCCCACAAAATCATTGAAGGCACTTGCCCATTCAGAATTGCACGACGTAACACTTGCTGCTCCCCCACCAAATGACCTTGCCCAAGGTAATCTTCCAGGGTTCGAGGCCGCATTCGCTCTGCTAGTGGAAAATCATTCATGGCATTACAGATGATTCATCCAATTGCAAGCTTTCATTCAACGGCATATCCGATGGGCGCTGATGCTTCCAGCGTTTATGAGACCAAAGCCATTGCGTTGGGTACTTCCGAATATCTTTTTCCAATAAATCGATGCATCGCTTTAGAATCTCCCCCTTTTGAACGCTTTTGGGATCATCTATGACCAATTCATATACCGTTTCGTAATGCCCCTTTCGCACTTTGTAAATGTGCCCATAGATCACAGGTAAATCAAACTCACGCGCCCATTTCTCTAGCCCGAAGTACCAAGCTGTTTCCTGATTTAAAAAATGCGTCCAATATGATTTTTTGGGGTCTGCTGGACTCTGATCAAATCCCATGACCACGGCTTTTGGAGGATTAGAAAAAATGTTCTGTTCCATCCAGTCTTGCGCTTCAATGGTACGCACCATCTTTAATCCAAAACGCTCTCGGGACTCTCTCACCGCTTCGTCCATTTTTTCTTCTGACAGCTTTTTATATACCGCCATTACTTCATGGGGAAGGCTCTGGTTTGCGCTCATCGCATACAGTTCCCAATTATTGAGGTGCCCTCCTGCAATCAATACGCTTCGGCCTTGATCGAAATACCTTTCAAACAATTCAACATTTCGATGCTTCATCCTGCCTCTTGCCGTAGCATCAGAGATTGTGAAATGTTTTATCGATTCGACTGTGATGTCCGCAAAATGTCCATAATAACCTTTCTCAACCTTCTTTAACCAATGTGTATTCTCGTCTGGAAAGCTGTTCTTGATGTTTTGCTGAATGACCTTTCTTCGATAACCAAGAACGACTCGAGCAAACCATGCCAAACCCATTGCGGCCGTATGCAAGGCCCAATAAGGTAATCTCGAGATGATTCTTAAAAAGAGGATGGTCATGGATCTGGTTTCAAAATTAGGCGAGCGGTTTTCCAACTGAAACGCCCCTCATGCCGTCATGAGCGAGTGAAGCATAAGGCGGGAGGATTGCATTAACGGCATCGTGTAAACCCAACTGGTGACTGATGTGCGTGAAAAATGTTTGCCGCGCTCCGATGCGTTGAGACCAATCCAATGCTTCCTCCAATGTGAAATGTGACAAATGCGGCTCTTGTCTTAGCGCATTCAACACCAATACATCGACTCCTCTTAACCTATCCAAAGCCAAATCAGAAAACTGATTTGCATCGGTGATGTAAGCCAACCCTCCTACCCTAAAACCATAGACCGGTAATTCTTTGTGGAACATTGGGAGTGGCCACCATGTGGTTCCCTCGACCTCAAAGGGATCATCTGAAATCGCCTTGAGTTGTACCCGAGGAACACCAGGGTATGTAGCCTTAAAAATGTAATGAAACTCCCTTTCGAGTGCCTTTTGCACGGCACTTGAAGCGAAGACCGGCATATCGTTCCCACTTTTAAAGTTGAAAGGGCGAATGTCATCCAATCCAGCAACATGATCCTTATGCTCATGGGTGAATACCACGGCGTCCAATGTTTTAATTCCTGACCGAAGGCATTGCTGTCGAAAATCTGGACCTGTATCGATGATGAAGTTTTTTCCATCAATCTGCAACAACAAAGAACTTCTCAGCCGCTGATCTTTGGGATTGGAACTTGTACAAACCTCACAATCGCAAGCGATGATGGGCACACCTTGCGAGGTGCCCGTTCCGAGAAATGTAAATTCCACCTTCATAGAACAAAGGTACGCGCTGTTCCCATCGTACATTTGTTTAAATTGAAGGTTCTAACACTACCCGCTTTGGATTCAAACCGCGTCATACTTTCAGCCAAACAGAAGGCACTTCGCATCAATTTGAACCAGGATTTGTATGGCACATTTGCCGAAATCGGAGCTGGTCAGGAAGTTGTAAGGCACTTTTTTCGAGCTGGTGGTGCGTCTGGAACCATTGCGAAAACAATCTCAGCCTACGACAAAGATTTTTCAGACGCCATATATGGAGAGGAAGAGAATAGTCGCTATGTCTGTGAGAGCCGGGTCAAAAAAATGTTGGTGCATGAATATGCATTGATGGAGAACCGTTTGGATCGATCTGAACATGGCTCAAAACACTTTTTCGCCTTTGCCAATACGGTAGCAACCATTAACTACCACAAGACCAATCAAGGGCATGGATGGTTTGGCTTGAAATTTCAGACCTCGCCAGATCAGGCTCCCAATGAAGTCATCCTGCATGCGCGACTGCACGAGTCTGATGCATTATTGCAACACCAAACGGTGGGCATGTTGGGCGTTAACTTGATTTACGGATGCTTCTTCTTTTTCAAGAAGCCCAAAGAATTGCTTCAGTCCCTCTACGACAACTTGGTTAGGGATCAGGTTGAAATCGATATGGTTCAGATGAACGGTCCCGATTTTGAGACCGTGGATAATCGACTGCTATCCCTGCAATTGGTGAAAAATGGAATGACTGATGCCGTCATCTTTTCTCCTGATGGCCGCAACCTTCAAGCAGCTGATGTCCTCTACAAGAAGAACATCTTGGCCATTAGAGGTTCATTTCGTCCTGTGACGAAAGTCAGCATCGACATGATTGCCAAAGGGCTTCAGGCATTCCGTAAGGAGGCAAGGGTCAAGGAGGAAGATATTCAAGTTCTCTTTGAGATTACGCTGAATAATCTTTCGGCTGAGGGTGATATTGACGAACAAGATTTTCTGGATCGTGCGGATGTTTTATGCTCCATTGGTCAAACTGTATTGATATCAAATTACCAGAAATATTACAAGCTCATCGATTTCTTTTCTCGGCACACCAAAAAGCGTATGGGCGTTATCATGGGAGCAAACATTCTCTCCATGGTATTCGATGAAAAGTTTTATCGAGATCTACACGGAGGAATTCTAGAGGCATTCGGCATCTTGTTTAGTAGAGACCTCAAGATCTACCTCTATCCTTGGTTAGACCAAGAATCATCCAATCTCTGGACCGTCGAGACCACACCCGTGCATCCTCGAATGCAACCCC
>JAQBTQ010000038.1 GCA_027624855.1 Bacteroidota bacterium
AGATCAACATTGCAGATGAAATGAAGTCGGCCTACATCGATTACTCGATGTCGGTCATTGTATCGCGAGCGCTTCCAGATGTACGCGACGGATTAAAGCCTGTGCACCGGCGTGTTCTCTACGGAATGTTGGATTTAGGCGTTTTATCGAATAGGGCATACAAGAAAAGCGCAAGAATTGTTGGTGAGGTATTGGGTAAATACCACCCTCATGGCGACAGCTCTGTTTACGACACCATGGTGCGTATGGCACAAGACTGGTCCTTGCGTTATCCAATGGTCGATGGCCAAGGAAACTTCGGTTCTATTGACGGAGATAACCCGGCCGCCATGCGTTACACCGAGGCACGGCTGCGAAAGGTCGCCGAAGAGATGTTGGATGATTTGGAAAAAGAAACCGTTGACTTCCGACCCAATTTCGATGAGAGCCTCTCAGAGCCCACCGTTCTTCCTGCCAAAATCCCAAATCTACTGGTCAACGGAGCTTCCGGTATTGCCGTGGGGATGGCCACGAACATGCCACCGCACAACTTAAGCGAAGTTGTAGATGGTGCCATCGCCTACATTCAAAATACCGACATCACGGTAGACGAATTGATGGAATTCGTGAAAGCTCCGGATTTCCCCACGGGTGGAATCATTCACGGGGTTGAAGGTGTTCACGAGGCTTTCCATACGGGCAGAGGACGTGTTGTCGTAAGAGGGCGAGCGCGAATCGAAGAGACGAAAACAGGCCGTGAAGTCATCATCGTGGAGGAAATCCCATACCTCGTCAACAAGGCGGATATGGTGCGCAAAACTGCGGAACTCGTCAACGACAAGAAGATTGAAGGTATTTCAGAAATTCGGGATGAGTCGGATCGGAAAGGGATGCGCGTAGTTTATGAGATTAAGCGCGATGCCATGGCATCCGTAGTCTTGAATAAACTTTACAAGTACACTGCTCTACAAAGCTCATTTTCAGTCAACAACATCTGTTTGGTCAAAGGCCGACCACAATTGTTGAATTTGAAGGGGCTCATCTCAAATTTTGTCGAGCACCGTCACGAAGTAGTGACGCGCCGTACGGAGTTTGATCTCAGAAAAGCTCAGGAAAGAGCGCACATTTTACAAGGCCTCATCATCGCCATTGATAACCTCGACGAAGTCATCGAATTGATTCGTGCCAGTGCCACCCCAGAGGAAGCGCGCACGAATTTGATGTCCAAATTTGAATTGTCAGAATTGCAGGCGCGGGCGATCTTGGACATGCGACTGCAAAAGCTCACCGGCCTGGAGCGTGATAAATTGCGAGCAGAATATGAAGAATTGCTCGCAACCATTGCCGACTTGGAAGACATCTTGGCAAGGGTGGAGCGCCGAATGGAGATCATCACCGCTGAATTGATTGACGTCAAGGAGCGTTACGGAGACGAACGACGCAGTGACATCGAGTTCAGCAGCGCTGACGTTCGCATGGAAGACTTGATTGCCGATGAGCAGGTGGTGGTGAGTATCAGTCACGCTGGCTATATCAAGCGCACACGACTTGCGGATTATCGTTCACAGAGTCGGGGAGGAGTGGGATCCAAAGGTGCGACCACGCGCGACGAAGATTTCGTGGAACACATCTTCACGGCAACAAACCACAACTGGTTGCTCATTTTCACTGCAAAAGGCCGGTGTTTCTGGATGAGAATCTATGAGGTTCCTGAAGGGTCAAAAACGTCGAAAGGTCGTGCGATTCAAAACCTGATTCAAATCGAATCAGATGATAAAGTACTCGCCTACATTCCCGTCCAAGATTTAAAGGACGAAGCCTACGCGAACAACAACTTCGTCGTTTTGGCAACACGGCAAGGGTTGATCAAGAAAACTACGCTTGCTGCCTACTCACGTCCGAGATCGAATGGAATCAATGCCATCACAATCCGTGAAAACGACGAGTTATTGACGGCGCGCTTGACCAACGGAGACAACGAAATCATCATAGGAAAGAAGTCTGGAAAAGCCATCCGATTTCACGAGAGTACAGCACGTGCTGTTGGCCGAACCGCGATGGGAGTAAAGGGTGTTACATTGGAGAGCGCGGATGATGAAGTCATTGGCATGGTTTGCGTTCGGGGTTCCGATTCTGAAATATTGGTCGTTTCTGAAAATGGATACGGTAAACGTTCAGCGGTCGAGGATTACAGAATCACAAACCGCGGTGGAAAGGGAGTGAAAACCCTGAGCGTAACAGACAAAACCGGCCCTCTCATCAGCATTCTCAATGTTACAGATGACGACGACTTGATGATCATCAACCGATCTGGAATCACCATTCGTACGGGTGTCGAAGAATTACGCGTCATGGGACGTGCGACTCAAGGAGTGAGGCTAATCACCCTGAGGGGAGACGACCAAATCGCCTCCGTATGTCGCGTTCCGAAAAGCGACGTTGAGGATTTACTTCAGGAAGAAGGGGGCATCTCTCCTGAATCAAATCAATCGCAATCACCGACCGAAAGCGGCACTTCTGCCGAAGAACAATAGTAAGCAATCCTTTTCTGGCATTACTTTTGCCGAAACTTTTAAAGAAGAAACCACAGGATTTCATGAAACACTTTATCGCCGTCGCATTTGCTGCTATAGCCACCATCTCACTTGGCCAAAAGCAAGTAGTATCTGCATACAACGCCAATAAATCGGGAGATTATTCCGCCGCAGCAGGTTACATCGAAGAAGCTATTACGATTGAAAAAGCTGCTATTAAAGACAAAACGTGGCGCTACCGAGGAGAAATTTACCTCAACATTGCCAACGACAGTGTCTTATCTATTCAATACCCTCAAGCGCTGTGGACCGCCATGGAGTCTTACACCAAAGCGAAAGAATTGGATGTTAAAGGCAGCTACGAACGTGAAATCATCACAGGATTGGGGTTGGTTCAAACGACAGCCGGTAACCAAGGAATCAACGATTACGTCGAAGAGAAATTTGAAACAGCGGCAGCCAAGTTTGACTTAAGCGCGGAAGTAGCCGGCATGTTCGAGGTAGTCGATACAATGGCCATCTTCAATGCGGCACTTTGTTATGAGAAATCCAACAATATTGATTTGGCTATAGCGCGCTACAAGACCTGTGGTGGCCACGGTTACCAGGTGCCTAACGTATACTTGTTTGTGGCCAATTTGCTGAGGCAAGCGGATCGCGATGAAGAAGCACTGATTGAATTGCAAGCTGCACGAGAATTGTTTCCGCGTGAGCAAAGCTTGATCATTGAAGAACTCAACATCTACCTTGAAGCAAAAGATTTCGAACATGCTGAAAACAACCTCAAACTCGCGGCAGAAGGAGATCCTACGAATGAAATTCTTTGGTTCAGTTTGGGAAGCGTTTACGACAACCTTGGTAAGTCTGAAATGGCTGCAGAGGCTTATCTAAAGGCCTTGGAGTTAGACGCCAACTATTTTGATGCGAATTACAATTTGGGAGCCATGTATTTCAATGAAGCTGTAGCAGGCATCAATGAAGCCAACGATATGTGGAAGCCGCGAATGACCAAAGCGGAAAGTGCGAAACAAAAGGAATTGGAAGAAGCCGCAAAAGCGAAATTCATGGAAGCGCGTCCATTTCTAGAGGCTGCGCATGAATCAAATCCAGAAGACATCGATACGATTCGATCCCTTCGGGACATTTACGCACGAACAGGACAAGATGACTTGATGCTCAAAATGAGCGATTTGTTGAAATAAGCCTTGTCGATTCGATTTGGAGAAAGGGACTTCGGTCCCTTTTCCAATCTGAATACTATTTAACATAATATTTATTATCATTCAATTGGAGGTGTAATCATTTCGAATCCAATCAAATGCGAATACTCCCTTTAACGTAACAACTTTAAAAGGAAAGCCGTAAATTTGCATCGTCTTTGGAGGTTTGGCAGAGTTGGTCGATTGCACCGGTCTTGAAAACCGGCGTACCGCAAGGTACCGGG